>JAJZFS010000031.1 GCA_021805245.1 Pseudomonadota bacterium | reverse complement strand
AATGGGACAAGGTCGATTACGCGCTGCGCCCCGAAGCGGGATTGCTGAAACTGCGCAAGGAACTCGACCTTTTCGCCAACCTCCGCCCCGCGAAAGTCTTCGACGCGCTGATCGACGCTTCGACGCTCAAGCCCGAAGTGGTCAAGGGCCTCGACATATTGATTGTGCGCGAACTGACCGGCGGCGTTTACTTCGGCGAGCCCCGCGGCATCGAAAGGCTCCCAAACGGCGAGCGCAAGGGCGTCAACACGCAGGTTTACACCACGCACGAGATCATCCGCGTCGCCAAAGTCGCTTTCGAGCTCGCCCGCAAGCGCAATAAAAAAGTCACCTCCTGCGAAAAGGCCAACGTGATGGAATCCGGCAAGCTGTGGCGCGAGGAAGTAACCGCGCTCCATGCCGCCGAATATAAAGACGTTACGCTCTCGCACATGTACGCCGACAACTGTGCGATGCAGCTCCTGCGTAACCCCGCGCAGTTCGACGTCATCGTCACCGACAATCTGTTCGGCGATATCCTCTCCGACGAAGCGGCGATGCTGACGGGATCGCTCGGCATGCTGCCTTCCGCCTCGTTGGGCGCGGTTAAAGCCGATGGCAGACGCGCCGCGCTGTACGAGCCAATCCACGGCTCCGCGCCGGACATCGCGGGCAAAAACATCGCCAACCCGCTCGCCACCATTCTCTCGGTCGCGATGATGTACCGCTATTCCTTCAACCTCGCCAAAGAGGCGGACTTGCTGGAAGCGGCGGTCGAAAGCGTTCTCGCCAAAGGCTACCGCACCGCCGACATCATGCCGACGGACGGCGGCAAGGACTGCCAGAAGCTTTCCACTTCCAGCATGGGCACGACGCTGCTCAAGGAACTCGACGCATTGAAACCGAAAATGGCGGCAAGCGCATGAAAAAATTTCTACTCGGCACTCTCCTTGCTCTTCTGTCGTTCCTGTCCGTGCAGGCGGCGCAGGCCGGATCGGTGGCGCCGCAGGCCTATGTCATCCGCGTGCAGCAGGACATCACGCCCGCCTCAGCAGATTTCATCCATGCACAACTGAAAAAGGCCGCGGCGCAGAACGCCAACGTCTTCGTCATCGAGCTTGATACGCCCGGCGGCCTGATGGACAGTATGAAAAAGATCGTGCAGGACATCATCGCCTCGCCCGTGCCGGTCGTGACCTATGTCGGCCCCTCGGGCGCACATGCCGCCAGCGCGGGCACCTATATCATGTACGCGGGCGAGATCGCCGCGATGGCACCCGGCACCAACCTCGGCGCGGCGACGCCGATCATGATGGGCCAGCCGGGCGCAAAGCCGCAATCCGTGCTTGAAAAGAAAATAGCCAGCGACGCTTCCGCCTACATCCGCAGCCTTGCCGACATGCGCGGGCGCAACGCGGGCTGGGCGGCAATGGCCGTCAACCAGTCCGTCAGCCTGACGGCGTCCGAAGCCTTGAAGAAACACGTCATCAACGTCATGGCGGACAATATTCCCGACCTGCTGAAGAAGATCGACGGCACGCAAGTCAAAGTCGGCGAACAGCTCGTCACGCTGCGCACCGCCGGCGCGGCTGTCACCTATCACAAGGGCGGCTGGCGCGCGCAACTGCTCGCGGCCATCACCGACCCCAACATCACCTACCTGCTGATGATCATCGGCTTTTGGGGCATTATTATCGAGTTTTCGCATCCCGGTGCGATCTTCCCCGGCATCACCGGGGCGGTCTGCATTCTGCTGTGGCTTTATGCCATGAACATTCTGCCGGTCAATTACACGGGCGTCGCGCTGATCCTGCTCGGCCTCAGTTGCATGACGGCGGAGGCCTTTATGCCGACGATCGGCGTGCTCGGCGTAGGCGGCGCGGCGGCCTTCGCCATCGGCAGCGTCCTCATGTTCAACGTGCCCGGCTTCAGCGTATCCTACTGGCTGATCGGGCTTGTGACGCTGCTCAGCCTCGGCTTTCTTTCCTTCATACTCGCCATCCTCATCAAGGATCGCACAAGGCCCTCCACCGTCGGCCCTGAAACGATGGTCGGTATAACCGGAAAAGTCGTCGAGTGGAACGGAAAAGAAGGCGCGGTGCACGTCAACGGCGCGTTATGGAAGGCCGAAAGTCCTGTTGTCTGCAAGCTTCAAAAAGGCGATAAAGTAAAGGTTACCGCGGTAAACGGACTTTGCATCACCATCGAACCAAACCAATCTGTTTCAACATAAGGAGAATTTTACATGGGCGGCCTCGGCGTACTCGTCGTATTTCTGATCATCTTTGTTCCCATGGTCTTCCGCATTCTGCCGGAATACCAGAAGGGTGTTGTTTATACCCTTGGCCGTTCCTCGCCGCCGAAAGGCCCGGGCGTTGTCGTCCTGATCCCGCTCGTCCAGCGCATGATGCGCGTCGACATGCGCGTGCGGACGATGAACGTTCCCAGTCAGGACGTGATCTCGCGCGACAATATCTCGGTCAAGGTGAACGCCGTGGTCTACTTCAGCGTCACCGACGTCAACAAGGCGATCAACCAGGTCGAAAACTACGTTCAGGCCATCATGGAACTTTCGCAGACCAAGCTGCGCGCCGTCCTCGGCAAGCACGAGCTCGATGAAATTCTCGGCGAGCGCGACAAGCTTTCCACCGACATCCGCACCCTGCTTGATGAAAGCACCGAACAGTGGGGCATCAAAGTCTCCTCCGTCGAGCTCAAGAACATCGACATTGACCCCTCGATGATTCAGGCCATCGGCCGTCAGGCGCAAGCGGAACGCGAACGCCGCGCCAAGATCATCAGCGCGGAAGGCGAACAACAGGCCGCCGCCAAGCTGGTCGAAGCCGCACGCACCCTCGCGACCGACCCCGGCGCGATGCAGCTACGCTATCTGGCCGCCGTACAGGACATCGCGGACGACAAGACCAAAACCATCCTTCTGCCGCTGCCGATGGAGATCCTTAAGCGTCTTATGTAATTTAATTTACTGAACTTTTTAGATCAGCCCCGCCCGTCAAACGGCGGGGCTTTTTTTTGCGCCTGCGCCGCATGCCCTCAATGGGACAGCTTTCTATTGACATAATATCAGAATCGATATACCATCACCGCATCGGACAGTACATTTTTAAAAGAGGAATTCGCCATGTCAGGTCTCATTTTCAACGGCAACACCACTTTGGTACTCGTGCAGGAAGGCCTCAAAAAGGCCATTAAAGCGACCGGCGCCAAACAAGGCGACGGCGTCGAGCTCGCCGACCTCGCGCGCGAGTTCCGCAAATGCGAAAAAGCGATCAATACGCAGTCTAACACAGGTCTCGTCGCCGGAAACCCGCTACTGGACGAAGTGGAAAAAACGCTGCTGACATCCTTCAATGCCGCCTCGGCCGCCAACGACAACGCCGCGCTTGTGGCTCTGTCCAAAGAAATTCGCCAATACGAAAAGGAACTCAACAAGCCTGCCAAAACGGCGAACAAACCGACGGACAAACCGGCACTCTAGGGTTTTAGTCCCTCGCGCACGGCTTGCACGCATTTTTCCATCAGACGGGGATTGTCGCGGATGCCGCGGCTGAACTCCAGTTGCACGCCCTGCCCCGAGCGATTGCGGTTGCAGATATTTTGCGGGTTTTTGCCGCCCTGATATTTGTGGCTGTTGTCGGAAACGGCGCGCACGCCCGCCTTGTTGAAGGCGGCCTTCAGCTTCGATTGCAGCGTTTTGTCGCGCGCGCTCATGTAAACGACAGGCTCGGCGGCGCGGCAGCCGTGAATGGTCACCGTCACGTCCGCTTTGGCCAGAAGGTGAAGGCAGCGGGGCTCGTCGAAATGCGCGCTTGTCACATGCAGTTCATAGAAGGCGTTGTCCTTCAGCCCCTTGAAAATATAAAAGCTGTGCTCTTTGCCGGCGATGTCCGCCGCCATGTCGCCCGTGCTCCACTCCATCTTGCCGCCGTGCGGCGCGACGATGGCGACTTTGCTGCCCTGCACTTTGCGCACGACGATGTCGTAGTCCACGCCTTCTTCGTTATGGCGCGCCAGATGTTCGAAATTTCTGAATTTATCCAAGCGAAGTCTCCCGTCGAGGTAGCAGGGAGAAAAACTATCCTGAATAGTCCGTTATGTCAATGGCAGTTGAGTCTTGTGAGCGCAGCCTGCGCTTTTTGATAGAGAGGCCCCATATCGTCAGGGAAATCCCTGTGGATTTGCTTTAAAGACAGACAGGCATCGTTGACCCTGTCCATCTTGGAGAGCGACAGTCCGAGCTTGTAAAGGCTGTCTTCTGCCTTGCTGCTCTTGGGATATTTTTGATAGCCCGTGGCGAAGGTGCGCGCGGCCTCTTTGTATTTGCCTTGCGCATAATAAATCTCGCCCATCCAGTATTCGGCATTGGCGCAAAGATGGCTGTCCGGATACTGTTGCAGGAAAGTTTCGAACTTGGACTGGGCGGCGGCGTATTTGTGGGCGCGCACGTCGGAAAAGGCGCTCTCGTAGAGTGTTTGCGCGCCCTTTTGACCGCCGAGCGTGCCCAGCGTCTGGGACTGCACCTGCACCTTGCCCTGTCCCAACGTTTGGTTTTGCCTCTGCGCGGACGGAGAGGAACCATTTGTGGTGGCGGAGCCGTCTGGCGGCGCGGCCGTCGACACCGGAGGTACGGTGGCCGCCGCCGTAACAGGGGTGCCGTTACCCGCCGTAGCGGTCCCACCGTTCACCGGCGCGTTCTGTCCGAGCTGCTGGAAACGCTCATCCGTATCCGATTGCATGCGGTTGACACGGGTCGTCAGCTGCTGCATCTGAAAGCCGAGCTTCTCGATCTGCCCCGTCAGGGCTTGCTGCTCGTTCTCCAGCGCGGTGATGCGCGTGTAGAAATCCGACAGCGCCGCCGGACTCATGCTTGTGCCATTCGGCTGCTTTGCGGCGTCCGCCGCCAGCTCCGTTATCGCAGCCTTGTTGCCCTGATAGACCGCGCGGCTTAAGGTCTGCACCTGATTTTGCAGCTCGTTGATGCGGTTGAGAAGTTGTCCGTTATCCGCCGCGCTTGCGGCGTCCATCTGCGCGCGCGCCGGCGCAACACAGCAAACGGCAAACAAGGCGCCTGCGATAAGCAGGAGCCTTGTTTTGCCTTTTAAAAAGGAACGGACCATCGTCTTCTACAAGATTACTGGACAACCAGAACGCCGCGGCGGTTCTGCGCCCAGGCTTGCGGATTGCTGCCCAGCACAGCCGGACGTTCCTTGCCGTAGGAGATCGTTTGCAGACGCGACGGGTCGATGCCCAGCGCGACAAGATAGTTGCGCACCGCGACGGCGCGCTTCTCGCCGAGCGCGAGGTTGTATTCCTCGGTGCCGCGCTCGTCGCAATAGCCCTGAATGACGACGTTGACGTTCGGATATTGCTTCAGCCATTGCGCCTGCTTCTCGATGGTCGCGCGAGCCTGCGGGCTGAGGTCGTATTTGTTGGTGGCGAAGAAGGCGCGGTCGCCGATGTTGACGACGAGGTCCTGCTCCGAGCCCGCTACCGGGCCTTGCGTTTGCGACAAGCCCGCTTGCGTCACGGACGAAGACGGGGTGGTGAGGCTGGCCGGCGGCGTCGAGCCGTTGGTGTCGACCGCACCAATATCGCTGTTCTGGTGGCTACAGGCCGCAACCAGCAACAGGGAAGAAACGGCCAACATGCTTAAAATGCGCTTACCCATAATGATCAATCTCCTTGTTGGGCAGAAATTCTTGTCGCAGTGACTGTGCCGCCATACATGATGCGCGGCAAGACTGCCCCGATATAAAATCACATTTTTGCGGCAACGGATAGCCTTCTCTGCTATAAGCTGGTCACATGACAACAAATATTTCCGAACAGGCACCCGCCGGTTTTTCATATCTTGAAACCCTGAATCCGGCACAGCGCGAGGCTGTCGAGGCGCTCGACGGCCCGGTTCTGGTGCTGGCGGGCGCGGGCACCGGAAAAACCCGTGTTCTGACAACCCGTCTTGGCCATTTGCTGGCGACGGGGCGCGCCTACCCATCGCAAATTCTCGCCGTCACTTTTACCAACAAAGCAGCGGCGGAGATGAAGCGCCGCGTCTCGGAGATGCTCGGGCAACCGGTGGAAGGCTGGTGGCTCGGCACGTTCCACTCCCTCGCCGCAAGGATGCTGCGGCGGCACGCGGAGATCGTGGGACTAAAATCCAACTTCACCATTCTCAACGAGGACGACCAGATCCGTCTTCTCAAGCAGTTGCAGGAAGCGGAAAACATCGACACGAAAAAATGGCCGCCGCGGCTTTTGATCAACGTCATCCAGAAATGGAAAGATAAAGGCTGGACGCCCGATCAGGTGCCAAAAGATGAGGCGGGACACTTCGCCGATGGGCGGTTGCTCGGCCTCTACCGCGCCTATCAGGAACGGTTAAAAATTCTCAACGCCTCCGACTTCGGCGATCTGTTACTGCATGTGCTGACCATCTTCCGCGACAAGGCGCACGAAGACATCCTCGTCAAATATCAGGAAAAGTTCAAATACGTTCTGGTCGATGAATATCAGGACACCAACACGGGGCAATATTTCTGGCTGCGCCTGCTCGCGCAAAAACACAAAAACATCTGCTGTGTCGGCGACGACGACCAGTCGATCTACGGCTGGCGCGGTGCGGACATCGGCAATATTCTCAAATTCGAAAAAGATTTTCCGGGCGCCAAGATCGTCCGCCTCGAACAGAACTACCGCTCGACCGGACATATTCTTTCCGCCGCCAACGGCGTCATCGCCCACAATCAGAGCCGCCTCGGCAAGGAACTGTGGAGCGCCGGCGACCCAGGCCACAAAATTATCATCCGCGGCGTATGGGACGGCATGCAGGAAGCGGCCGCCGCCGCGGAAATGATAGAAGACCTCCAGCGCAAAGGCACGAAACTCAGCGAGATCGCGGTGCTTGTCCGCGCCGCACACCAGACCCGCGCCTTTGAAGAGCGTTTCATCAAGGAAGCCATTCCGCACAAAGTCCTTGCGGGCATGCGTTTCTATGAACGGCAGGAAATCCGCGACGCGATCGCCTACTTGCGCCTCATCGCCCAGCCGGACGACGATCTCGCCTTCGAGCGCATCATCAACGTGCCCAAGCGCGGCATCGGTGCCACCACGGTTTCTAAAATCCATACTATCGCCCGCAGCCGCCAGACGTCGCTCCCGAACGCGCTCGGCATGATGCTGGAGACCGACGAGCTGACCGGCAAAACCAAGGAACGGCTCAAGACCTTCATGGAAAGCTTCGAGCGCTGGCGCGTGCTCCTGCGCGAGATGTCGCACGTGGAACTGGCGCAGATCGTGCTCGATGAGAGCGGCTACACCGCGATGTGGCTGGCCGACAAATCGCCGGAAGCGGCGGGACGGCTCGAAAACCTCAAAGAATTCGTGAACGCCCTCAACGAATTCGACAACCTCGACATGTTCCTCGAACATGTCTCGCTGGTGATGGATTCCGACGACAACACCGGCGACGAACAGGTCACCATCATGACCTATCACGCCGCCAAAGGCCTCGAGTTCGACGCGGTGATTTTGCCCGGCTGGGAAGAAGGCCTCTTCCCCAACCAGCGCGCGATGGATGAAAACGGCATCGCGGGGCTGGAGGAAGAACGCCGCCTCGCCTAC
>JAJZFS010000085.1 GCA_021805245.1 Pseudomonadota bacterium | reverse complement strand
ATCAGTTGCGGGTCGATATCGAAGGCGTATTCGTCGTCGATTTCGCCGACGATGGCCTCGATCAGGTCCGAGATGGTGATCAGCCCGTCGATGCCGCCGAACTCGTCCACCACGAAGGCGATATGCACCTTCGATTGGCGCAGTTGCATCAGCAGATCCAGCACGCGCATCGAGGGCGAGACGACCAGCACGTTGCGCATGAGGTCCTTCAGCTCGAAGGAATGCCCGTCGGCGATATGCGCCACGATGTCCTTGATGTGAACGTAGCCGATGATGTTGTCGAGGTCGCCCTTGTAAACGGGGATGCGGCTGTGCGGACGTTCGGTGAGCAGCTTGACCAGCTCCTCGCGCGGCGCATTCAACTCGAGCGCCATGATGTCCACGCGCGGCACCATGACCTTGACGACGGGCAGGTCGCGCAGTTGCAGAATGTTGGTGATGAGTTTGCGCTCATGCCGCGCGACGGCGGACTGCGGCGCATCCTCCTCTTCCTCCATCAGTTCTTCGATGGCCTCGCGCAAGCTGTCGTCGTTGCTGGTGCGCATCGGCAGCAGCCGCCTGACCCAGTCGATCAGGCTTTTGTCGTCCTCCTCGTCGGGCATGTGCGAATGTTGCGGGCCGTCGTCTTCCATGGGCTTAATGCTTGATCTTCTTAAGGCGGCTCTTCTCATGATAGGGATCAGGATACCCCAAAGACGCGAGAATGTCACACTCTAGTTTTTCCATAGCCTCGGCTTCCAGCGTGCGCATATGATCGTAGCCCAAGAGATGCAAGATTCCGTGGACGATCAGGTGGATAACGTGATTTTCCAGACTCTTGTCCTGCTCGTTGCATTCGGCGCGGATTGTCTGGAAGGCCAGCACGATATCGCCCAGCGGCACGTCACTCTTGGGCGGATAGATGTCCAGCGTTGCGCGGCGGAAGTTCTGCAGGTTGAACTGCGGGAACGACAGCACGTTGGTCGGCTTGTTTTTGCCGCGATAGTTTTTGTTGAGCGTCCTGACGTTCGAATCGTCGGTGAGCACGACGTTGACATCGAAACGGCGGCGGCCGAACGCGGCGGGCTTTTTCGCCTGCAGAAAAGTCTCCGTGGCCGCGGCCGCGATCTTCGCCGGCATCAGCGGAAAAGCGCGGTTCCATTTGGCCGAGGCCTTGTCGATGTTCACGGTGATGCGTCTCATTTCATTCTGTCCCTCTTGTCGTAAGCTTCGACGATATGCTTGACGATGCGGCTGCGCACGACGTCCGCCTCGCCGAATTCGATGAAGGCCGTATCCTTGACGCCGCGCAAAACCTCCACCGCGTCCTGTAAACCCGATTTCGAGCCGTGCGGCAAGTCCGTTTGCGACAGGTCGCCGGTGATGATCATGCGGCTGCCCTCGCCGATGCGCGTCAGCGCCATTTTCATCTGCGCGACCGTGGTGTTTTGCGCTTCGTCGAGAACGATGGCCGCGTCCGAGAGCGTGCGCCCGCGCATGAAGGCCAGCGGCGCGATCTCGATGGTGCCGTCGGCAAACCGGCGTGCGATCTGGTCGGGCGGCATCATGTCGTGCAGCGCGTCGTAAACGGGGCGCAGGTAGGGGTCGATCTTCTCCTGCATCGTGCCGGGCAAAAAGCCGAGATGCTCGCCCGCTTCGACGGCGGGGCGGCAGAGGATCAGGCGGTCGATCGCGCCCGACATCAGCAGCGTCACGGCCTGCGCGACGGCGAGGAACGTTTTGCCCGTGCCCGCGGGGCCGAGGCCGAAGACGAGCGCATTGTTACGGATGGCGTCGAGATATTCCGCCTGTTTCGGCGTGCGCGCCGAGATGGTTTTGTTCTTGGCTTTGATGTGCGGCTCTTTCAGCGCGGCCTTGGCGACGTTGCGCATGGTCGCGTCCATCGGACTTAAGGCAACCTGCAACGCAGCGGAGACGTCTTCCTTGCCGACGGAGAGGCCGCTGGTCAGCCTGTCCCACAGCACGTCGAAAACCGTCTGTGCCATTTTGAGCTTGAGTTTTTCGCCGGTGACGACGATCTCGTTGCCACGCGCGGAAATCTCGACGTCGAGTTCTTCCTCGATCTGGGCGAGATTTCTGTCGTGCTCGCCGAAGAGTTGCGGTACCAGCGTGTTGTCGTCGAATTGCATCCCGATGCGCCGAACGGCTTGCTTGTTCAAATGCGGACTCCGATCTGTATACAAAGAGACGTCATACCTCATTCTCAGTTTATCACCAAATGTTAAACATTTGTTTACAAGCAGGTGATTTCATTAACATATTTATGAGATTTATGCAGATTTTTTGGGAAGAATTTCTTCAACTGTGACAATCTTGCCCGCGAGGCCGTTCTGGAAGGCGCGGGCGATTGCGACGTCGACGATCTCTCCGAACAGCCTTTCGGGGGCGTCGACATAGACCGACTGCATGTAAGGCGTCTTGCCGAGCAGCTGCCCCGGCTTTTGCCCCTTGCGGTCGAACAGCACGGGCAGCACCTTGCCCGCCATGGATTCATTGATGCGCGTCTGTTGCGCGAAGAGCAAAGCCTGCAATTCCTGCAGGCGTTTATCCTTGACCGCTTCGGGAACCACGCCGTCCATCACCGCGCCGGGCGTGCCGGGACGCGGGCTGTATTTGAACGAGTAGCAGGAGGCGTAACCGACCTTTTCCGCGAGGTCCATCGTCGCCTGATGGTCTTCGTCCGTCTCGCCGGGGAAGCCGATGATGAAATCGGAACTCAAGGCGATGTCCGGACGCGCGGCACGGATTTTTGTGATGATATCGAGATATTCCGCCGCCGTGTGTTTGCGG
Organism: Pseudomonadota bacterium; assembly: GCA_021805245.1. GTDB lineage: Bacteria > Pseudomonadota > Alphaproteobacteria > Micavibrionales > UBA2020 > PALSA-926. Next base: position 4,891 of record JAJZFS010000085.1, on the reverse strand, counting down.
TTCATGCGCTCGAGGATGCGGTCGGAGCCGCTCTGCACCGGCAGATGCAGAAACGGCATGAGCTTTTCAATGTCGCGGTGCGCTTCGATGAGATGGCCGTTCATGTCGCGCGGGTGCGAGGTCATGTAGCGGATGCGCGCGATGCCGTCGATCTCCGCGACGGCGGCGATCAAATCGGCAAGATCGTGGTTTTCACCGTGATAAGCCCCATGGTATGCGTTGACGTTTTGCCCGAGGAGGGTGATTTCTTTCGCGCCCTGCCCCGCAAGCCGTTTCGCTTCCTCGATCACCTGCTCCGGCGGGCGGGAGAATTCCGCGCCCCGTGTATAAGGCACGACGCAGAAGGTGCAAAACTTGTCGCAGCCTTCCTGCACCGACAAAAACGCCGACGGGCTTCCGGTGGTGGCTTCGGGCAGATGGTCGAACTTCGATTCAGCGGGGAAGTCCGTATTAATGACGCGCTCGCCGCCGTTGGCCTGCAAGACCATCTCCGGCAGCAGATGGTAGGTTTGCGGGCCGAAAATCATGTCCACATATTTGGCGCGCTTCAAAATCACATCGCCCTCCGCCTGCGCCACGCAGCCTGCGACGGCGATCAGCGGCTTGCGCCCCTGCTCCGCCCGTTCTTCTTTGATGTCACGCAGACGGCCAAGGTCGGAGAAGACCTTTTCAGTCGACTTCTCGCGGATGTGGCAGCTGTTGAGGATCATCAGGTCGGCGTCGTCCGGCGCGTCCACAGGCGTATAGCCAAGCGGAAACAGCACGTCCGCCATCTTCTGGCTGTCGTAAACGTTCATCTGACAGCCCCAGGTCTTGATATATAATTTCTTTTTGTCCATCGGGCTTATTAATCATATTCCCTGCCGGATTGTCCAGATTTTTTATGTAACAGACTTGATTAATGCTTACGGCTCTGCCATCTTTTTCGGACATGAAAAAGTTCATCCTGTCGGCAAGTATTGCCTTGTTGTTTATGTCGGCCGCGCCAGCAATGGCGTGCTACAACGCGCTTCAGTTCGAGGCCGAACAGGGCCTGCGAATCCATAGCGAAATGATGGTCATCGGCCTCACCTGCATCAAAATGCCGGGCGGGCGGCAGATCTATAACGAATATCAGGAATTCGACATCAACAATGCCGCGTTGATTGACGATTATAGCGAAATCCTCCTCCGCCACTATCAGGACGAAGGCGTGGAGCAGCCGCAGAGAAGGCTCGATAAACTGCGCACAAACATGGCCAACAACATCTCGCGCATGGCGATCGACATGAGCACGGTGGATTTCTGCAACCAGTATGAAGGACATGTCACGAAAGCCGCCGAGATGAGCCCCGGCACCGTCCGCCGCTGGGCAGAGCAGGTCTGGCCGAACGAGACGACCTCCGAGCCGCTCTGCACGCAAGAATAACAAGCGGTTAGCTATTTGGTATTATTATACCACATATTAACTAATTGATTTAAATATATTTATCAACTTTTTCCACATTTCCATTGACGGGCGCGCCATAATCGCGCATAACTCTGCGACCAAAACGCTTATAAAACAGGAAAAGAACCATGAAAACCTATTCAGCCAAACCGACGGAAGTCGAGAAAAAATGGCTTCTGATCGACGCGGAAGGCATCGCGCTCGGCCGCCTCGCCAGCATCATCGCCATGCGTTTGCGCGGCAAGCACAAACCGATGTTCACCCCGCATATCGATTGCGGCGACAATGTCATCGTCATCAATGCAGAGAAAGTCCGCATCACCGGCCGCAAGAAGCAGAACGACGTCTTCTACTGGCACACCGGCTTTCCGGGCGGCATCAAGGGCCGTTCCAAGGGCCAGATTCTCGAGAGTGATTATCCCGAGCGCGTGATCGAAAACGCCGTGCGCCGCATGATGCCGAAGGAAAGCCCGCTCGCCCGTCAGCAAATGACGAACCTGCGCCTTTTCGCCGGTCCGAAACACGACCACGAAGCACAAAATCCCGAAGTGCTCGACGTCGCCGCGATGAACCCCAAGAACAAGAGGGCTTAAACACAATGACCACCAAAACATCCCTTTCCGATCTCAAATCCGCCGTCGCGGAAAAAGCGGCGGAACACAAAACCTCTGTTACCGCCGCCGCAGCAGGCACGGCAACGGCCATTGGAACCGCATCTGCCGAACGCGTGCAAAAGCTGGACGCCAAAGGCCGTGCCTACGGCACCGGCCGCCGCAAGGACGCTGTCGCACGCGTCTGGGTCTCCCGCGGTTCGGGCAAGATCATCGTCAACGGCCGCGACATCGCGCAATACTTCGCGCGCGGCACGCAGCGTCTCGTCATCAACCAGCCGTTTGAACTGACCAACCGCACCGGCCAGTTTGACGTCAAATGCGTCGTCTCCGGCGGCGGGCTGTCCGGTCAGGCAGGCGCCGTGCGCCACGGTCTGTCCCGCGCCCTCGTCAACTTCGAGCCGGGCCTGCACCTGACGCTGAAAAAAGCCGGCCTGCTCACCCGCGACAGCCGCGTGGTCGAACGTAAAAAGTACGGTCGTCACAAAGCACGCCGCAGCACGCAGTGGGTCAAGCGTTAAAGCAAAGCCCGAGCGCGTGGATACACGCGCGACGGCGGTTTGCTCTGTTCAAGACGCTTTTCCGCACACAGTTGCAAAAAAGGACGTCCGGTTCGCCGGGCGTCTTTTTTTTGTAGCGGATTCTTCTCTTAAAGTGCTGTGACAGGAATTTTTGGTATAAAACTGATATACATGAAAAAATGCCGAGATTGTAGTTATGCCAATACAAAATGCTCCCCAAATAACGCCCAAATAACGCATTGTAAAAGTTGAAGATTGCAGCGATTTAGGCCACACTACGCGCTGACCGGTTTATTTAACTGATTCAGCAAATATAAGGCCCACAGTATGAAAAAGATCGCGGTTACCGTTGCGCTCCTCAGTGTGAGCATCCTCGCCTCCTGCAGCAGTATCGACCATGATGTGCACAGCACCCTCAGTTGGGCGCACGGCGGCTCCCCCTCTTCGGTCTTGGGGAATGTGCCGACCGGCTATCCGACGGATCAGTCCGACCAGATGCAGCAGCAAGCGCCCGCACCGCAACAAGAACCCGCGGCGCCGCAAGCGATGCAGCAGCCCGCGCCGGCTCCGCAGCAGGAAGACTACGCCGCGCCGTCACCGCCGCCCGCCCCGCAGCAACAAGCGGAGAACGTGCCGCCGACCCCGTATCCGTACCCGCTGAACAATTACCAAAACCTGATCTGGAGTCATCTCGGCAGCTATAGCGCTACAAAAAGCCGCGCTCCGACGGTCGTCATCATGCCGCCGCCGGTCGAGTACAACACGAGCGTGGAGGTTTATCCGGTGAACGGCGACATGGCGCCCTACACGAGCGTGGACAGAATGAGCCAGCAATATCGGCATCACTTGGGCAGCGGCTACAGGAACGCGCGCGTCGAGCAGGTCTACTTCCCCTACGGGTCGGCCAAGGTCGCAGCGGCCGACAGGGAGAACCTGCGCGAGTTGGTGCGCTCGCTGCTCCGCCAAAGCGATATGTACACCCTGACCGTCGTCGGCCATTCCAGCAACGAAGTCGCGGGCAAAGGCAGCGGGATAAGCAAACAAATCGCCAACTACAGCATGGGCAAAAAGCGCGCCGAGGCCGTTTCGCATGTGCTGATCGGCGCGGGCGCGGCGCGGCGCGTGGTCACGACCAGGTCGGTCGGCGCGACCGAGCCCGCTGAAGACCTGCACGGCATGTCGCAGCAGTCTGCGGACCAGCGTGCGGACGTCTTTCTGGACGCGAACTGATTTTTTAATAAAACTGACCGGCGCGCAAGGACGCGCCGGCACGAAAGAGATTAAGGCATGAACGCTCCGCTGAAAATCGGGATCGCGGGACTGGGTATCGTGGGCGCGGCTGTTTTCCAACTGCTGGAAGACAACGCCGGACTGCTGGGTGCGCGTCTGCAGCGCCCCGTCACGGTCACCGCCGTTTCCGCGCGTGACAAAGCCAAAAACCGCGGCATCGACGTTTCCAAAGTGAAATGGCATGACGACCCCGTCGCCCTGGCGGACGACGCAAACGTCGACGTGGTGGTCGAACTGATGGGCGGCGCGGAAGGCGCGGCCTTCGATCTTATCAAAAAATCCCTCGTCAACGGCAAGCATGTCGTCACCGCCAATAAGGCGCTGCTGGCGGCGCGCAGCGGCGAAATTCTCGCCCTGCTCAAAAGCGGCAAGGGCACGCTGTCCTACGAAGCGGCGGCGGCGGGCGGCATTCCCGTCATCAAGACCCTGCGCGAAGGCCTCGCCGCCAACAACATCAACGCCGTTTACGGCATCCTCAACGGCACCTGCAATTTCATCCTTTCGCAAATGCGCAGCACGGGCGGCAGCTTCGCCGCTGTGCTGCGGGAAGCGCAGGACAAAGGCTATGCCGAGGCCGACCCCGCGTTCGATATCGACGGCGTCGACGCCGCGCACAAGCTCGCCATTCTCTCCGGCCTCGCCTTCGGCTGCACGCCTGATCCAGCCGCCGTGCGCACGCAGGGCATCCGCGAGATCACGGCACAGGACATCGCCTTCGCGGGCGAGCTCGGCTACCGCATCAAACTGCTCGGCATCGCGCGCCGCACGCCGCGGGGCATCGAGCAATCGGTCGCGCCGTGCCTCGTGCCGACCCATCTCCCGATGGCCCACATCGACGGCGCGGAAAACGCCGTCTGCATCGACGGCGGCCATGCCGGAAAAATCCTGCTCACCGGCGCGGGCGCGGGCGGCACCGCCACCGCCTCCGCCGTCGTCGCCGACATCGCCGACATCGCGCGCGGCTGTGCAGATCTGCCGTTGCTCGGCGTCGCCGAACCGCAAAAGCTGCAAAGCGCCGACATCAACGCGCGCACCGGCTC
>JAJZFS010000094.1 GCA_021805245.1 Pseudomonadota bacterium | reverse complement strand
GGCTAATATGCACGCGTTTTCCGACAGCGGCGGCGGCCCTGTGGATAGTCTCAAGGGAAATCTTGTCGTTTTTGGGATCAAGCAGTCTGTCAACCTGCGTCCGGCTGGTGTGCATACGCGCCGCCATTTTTTGTTTCGTGATTTTTTTGGCTTTCATGGCTTCCTGAATCTGCCACGCCAGCACGCGCTTTTCAGCATAGGCGGTGACTTCTTCATAGGTGCCATCTTCCTTGAGGAAATCCTCGAAGGATGAACCGATCTTGCCTTTTTCTTTCTTTTTCATGTCTCAATCTCCTTTTTGCGGCTTATCGCCAGTTTCAGTTCCTTCGCGGGCGTCTTCTGCGTTTTCTTGATAAACCCGTGCAGAAGGATAATCCGCTCTTTCAGCACGCAGAAAATGATCCTGGCTTCCCGCTTACTGGGCAAGGAACTGCGTATTTCCCAAAGCCCCGCGCTCAAAGGTTTGCAAACGGGCATTCCAATGGGCCAGCCATACTCCACAGTTGCAATATCCTTGCCTAACACGGTCCGGTCGGCTTTAGAAAACGTTTGCAACCATTCCCGCACAGGCTCAATCCCATTCGGGGACTGATAAAATGCCGCCGGACATTTTTTAAGCTGCCTTTGCATTTTAGCACCCATGCTTTTAATGTACCTTATAAGGTACATTCCTGTCAAGGATAATAGTCATTATTGACTATTCTTCAATAAGATAGCTCATTTTTAGGACTGTTTCCGCCATTGGTCAAGAGGGGCTTAATAGGGCCTCCCGCACATCCTCCTCCGACTGTACCCCGTCAGCGCCTGTTAGACAGTTGAGGGCTTATTGCTAAGGTGATAATTCTGTCTCATCGCAGTGACCGAAGGGAACGAAGATGAGACAGAAAGAAGACGGCCGGGAGGCTGTGGAAAAGACGGTGCGTGACATCAAGAGGAAGACGCGCCGCCATTTTGGGGCGGAAGACAAGATCCGCATTGTATTGCAGGGGCTTAGGGGCGAAGAGAGCATCGCGGAGATCTGCCGCCGTGAGGGGCTGCACCAGAACCTGTATTACCGCTGGAGCAAGGACTTTCTGGAGGCCGGGAAGAAGCGGCTGAACGGGGACACGGTGCGCGAAGCCGGATCGGACGAAGTGAAGGCGCTGCGCTCGGAATCCGCCCAGCTGAAAGAGGCCCTTGCCGAGGCCCTGCTGGAGAACCGCCTGCTTAAAAAAAGCGTTCTCGCGGATGGGGAGAGCGATACATGAGGTATGGCGCATCGGAGAAGCTGGAGATCATCCGCACGGTGGAGCAATCCAGCCTTGGCGTGGCGCGGACGCTGCGGCAGATCGGCATCCCGCGGGCGACGTTCTACAACTGGTATGGCCGGTATGTGGCGGAGGGTTTTGACGGCCTGGAGGACAAAAGGCCTGATCCCGGCCCTGTGTGGAACAAGGTGCCGGAGGTTGTCGCGGAACAGCTGGTGGAACTTGCCCTTGCCGAGCCTGATCTCTCGCCGCGCGAGCTGGCGGTGCGGTTTACGGAGGACCGGCGGTATTACCTGTCTGAATCGACGGTTTACCGCCTGCTCAAGAGCCGCGGGCTGATCACCGCGCCCGCCTTCATCGTCATGCAGGCGGCGGACAAGTTCCAGAACCCGACGACGGCGGTGAACCAGCTGTGGCAGACGGACTTCACGTACATCAAGATCGTCGGCTGGGGCTGGTATTATCTCTCGACCGTCATGGACGACTACTCGCGTTACATCATCTCCTGGCGGTTGTGCAGGACCATGGGCGCGGCTGACGTGGCGGCGACGCTGCAGGACGCTCTTGAAGCCACCGGCCTTGACAGCGCGAGCGTCCGGCACAGGCCGCGTCTCCTGAGCGACAACGGACCCTGCTATGTCTCGTCGGAGCTGAAGGCCTGGCTGAAAGACAGCGAGATGGCGCACACCCGCGGCAAGCCCTATCACCCGCAGACTCAAGGCAAGATCGAGCGCTGGCACCGTACGCTGAAAGACCGCATCCTGCTCGAAAACTATTACCTGCCGGGCGACCTCGAACGGCAGCTGCGCGACTTCGTCAACCACTACAACACAAGGAGGTACCATGAAAGCCTGAACAACCTGACGCCGGAATGCGTCTTCACGGGACGGAACATCGCTGTCCTCAAAAAACGCAACGAGATCAAACGCGAAACACTCGCTCTAAGAAAGAAGTTGCACGCCAAACGGCGCGCCGCTTAAAATGTAACCAGATGAGGCAGAATTACACCTACGATTCTTACCCCATGTGTCTAAAATTATCTGACGACGTACACGGCCTTCAAGCACGAAGGAAAAATTCCCAAGAAGCATACATGCGAAGGTGAAAACATCTCGCCCGAACTCCTGTGGGAGGATGCGCCGCCGAAGACGCGGTCTTTCGCGATCACCATGGACGACCCGGATGCTCCCGCGGGTATCTGGTCACACTGGCTTGTCTACAACATACCTGCTGATGCACGGCAAATCAGTGAACATATGCCGGCGAAAAAATATTTGTCCGACAAAGTCGCCCAGGGGCGCAACAGCTTCCACAAGACAGGGTATGGCGGCCCCTGCCCGCCGCCGCGGCACGGGAAGCACCGCTATTTTTTCAAGCTTTACGCTTTGGATACCGACCTTGATCTGCCCCCCGATGCCGAGCGCCAGGCGCTGCTGACGGCCATATCGGGACATGTTCTGGCTCATGCGGAGCTGATGGGACTGTACGAGAGAGGGCAGTAGCCGCATGGAAGAAGAAATGAAAGCCGTCGATCCCCGGCCGCTGCAGATCCTCCTGATCGAGGACAGCGACACGGACGCCCATCTTGTCGAATTGGCCGTGCGCAAACACATGCAAGGGGCCAGGCTTTCGCGCGTCTCCACGCTGGAGGCCGGCAAAAACGTCCTGAAGACGCAGGCCGTGGACGCCCTGCTGCTGGACCTCAACCTGCCGGACAGCGCCGGGCCGGAAGACACTTACGAACAATTCAGGGAATGGATGAACGGGCGGCCCATCATTATCATGACCGGCCTGCAAGACCGTCGTATGGCACGGCGCATGGTTTATGAAGGCGCGGCGGACTTCCTGAACAAAGACATGATCTTCGCCAACCCGAAAATCATTCACAATGCCATAGATTTCTCGATCGAAAGGCATGCCGCCAACCGCAGGCTCGCCGCCGAAAAGGAACAGGCACAGGAAGACTCCAAAGAAAAAGACACCCTGCTCAGCTGCTTTATGGGCGGCTATTCGGTCAACAGGTAGACGGTTATGTCGCCGCCGCAGCTCCCGCGTTTCAGAAATATCATTTCCGCGCAGCCGACGGGCGGCGCACTCCCGCTGAAGGACTACCTGAAATCCATTCTGGAAGCCATCGCCGACGCCGTGATTGTGGTCGATGAACATGGACGGATCCGCATGGCCAATACCGCGGCTGAAAAGATGCTGGGTCATAAAGAGGAAGATCTTGCCGGGCAGGCCGTTGGCATTCTGCTGCCGGAATCGACCTTCATAAGAAATTTGGACGACTGTGACACGCCTTTAAAGACGCAAGCACGGCACAAAAACGGAAAAATCATCCCGGTTGAACTCTCCGGCACGAAAATGAAAAAGGACGGAACCCACTCCTGTATATGCGTCATCCGCGACATAACGACACGCGAAAACGCGGAAAAGCAGAAACAGCGCCAGTTGCGGGAACTGGAGAAAAGCAACCGCAATCTTGACGACTTCGCCCATATTGTCTCTCACGACCTGCGCGAACCCCTGCGCGGACTGCAAAGTTTCGCCCGTCTTTTACTGGAAGATCAGGAGCATCCGCTGTGTGCCGAGCAACGGGAGAAGCTGCAAACGGTCCTCCAGACGGCGCAAAGGATGGGAGAACTGCTCGACGCGCTGCTTTATTATTCCCGCCTGGAAAGAACAGGTCTCTCCGTTGGCAGGACGGATATAAACAGGGTCGTTAAAACCGTTCTCGACCTTTGCGCCATCAAGATAAGGGAAGCGGAGGCGCTCGTCGAGGTGCCGCAACCGCTGCCCGTCATTGTCTGCGACCGCATCAGGATCACGGAAGTCTTCTACAATCTTATCGGAAATGCCCTTAAATACTGCAATAACAAGGGCAACAGGATCGAGATCGGCGTCACAGCCGACCACCCGCGCGCAGCGGGAGAACTCGCCTTTTATGTCAGAGATCACGGCATAGGCATCCCCAAAAAACAACTGGATGCCGTGTTCAAGATGTTTAAACGCCTGCATCCACGTGACGCTTATGGCGGCGGAACAGGCTCGGGGCTGGCCATCGTCCAAAAAATCATACGGCAGCATGACGGGCGGATATGGGCGGAGTCCGCGGGCGAAGGTCAGGGCACCACGTTCCACTTCACGATCCCCCAGAAAAACAGAAATGATGGCGCGTTTTGACAGGCGTCAAACTGCCTCTACCGGACTTGTGTTTTAATGAGGCCGCGATAACAAAAAGCTGGAACAGGAAAATGATGACGGACACCGTTTTTTTCGAAATGGGGGATCAGGAATCGGAAGTTCTGCTCGGTCTATACGGCGATGTGGACTACGACACGGTCAAAGAAACGCTCAACGCCGACAACGTCAAGCTTTACGGGAACGCAAAGATCATATCCACTTTTATTTACTCCGACCTGGGCGCGGACGTGCTCTCGCAGATGCCCCATCTCGGGCTGATCGCCACCCGTTCGCGGACGTTTGACCATATAGACCTCGACTACTGCCGCGCACATCTCATTGCCGTCATGAACGTGCCCGCCTATGGAGAAAATACGGTGGCGGAACATGTCTTCGCGCTGTTGCTGTCCCTGACACGGCATATGCCGCAGGCGATCCGCCAGACAAAAGAAGGCGAATTCTCCCTGCAGGGGCTGCGCGGAGACGATCTCAGGGGCAAGACGATGGGAGTCATCGGCACCGGCGCGATCGGCCTCCATGCCGTCGCCATCGCCAGAGGGTTCGGCATGACCGTCCTTGCCAACGACCTCCAGCCGAAGATGGATATGAGCGTCAAGCTGGGATTTTCATACACGGGGCTGGACGATCTGTTGAAAAAATCAGACGTCATCACCCTGCATGTCGCGGATACGCCTTCCGTAGACCGGCTTCTCGCGGAGAGGGAATTCTCCCTGATGAAAGACGGCGTCATCATCATCAATACGGCCTGCAGCCGCGCGATCGACGGGAAGTCCCTGCTTCAGGCGCTTGCCACAGGCAAGGTCAGCGCGGCGGGCCTTGATGTCTTGCCCGACGAACCGACGATCCGCGAAGAGGCCATTCTGCTGCACGAATCATCCCTGCGGCACCACAATCCCGAAACCATGCTGGCATCACACGCTCTCCTGCGGCACAAGAACGTCATCGTCACGCCGCATTGCGCCTTTTATACGAAAGGAACCGTCACCGACATTTTGCGCAAGACGGGAGAGAACATACAATCTTATCTTGAAAACCATCCTTCCGCGGCCACATTCGGCGGCCAAGCCGCGCCTTTGAGCGCCGTCAAATGATAACCGAAACGAATCCGTTATATTTCCCGTCACGCCACCCGAAAACAGGAGTCACCCACATGCCCGCTCGTCTGCAAGAATCCGTTTTATCAACAAGAGGGGCCGTTTCTGCATATATGGCGCCGCCCCGGCGCATCGTGCTTGTGACGGGCGGCACGGGCGGCATCGGCTCCGCCATCTGCAGAACAATGTCGGATGCAGGCCATATCGTCGCGGCGACTTACCGCAACGAAAAAAAAGCGCGCCTCTGGGAAAAAGAGATGGAAGACGAGGGTTACATGTTCTGCCTTTATAAATGCGACGTTTCGGATTTCAGCCAATGCCTGGCGACGGCGGAGGAAATCGCCAACGACCTGGGCGCCGTGCAGGTTCTGGTCAACAACGCCGGCATCACGCGGGATTCGTCCCTGCGCAAGATGACGCGGCAGCAGTGGGGAGAGGTCATCTCGAACGATCTCGACAGCGTCTTCAACATGTCGCGCGCCGTCATCAACGACATGCTGGAGAACCGGTTCGGGCGCATCGTCAACATTTCCTCCATCAACGGCCAGAAGGGCCAGTTCGGCCAGACCAATTACGCCGCCGCCAAGGCAGGCATGCACGGTTTCACCAAGGCGCTGGCGCAGGAAGTGGCCAAAAAAGGCGTCACCGTCAACACCGTTTCGCCGGGCTACGTCGCAACGGACATGATTATGGCCGTGGCGGAAGATATCCGCAACCAGATCATGGGCCAGATCCCCGTCGGCCGTTTCGGCACGCCGGAGGATGTCGCGCACGTGGTCTCTTTCCTTGCGGAGAACAAATCGGCGTTCATCACCGGAGCCAACATCGCCGTCAACGGCGGGCATTACATGGACTGAACATATGACCGACACTGAAAAACATCCCGCCACGGCGCACGACATTATAAGCATTCTCGGCCCGATAGACGAGGAAACCGTCACCGCCATCGGACATATCCGCGCCACCCGTGTGGAAATACAGCGGGCGAAAGCCTGGCTGGACGATTGCGCCCCCGTTGACAGCTACCTGCGGAAGAACGTTGCCAACATCCGCATCCAGCGCGTTTATGATATTCTCGCCGATGAGCGCGACAGGTATGAGACAGACGAGGCAGGATAATGCCCTACAAAAAGAACACCGAGCTTCCCGCCGGCGTAAAAGGCCATTTGCCGTCGCATGCGCAAGATATCTACCGTCAGGCCTTCAACAGCGCATGGGAAAAATACGCCCGCGAGGATACGGCACACCGCGTCGCCTGGGCGGCCGTAAAGATCAAGTACAAAAAGGCCTCACCCCTGTGGGTTGAAAAGGGATAGCGGCATCACTTCTGCAAAACATAGGTTCCCGGCGCGGCGCCAAAGTTGCCGCGGGAAGATGGCGGCGCTATCTTGTCCTTCGCGGAGTGGCGGCGCAACCAGCCGTCCCAGGACATCCACCATGATCCCTCTTCCCGCCGCGCCACTCCGCGCCACTCGTCAGGATCGATATAACGGTCGCCATGCTTCCTTTCATGCAGATGATAGAAGCGGCCCTCATGCCCCGGCTCGCTGATGATGCCCGCATTATGGCCGCCGACGGTCAGAACAAACGTGACGTCGCCGTCCGTCATCATCTGGACTTTATAGACCGAGCGCCATGGCGCGATGTGGTCTCTCTCCGTGCCGACGGCAAAAACGGGAACACGAATGTCCTCCGCGGCGACCGACCGTCCCTCGACCTTGAACCGCCCCTCAGCAAAGTCGTTATGCAGGAAAAGCTTTTCAAGATATTCGCCGTGCATCTGGCCGGGCATGCGCGTCGCGTCGGCGTTCCAGGCCGTGAGGTCGAACGCGTCGCGGCGCAGGCCTTTCAGGTAATCGTTGACGGCCTTTGACCAGATAAGATCATAGGAGCGCAACATCTGGAACGCGCCCGCCATCTGCCGCGTGTCGAGATACCCCTGCACGTGCATCAGGTTTTTTAGGAACGCCACCTCGCTGTGGGTGACGAAAAGCTCCAGCTCTCCGGCCTCGGTGAAGTCCCCCTGCGCGGCGAACAGCGACAGGCTCCGGAGCCGGTTGTCGCCGTTTTGCGCCATCGCCGCGGCGGTGATCAGCGCCAGCGTGCCGCCGAGGCAATAGCCCGTCAGATGGATTGTGGCACCCGGGCATTCCGCGGACACCACATCCATCGCCGCCATGGCGCCAAGGCGGTAATAGTCGTCCATGCTAAGGT
>JAJZFS010000074.1 GCA_021805245.1 Pseudomonadota bacterium | reverse complement strand
GACTGCGCTTCGGCGGGAGATGCTTTCAAAATTTCAGCGATAGCATGCAACCGCTCATCCTGCCTGTTGAAATAGACCAATGCCCCGTATCCTGTTGCGGCCTGTATGCGGCGCACGCCCGCGGCAAGCGCGCTTTCGCTCACGATTTTGAACAGGCCGATGTCGCCGGTGCGACGCACGTGCGTGCCGCCGCACAGCTCAATGGAGAAAGGATGATCACCGTCCTTTCCGCCCATCGTCAGAACGCGCACTTCGTCGTCGTATTTCTCGCCGAACATCGCCATGGCGCCGAGCGCCTTGGCATCGTCGATTTGCAACAGGCGCGTAGTGACTTCGCTGTTGGCGCGGATACGATTATTCACCTCTTCCTCGACCCGTACCTTCTGATCTTCAGTCAATGGTGTATTTAAACTGATATCAAAACGCAGGCAGACATCATCGACACGCGAACCTTTTTGCACGACGTTTTTGCCGACATGCTTGTGCAGTGCGGCGTGCAGCAGGTGCGTCGCCGAATGGTTGGCGCGGATATCGTTGCGGCGGGAAACGTTGATTTGCAAATGTGCATCATCCCCCACTGATACGCGGACGCCACTAACTTTTCCGATATGCACGAACAACCCGCCAAGTTTCTTCTGTGTATCCGTCACAATGATTTCTGCATTGGCAGTTTTGATCGTCCCTTGATCGCCGACCTGACCTCCGGATTCGGCATAGAACGGCGTCTGATTGACGACGACCGAAACCTCTTCGTTTACATCGGCAGTATCAACAACTTCTCCCCTGGCATTCACCAGCGCAAGGATTTTTCCTTCCGCCCGTTCCTTGTCGTAGCCGAGGAATTCGGTCGCGCCATTTTTGTCCTTGATGTCGAACCAGACGGTTTCCGTCGCCGCTTCGCCCGAACCCTTCCACGATTGGCGCGCCATCTCGCGCTGGCGCTCCATCGCGGCATTAAACCCTTCGACATCGACTTCGCGGCTTTGCTCGCGCTTCAAAACGTCCTGCGTCAGATCCAGAGGAAAGCCGAACGTGTCGTACAATTTAAACGCCACCTCGCCCGGCAGCTTTTCGTTCATGCCGAGCTTGCGCGTTTCGGCTTCGAGCAGGTGCAGGCCGTGTTCCAGCGTTTTGCGGAAACGCAGCTCTTCCTGTTTCAGCGTTTCGGTGATCAGGCCTTCGGCCTCTTTCAGTTCGGGATAGGCATCCGCCATCTGCGCATTCAACGCAGGCACAAGGCGGTACATCAGCGGCTCGACCGCGCCGAGAATATGCGCGTGGCGCATGGCGCGGCGCATGATGCGGCGCAGGACATAGCCGCGCCCTTCATTTGACGGCAGCACGCCGTCCGCAACCAGAAACGCCGAAGCGCGCAAATGGTCTGCAATCACGCGGTGGGAAACCTTGAATTCACCATCCGGATCACGCGACGTAAGATTGGCCGAAGATTCGATCAATGCGCGGATCATATCGACGTCGTAATTATCATGTTTTCCTTGCAGGATGGCGGCGAGACGCTCCAGCCCCATGCCGGTGTCGATCGACGGCTTGGGCAGGTTGACGCGCGTGCCGTCCGGCTGTTGCTCGAACTGCATGAAGACGTTGTTCCAGATCTCGATGAAGCGGTCGCCGTCCTGATCGGGCGAACCGGGCGGTCCGCCGGGGATTTTGTCGCCGTGATCATAGAAAATCTCCGAGCACGGGCCGCAGGGGCCGGTGTCGCCCATCATCCAGAAATTGTCCATGGTCGGGATGCGGACGATTTTACTGTCCGGAAAGCCAGTGACTTTCTTCCAGATCGCCGCCGCGTCGTCATCATCATGATAAACGGTGACCATCAGCTTGTCTTTGGAAAAGCCGAAATCCTTGGTCAGCAATTCCCACGCGTAAGGGATCGCCGCTTCCTTGAAATAGTCGCCGAAGGAAAAATTGCCCAGCATCTCGAAGAACGTGTGGTGTCGCGCTGTGAAGCCGACGTTGTCGAGGTCGTTGTGCTTGCCGCCGGCGCGGACGCATTTTTGCGACGTTGTCGCGCGCGTGTAGGGCTGCGTCTCAACGCCGGTAAAAACGTTCTTGAACTGCACCATGCCGGCGTTGGTGAACATCAAGGTCGGGTCGTTCGCCGGCACGAGCGAGCTCGACGGCACGATCTCATGGCCGTTTTTCTTGAAAAATTCGAGGAACGTCTTGCGAACCTGATTGGCTGTTGTCATGGTTTGTTTCCTATAATCAATGTTGCGCGATTATAGCCTTTTTCGCCGCGCCGTGGGAAGCCCCAGACGCACATCTTACCGCGTGGCAAAACGCCTGTCATTGTGGATATCCATGGCGGTATAAACCGGCCAGGCGCCGGAGGCGATTTTCTCCAGAGAACTGGTATTTTGGTGGTACTTCAAACGGTAAATCCAGTAATTCGTCATGACGCGCTCGACGAACAGCCGCGTCTCGGCCACGGGGATCGATTCGATGAACAGCAGCGGATCGTCCTGATAATCGACCGTCTTTTCCCACCGCGCCAGCTTGCCCGGCCCCGCGTTATAGGCGACGCCTAATTTGAGAAGATTGTCCCGCACCACCGCTTCACGCAGCAACTTGCGCAAATAGGCCTGCCCGAGGCGGATGTTGACCGCAGGGTCGTCCAGCTCGTCCCGCTGGACGTTGATTCCCAGTTGCCGCACGATATGCAGGGCGGTGGACGGCAGCAGCTGCATCAGCCCTTTGGCACCGGAGCCCTTGTTTTTAGCCTCAGGATTGAACTTCGACTCCTGCCGGATGAAGGCGAATACCAGCGCCCTGTCCACCGTATACCCCTCTTTGGGAGGCCACGGCGCATCGGGATATAGCGCGGCGTCATAAAGACGGCGGCGGGAATCCACGATGCCGCTGCCAAGACGCATCTCGAAATCCGGCTCGCCCGCTGCATGGGCAAATGCCAGCAACGCCGTTTGCAACGCCACGTTATGGCCGGGGTCGATCTGGCGTATCTCCTGCTCCGCCAGCCCGTACTGATGCAGCTGCAATAACGCCAGCGCGCGCTTGCCCGCCGGAATGCCGGCGAGCAGCTTGATCCGGCTGTCGCTCAAATCCGGCATGTTCCAGTTAAAGCGCGTCTGCTCCATGCCGAGCGCCTTCACCGCGATGATGCCGTAAAAGCTGCGCGGGTGGTCGGCGGCTTTTTGCAGCCAGAAGCTCACTTTCTCGGGATGATAGTCCCTGAGATTGGCGCGTCCCGCCCAATAGGCGGCGGCGGAAATCTGCCATGCCGAGGCGCGCGGAGACGTCGCCGCGAGGGAGAAATACTTTGCAGCCGTTGCATATTTTTCCTGTTTCCATGCCGAAAGGCCGGCAATCCATCCGGCCAGCGGTACCTCCCGTCCCGAACGGTCCGCACTGGCGGACGCTTGCGCGTAGGCATCGGCCACTTTGTCGTTGTAAAAATAAGACTCGGCAATCCGCGCGCGCAGCGCGTCATATTCCGTCGCCGTAAAAAGATTCCGCTCTTCTTTCAAATGGCGGAGCGCCGCCGTCGGCCCGTTGGACAGGCTGTCGTCTATCTCGCGGATCACCCGCCTTTGCCGCAGGCCGTGCTTCTGCGCCGCCAGATAAGGCTGCGCGAGCTGGCCGCTGTCGTAATCGTGATACTCCACAAGGCCGTGCCCCGTGCGCGGACGATCAAGACGGACGGCATGGCGCGGACTGCGTTTCAGGGCAAGGTCATAAATTTTCTGCGCGCCCGCGTCATCGGCATAATGGCGCATCCAGTCGGCCAGTTCATCATAGGTGGCGTGATAAAAATGCCCCATATACCGTTGATAAAGCACATTCCCCATCAACCGGTCGTCGGTGAGATGGCGTATCTTCGCGTTCGCCGCACGAAAATCGCCGCGGCTCTGCAGATAAAAAATGCGCTCGTAACGCCTTGCGTCAAGGCGGCTCAAACGCGGGCCGGGCGTGGTACGGTCGAAAACCTCGCCCTCGAGGGAATCCGGATTGCGTATGGCCCTCTCGAACGCCGCCGTGCGGGGACGGGGCATGGGCAAGACGACCGGCATAGCGGTCGGCACGATGATCGTTTTGAACGGACTATCGTGGTGCTGCCCGCGCGGCGTTTTTTGGGGAGCGAAAAAGGAGGATAGCGGGAACGTGAAGGCGAAAGCCTGTCCGGCCCCTATTCCCGCGGGCGGCAGAATCATGACGGACGCCATGGCAAGGGCAGCCATGGCAGACACTGCTTGTCTGCGGGAAGGCTTGGACCGCACGCTGTAAACTACCTCATCCTTGTCAATGCGAGGCCATTCTTATAGCTGAAAAGAACAGCTTAAACAAGTTTTTACGAAAAAACATTCATTTTCTTTAAAAATACAGTGCGCTACCCACGCGCCCCTAAAACCACCATTCGGAACCCGACAATATCTTTTTCAAACAGCACAGGCGGGGTCGTTCTTGCCGTGCCTGCTGTCGGGCATTTTTTCCGGCAGCAGGATCGTCACCGTCGTGCCAATGCCGACCTCGCTATCCACCTCGAGCGTGCCGCCGTGCAGTTCGACGAGGTCTTTTGTTATGGCTAGCCCCAGCCCCGAGCCATCATGCTTGCGGGTAAACTCGCTGTCCACCTGCTCGAACGGCATGGTGACGATCTTGAGCTTGTCGGCGGGAATGCCGACGCCCGTATCCGACACCGCCAGCGCCACCCCGCCCAACTCGCGCATGCACTTCACCTCGACGGAGCCGCCCGCGGTGGTGAACTTGATGGCGTTAGAAAGGAGATTGAGCAAAATCTGCATCAGGGCGCGGCGGTCGGCGACGATCTGGATGTCCATCGGCAGGTCGTCGATGATCAGCTTCACCTGCCCTTCCTGCGCATGACCCTCGACCATGTTCAATGCCTGACAGATCAGCTTGCCGACGTTGATCTCCTCGACATGCAATTCATATTTACCGACTTCGATTTTCGACATGTCGAGAATGTCGTTGATAAGATCGAGCAGGTGCCGTCCGGCGCGCTGGATGTCGCCGATGTAGCCGAGATAGCGCGCGTTGCCGACAGGACCCAGAAGCTGGCTCTGGATCATCTCCGAAAAGCCGATGATGGCATTGAGTGGCGTGCGCAATTCGTGCGACATGTTGGCGAGGAAGCGGGTTTTGGAGGCGTAAGCGCTCTCCGCCGCGTCCTTGGCGTCCTGCAAAGCGCGCTCGTGCAGCGTGCGCTCGGTGATGTCCTGCATGATGCCGAACAGAGCCACGACCTCGCCCGTCCGCGGGTCGGTCTTGCAGCGCCCCTCGCAGTGGATAAAGCGGATGCCGCCTTTCGGACGGCGCAGACGGAACTGCAACTCGTAATCCCTTTCGCGCACGGCAGCGCGCTGGAATGCGCGCAGTGTCTTGCCGAGGTCGCGCTTCAGCACCAATGCCTTGACGGCTTCCACCGTCGGCACGAAAGATTTTTTATCGACGCCGAACATGGCGTAAATCTGGTCCGACCATTCCATGCGCTGCTGGCCGACTTCCCAGTACCAGTGTCCCATGCGGCCGATCTTTTGCGCTTCGGAAAGCTGCGCTTCACGGCGTTGCAACTCGGCCTCATGCCGCTTGACGCTCGCCATGTCGCGGCCAACGACGTAGATATGCTCGCCCGCCGTCTTGCAGGCCCATTGAATCCATTTCAGGTCGCCGTCCTTGCAGCGGGCGCGCGCCTCGAAATCGGTCCGCGCCTCCTGCTCCGGCGGCAGCTGCAGGATTTTTTGCAAAGCGGCTTCGGCATCGGCGCGGTCTTCCGGCACGATGAGCCCTGTGAACGGCAATGTTTTCAACTCGGCGTCGCTATAGCCGAGAACGCGGTTGAACGTCACGTTGACACGGCCGAAAGAGCCGTCGCGCTTGTAAACGCCCATCAAATCGCCGGAGAGATTGAGAAAATGACGCAGCTCGCCGTCCGTTTTCGAGATGCTTTCGACGGCGGGCTGCTCGGCGCCGCCGGACGCGGCGGCGGTCTTGGCGCGGCTGTCGACGACGAAGGTCGTGAAATCCCGCGCTTCGCGCTTGTAATCGTTGTTGCGCTGGCGCTTCAGCTTGTTATCAAGATCAAGCCAGATGACGATGTATCTTTTGCCGTCGGGCGTGTCCACGCGGTCGATGCGCGCATCGACCATCAGCGGATCGCGGTCGCGGCGCAGCAGCGCAACTTCATAAAATCCCGACTGAAGATGCGGCAGCTCAAGCGACTGGTGGGTGCTGTCACGGCTGGAAACGATGTTCAGGACGGAACTGGCAGGCTTGCCGATCAGCGCCGCGCCGGTCAACCCGACCGACCAACCCACCGCAGGGCTGGCAAAGACGAGATTACCCTGCGTATCGACGACGCAACGCATCCGGTCATGATCGTTTTCTAATTCTGGTTGTCCCCGTCCTACCGACATGCCCCTTGAACCTCCCGACTATATCTTAAACATAATAGAAAATTGCAAAAATTGGTAGAGGAAGATGAATAAAAAGTTAATTTTTGCAGCGCAATTTTTCAGAATATTATTCAGAACTATCGTTACCCAAATAATCCAGTTCGCGCTGCTCCAGACGTTTGATTTCATCACGCAAAGCGGCGGCTTCTTCAAATTCCAGATTGGCAGCGGCTTGCTTCATTTGTTTTTCAAGCGCGGTGAGATGGGCCTTCAGATTATTGCCGATCAACGGCTCTTCTTCCTCAAATCCGGTGGACACCGTCACGTGATCACCTTTCTCGAACACGCTGGCGAGGATGTCGGAGATGTTTTTGCGGATCGTCGCGGGGGTGATGCCGTGCTCGGCGTTGTAAATTTTCTGCTTCTCGCGGCGGCGGTTGGTCTCGCGCACGGCATAGTCGAGGCTGCCGGTCATCTTGTCGGCGTAAAGGATGGCGCGGCCCTCGACGTTCCGCGCCGCACGGCCGATGGTTTGCACCAGCGCGGTCTTGCTGCGCAAATAACCTTCCTTGTCGGCATCGAGGATCGCCACCAATGCACATTCAGGTATATCCAGACCTTCACGCAACAGGTTGATGCCGATGAGAATATCGAACACGCCGAGACGCAGGTCGCGGATGATCTCGATGCGCTCCAGCGTTTCGACGTCGGAGTGGACGTAGCGCACGCGCAGGCCCACTTCCTGCATATATTCCGTCAGGTCTTCGGCCATCTTTTTGGTGAGCGTCGTCACCAGCACGCGATTGCCTTTTTGCGCCATGACCTTACATTCCGCGAGCAGGTCGTCCACCTGCCCTTCAACCGGACGGATGATGACTTCAGGGTCGATCAGCCCCGTCGGACGCACCACCTGCTCCGCGAACACGCCGCCGGTCTGCTGCAATTCCCACTCGCCGGGCGTGGCGGAAACGAAGATCGTCTGCGGGCGCAGACCATCCCACTCTTCAAACTTTAACGGGCGGTTGTCCATGCAGGCCGGCAGGCGGAACCCATAGTCGGACAACGTCTGCTTGCGCGACCTGTCGCCTTTGTACATCGCGCGGAGCTGCGGAATCATCGCATGGCTTTCATCGACCACCAACAGCGCATCCTTGGGCAGATATTCAAACAACGTCGGCGGCGGCTCGCCTGGCTCGCGCCCCGTGAGGTAGCGCGAATAATTCTCGATGCCCGCGCACATGCCCGTCGCCATAAGCATCTCCAGATCGAACGATGTGCGCTGTGCGAGGCGTTGCTCTTCGAGCAATTTGCCCTGCACGCGCAATTCATCCAGACGGATGTGCAAATCCCCTTTGATCTGCTTGATCGCCTGCTGCATCGTCGGCTTGGGCGTCACGTAGTGGCTGTTGGCATAGACCGTCACATGGTCGAGCGCCGACATTCTCGCGCCCGTCAGCGCGTCGATTTCTTGTATCGCCTCAATCTCGTCGCCGAAGAACGACAGGCGCCAGGCGCGATCGTCGAGGTGCGCGGGAAAAATCTCCACCACGTCGCCGCGC
>JAJZFS010000045.1 GCA_021805245.1 Pseudomonadota bacterium | reverse complement strand
GCGCGCGCGCTGGCGGGCATCATCAACACCCTCGACCCCGACGCCATCGTCCTCGGCGGCGGCATGAGCAACGTCGCGGCCCTCTACGACCGCGTGCCGCAGGCATGGAACGCCCATGTCTTCTCCGACGTTTGTCACACGCCGCTGCTGCCGCCCAGACACGGGGATTCGTCCGGCGTGCGCGGCGCGGCCTGGCTCGGCAAAACAACGCAGGAAAGATAGAAAAAATGTCGTTCTTTGAAGATCTCCGCTTCTGCCTCAAACCGCGCTGCCCCGCCTGCAAACAGGGCCGCCTGTTCAAGCCATGGTCGGTCGATCCGGTCGAGGAATGCGAGGTCTGCCACACGCGCCTCGGCGATAACGACGTCGGCGACGGCGCCTCGGTCTTCATGATCTTCCTGCTCGGCGCGACGATCGTGCCGCTGGCGCTGGTCGTCGACCATTTCTTCAACATCCCCTTATGGGTGCATGCGGTTTTGTGGGGCTGCGTGATGTTCGGGCTGATCATCGTCATCCTGCCCGCGGTGAAGGCCTACATCATCCTGCTCAATCACCGGCACCGGTCGAAGAAGTGACCCCTCACCGCCCGAAGCGCGGGCGGGGGCTGAAAAAGTGTTTGCGTGTCGCGTAGGACGGATTTTTCAGGAAGTTTTCCAGCACTTTTTCAAAACGGTCGAGCTTTTCCTGTGCGGGAATCTTGTCGGTGCATTGTCCGGTCTGATAGCCGTTTTTGAAAAAATAATAATCCTCGATGATCGCCGCCTGCTGCTCCATGTTGTAGTCGGTGAGGTCTTTCTTCGTGTCGAGCGAGAAAGAATAGGCGCTCGCATAATTGAATTTATGCTTCAGTTGCAGCAGGGTCGCCTCCAGAATCGGATGCAGGATCTTGTTCTGGTACTGCCAGACATGCGTCATTTCGTGCAGGAAAAAGGCGTGGCTGGGAACGCCTTTTTGCGTGTAATCGTCGCTGTAGCAGCCGCTCATGTAGATTTCGCCGTTCGGCGTCATGCCCGAGTTATTCGGCTGAAAAGGCACGCGGCGCCCATCGTGGATTTTCACGGCGGCATAATCGATGGAATCGCCGAACAGGCTTTGCGCCAGCTTGATTTCGCCCTCTGTCAGGGAACGCGAGCGTTGCACGATGGTCTCCTCCTCGGATTATGATAATCCGTTAAGCTACCAAATTCCGGAAAATGTGGCAAATGAAATCTACCGCTTTCTTTTTAAAGATTTTATGATGCCCTTATGAAGAAATTCCGCCCGCCCCTGCCTGCCGTCGTTGTCTCCTTGATAACATTCGCCTTCCTTGCGCATCTCGGTGTCTGGCAGCTGCACCGCCTGCAGTGGAAAACGGCCCTGTTGAACAAAATCCACACCAATATGGCGGCGGCGCCGGCGCCGCTGCCGGAAAAAATCGCCCATCCCGAAAAATGGGAATACCGCCGCGTGACCATGACGGGGACCTTTGTTTACCAACACAATTTTCTCGTCATGCCGCGCACCTGGCACGGCCAGAACGGCTTTTACATGATGACGCCGTTCCAGCGCATCTCGGGCGGCACGGTGATCGTCAACCGCGGCTGGGTTTCGCAAGAGACCCTCGCCAAGGTCGAACAGCCGCACGGCATCGTCGAGCTGCAGGGCATCATTACGCTGCCGCACAAAACATCTTTCACGCCGCAGAACCTGCCGGAGAAAAACCAGTGGTTCTGGCCCGACCTCGCGGCCATGGCCAAGGCGGCGCATGTGACGGACGTCGCGCCGGTCATCTTCACCCTCGGCAAGACCAAGCCCGGCGTTTACCCCATCGGCGGCATGGTGCGAACGGATTTCCCCAACCATCACCTGCAATACGCGATCTTCTGGTTTCTGATGGCGCTCGCCTCGCAGGTGGCTTTCTTTTTGCGCTTCCGTCAGGAATGAGCATCTCTTACGTCAGCACGCGCGGAAAAGCGCCCCGCCTCGGCTTCACGGACACGACGCTGGCCGGCCTCGCCCGCGACGGCGGGCTCTATGTGCCGGAAACGCTGCCCGCCCTGCCCGATATCGTGCGGAAGCCTTACGCGGAAACGGCGTTGCGCGTCATGGCGCCTTTCGTCGGCGGCGATATTCCGGCGGCGGATTTGAAAAACATTATCGACGCCTCTTATAAAACTTTCTCGCATCCCGAGATCGCGCCGCTGCGCCAGCTCGACGACAATTTTTACCTGCTGGAGCTGTTCCACGGCCCGACGCTGGCCTTCAAGGACATCGCGCTGCAGTTTCTCGGCAACCTGTTCGATTATATCCTGAGCCAAAAGCGGCAGCGCGTCACCATCATCGGCGCGACCTCGGGCGATACCGGCTCCGCCGCCATTGAAGCCTTCAAAGGCAAGCAGAACGCGGACATTTTCATCCTCCACCCCAAAGGCCGCGTCTCCGAGGTGCAGCGGCGGCAGATGACGACGGTGGACGCAGGCAACGTCTTCAACATCGCGATCGAGGGCAGCTTCGACGACTGCCAGAATATCGTGAAGGCGCTGTTCAACGATGGAAAATTCCGCGACGAGATGGCGCTCTCCGCCGTCAACTCGATCAACTGGGCGCGCATCCTCGCGCAGACGGTCTATTACGCGCGCACGACGGCGCAGTTTGTAAAACCCGTCAGCTTCTGCGTGCCGACCGGCAACTTCGGCAACGTTTACGCCGGCCATGTGGCGCGCGGCATGGGCGCGCCGATCGAAAAGCTGATCGTCGCCTCCAACCGCAACGACATCCTCTACCGTTTCTTCCAGACCGGCCAAATGAAAATCCATCCCGTCGCGCCGAGCCTCAGCCCGAGCATGGACATCCAGATCTCCAGCAATTTCGAAAGGCTGCTGTTCGAGCTGCTCAACCGCGACGGCGGCGCCACGGCGACAACCATGGAAAGCTTCCGCGCAACGGGCGAATTCAAGGCCGCGCCCGAGGCCATGGCGCAGCTCAAAACGGGTTTCGCCGGCGGCAAGCTGAACGACGCCGCGACGCTTGCCGCGATCGGCGCGACCCACAGAAAATACGGCGTCACCGTCGATCCGCACACCGCCGTCGGCGTCGGCGTGGCGGAAGCCTGGCGCAGAAACAACCCGCAGGCCGCCGTCATCGCGCTTGCCACCGCGCATCCGGCGAAGTTCCCCGACGCCGTCCAGCAGGCCACCGGCGCCGCGCCCGACCTGCCGCCGTTTCTCGCCGATCTTTACGACCGCGCCGAAAAATACGACACCCTGCCCGCCGACGCCGCCGCCGTGCAGGCATACCTGCGGGAGCGGGCCGCCGCTTCCTGAGAAGGATTTTATTATATATTTTTTGGCGCGGGCGGAGATAGCGTGACAGCAGGGCCGGACAGGGCCGGCCGTCCGCGCCATGTTCCCGCTTCCGTCTTTTGAGCCGGCGCGGTTTTCACTTGCGGCTCTTTGGCTGCAGCCTGCTTGAGGAGATCGGCGATCTCTTTATGCCCTTTGCTTTCCGCCCACTTCAAGGCGGTGTCCCCGTATCTGTTTTTCAAGCTGGCGTCGGCGCCGCGGTCCAGCAACTCCCGCACGATGTCCACATTGTTATTCATCGTCGCCAGTATCAGCGCCGTATTGCCGGTATCATTTTGCACGTCGATCCGGGCATGGCGATCAAGCAGGGCCCGCACGACTCCCGGATTGCCCTTCCCGTTGCCTGCCGCCCACATCAGCGCGGTGAAATCACGGTCGTCTTTCGCATTGACATCGGCGTTGTGGGCGAACAGGGCCTGCACGGCGTCTTCATGATTATTCATCGTCGCCAGTATCAGCGCGGTGCGGCCAAGCGCGTCCTTCGTCTCGACATGTGCGCCATGTTCGAGCAGCATCCGCGTAATCTTCGCATAACCGTTACCCGCCGCCCACAACAACGCCGTATTGCCGTCGCCATTGTCCGCATTGGCATTTGCGCCGTGATCGAGCAGCATCTGCACGGCGTCTTCATCATTCTTGAGAACCGCCAGCAGCAGCGCTACGTTGAGGATGGCCTGAACCTCGTTGGCGTCGTCCTGTTCAAGAAGACTGTTGAAGGCACGCCCGTCTTTTTTCCGGGCGGCTTTTATAAGGAGGTTGGCTACACGCCGCCGATTATCTGCCTTTTCAAGAAACATAGCCGGCTCCCTGTCGAAACATGCACATTCATCGATACTCCGATTATTGTAAACGCATATTATAATTATGTCAAATTGATTGTCCGAGAGTATTAATGACTGCTGGAAATATGCCGTCCGAGGCGGTAATCTCTAGCGCATGCAACACAAAACCGCCGCGAACAGGAATGCCCCCATGGCACCCAGACCGTACAGCAATGCCAACAAGCTGAGCCTGCTCCAGCGCCCGTTGGCCAGCGGCAAGGCGCCGGAAAAATTCACTTTTTACAACTATTTCACCTTCCGCAACATGGTGATCGCGCTCGGCGTGCTGGCGCTGGTGGTGTTTCTGGCGGGCGCGGTTTCGGTGCGCGCCGCCTTCATCACCGCGGGGCTGGTCGTTTTCGGGCTGCTGGTGCTGTCGGAAATGGCCGCGCGCCGCCGCTGGGAAAAAGACCTGCTGCAGCAGCTGCACGACATGAACTCCGACTACGACCGCCTCGTGCGCGACGTGGCGCGCAACCGCAACGACACCGCGTTGCTGCGCAAGAGCCTCTCCGGCGCGGCGGCGAGCATCGCGCGCGGCTACGGCAAAATGCCGGACGAAAATATCGACCAGCGCATGTTCAAAGGCCTGGTCGACCAGCTCTCGAAGCTCGGCGAGCAGCCGAAAGACGATCAGGATGAAATCGAGATCATCCCCGAGCAGGACCTCGGCATCCCCGCCGACGCCGATCCGGAGAAGATCGGCCTCCACCTGACGGAGGCGCAAGTGCTGCAGCTCGTCCAGAGCGTGGCGCATCAGGACCGCATCGACCTCTTCATGCAGCCGATCGTCGGCCTGCCCCAGCGCAAGACGCGCTTTTTCGAGATGCTGTCGCGCATCCGCGTCAAAGAGGGCGCGTACCTGCCCGCAAGCCGCTACGTCGGCATCGCCAACCGGCAGGCGCTCATGCCGATCATCGACAACCTGCTGCTGCTGCGCGGCCTGCAGCTCATCCGCAACGCCGAGGACGACGGCCCCGGCAACGCCTATTTCTTCAACATCACCAGCCCGACGCTCAACGACCCGAAATTCATGGGCGATCTCGTCGAGTTCATTTCACTCAACCGCGCGCTGGCGCCGCGTCTGGTGTTCGAACTCGCGCAGACCGACCTTGCCACCATGAACGCCGATGTTTTGCCGATCCTCGACGGGCTTTCGAAGCTCGGCTGCCGCTTCTCGATGGACCAGGTGCGCAGCCTCAACGTCAACTTCAGCCGTCTCAACGCGCGGCATATCCGCTTCGTCAAGATCGACGCCGCCCTGCTGGTGCGCGAGATCAAGGAGGACAGCGGCCTGCAGCGCCTCAAGCGCCTGAAGGACGAGTTCGACCGCAACGGCATCGACCTGATCGTCGAAAAGATAGAGACGGAGCGCCAGCTGCTGGAAATTCTCGAGATCGACGTGGACTACGGCCAGGGCTACCTGTTCGGCAAGCCCGTGCTGCGTGAAAAGAAATGATGCCCGCGACCGCCGCCGCGCCCAAAAAACTCTCCGGTCTTTCCGAAGTCGCCGTCTTTTACGACGGCTTCATCCTCGACCTGTGGGGCGTGGTGCATGACGGCGTCGCGCCGTTCCCCGAGACGCTGCCGACGCTTGCCGCGCTCAAGAAAATCAAAAAGAAGGTCTGGCTGCTCTCCAACGCGCCGCGCCGCGCCTTCGTCATCGCCGCCAAGCTGGACGCCATGGGCATCACGTCCGACATGTACGGCGGGCTGGTGACCTCGGGCGAGGCCAGCTGGCAGGCCATGCGCGACGAGCTGCTTGGCCGCTGGGGCAACCGCTGCCTGCACATCGGCGCGCCCGAGCGCGACCACAGTCTATATGACGGGCTGGAGATCGAGCTCGTGACCGATCCCGCCCGCGCGGATTTCGTCCTCAACAGCGGCGTGCAGGATTTTTCCGACGACGTCGACATATATATGCCGCTGCTCGAAGACTGCTGCGATCGGAAACTGCCCATGCTCTGCGCCAATCCGGACAAGATCGTCCATGTTCAGGAGCAGCTGGTGGTCTGCGCCGGCGCGCTGGCCGAGGCTTACGCCACCCTCGGCGGCGACGTCGTCTACTACGGCAAGCCCCACCGCAACGTTTACAGCCGCTGCGTCAGGGAGATGGGCACGAGCAAGATTCTTGCCGTCGGCGACGGCATGCAGACCGATATTGCCGGCGCCACCGGATTCGGCCTCGATTCTGTCCTCGTGACCTCCGGCATCCACCGCGACGCCTTTTCATCCGCCCAATCCGGCCCCGCGCAATATAATGACTTCTTCTCCGGCTATCTTTTTAAGCCAAGTTATGTCATGGAAAATCTGTCTTGGTAAAAAGTAAATAAAATCAAATATATAATCGCTTTTTCAGAGTGCTTACAATTTTTCATAAATTATGTTCAATTTGACCATTTTAAGAAAAAGAAGTATCATGTAAAGATAGCCGTAGCGGGTGCATTTCCGGGGGGAATTCATGAGCGATTCGTCAAGTCAATCTAGGGCGCCGTCGATTGCGTCTTTCGTATTTTTGCCACAATTCGGCCGGATGTTCAGGGGCGCGGGGCATATTGTCCCCATTTTCATGCGCATAATCGCAGGCCTTCTGGCACAGTCCGGCCTGTTGCCGCAGACCCACCCGGCTGTTCTTTACGGCGAGCCCGGCGTCGAAAAGTGCAGTTTCGCGGAAATGCTCGGCGATGCGTGGTACAGCTTGCGCATGCACGGCGCGACGCCCTATCAGTGGAGCGTCTTCTCCTCGGTTCTGCTGATCATTTTCTTCGTTATCTCCTCCATCGTCATGACGATCATCAACCTTTCCACGGTTTTCGTGACCAGCGCGTCGGCGCAGGTCTTCGCCAACTGGAACGGCGCATCGGATTTTACAACCCTGAACACTGTCAATACGGCCGTCCTGTGGGATAAGACTTTCCCGGGCCCGAGTACGGGCGCGTCACAGACGGACTATGCCCTCGCCTTCCTCAACGCCATGCTGCGCTATGGCGCGGCGGGCAAAGGCGGGCCTTTGCAAAACGCCGTCGGGGCCATGATGCAGATCTATAACTCCGGCATCATGGTGATCGCCGGCATCATGCTCTTCTGGCTGATCCTGTCGGTCGTCGTGGACACGGCGAAGACCGGGCAACTCGGCGGCGGCCGCCACAACATGGTGTGGGCGCCGATCCGCATCATCTTCGCGCTCGGCCTGATGATTCCGCTCGGGGCGAACGGTTTCAGCTCCGGCCAGTTCATGGTCATGAAAATCGCGGAATACGGCAGCAACCTCGGCTCGAACGCCTGGCACGCCTACCTCACCCAAATCACGAAAGATCCGCTCTACAAGCTGCCTGCGCAGAAAAACCTGATGGCGCTGACGGGCAAACTGCTCCGCTCGTGGGTCTGTATCGTCGCCTCCAACGGCTATTCCGATCAGGCGGAAGGCGCGAACCTGCCCAATGCGCAAATCGTCTACCGCTACGACAACAAAGGTCAGTTTGACAACGGTCAGCAAAGCTATTCCTACCGCAAGCTGACGGGCTCCAACGAATGCGGCACCATCAGTTTCCCGACGGTGAACGATCCGACTCTGACACAACAGATGGCGCTCGCGACCGGCGCTACAAACCCCATAACCGGAATATCGGGCGCAAATATCATCGAACAGAAGAAACTGCAATTCCAGATAGATATGGCGACCGCATGGCACAACATGTTCTATGCCGGCGCAAGCGCCCCGGCTGCCGCCACAGGCAAAGACACGAAGGACGGCAGCCCGCAAACGCAAATCGAAAAGATCGCCAACTCTTTTGCCTGCGGCTTCGTGTCGCAGCATATCTGGGGACAGGATCAAGGCAACGGCAACGGCAGCGGGCAACAGGACGTTCTGCACCTGAACTGCACCGGCGGCGGTGCCGCCGCCGAGAATGGGCCGACCGGAAACAACTGCGGCGCGGGCATCCCCGCCAGCGGCCAGTATCCGGACATGAGCTGCGTTGAAGACGGTAATTTCGGTTCCAGCGCAGCCATTGAAGATATCATGCAAGCCACAATCCTCAAGGCGCTGCAGACGAACTATAACAATGATATAGCTCCGCTCGCGGCGCAGCTGCTCTGCAACGGCGCCACCGGCGCCAGTACATGCGACCACGGCTGGGCCGATATGGGCAGTTTTTTTGAAAAGCTCGCCAATATCAACAGGTTTGTTCTCGATCAGTCCAAGCTGCCTGTCCACATCACGCCGGGTTCCATCCCCAACGAGGGCGGCCTGAGCGAAAAGATCAACGAAGTCGTCAACAAGTTCGACGACTGGTGGCAAACAGTGCCGATGGCCGCAAATCCTAACGTCACCACGGCGGGGAGCGGCACGGGCAACTTTGTCCGCAATACCGGCGGCTTGGGCGGCGGCGCGACCATCGCCAGCCCCAATGCCATCGGCGTGAGCCCCAGCGATGGCGGCAGCGGCGGCGGCGGCAGCAGCCATTCGAGCTGGATAAGCCATGTCCCCGTGCTGGGAGCCGTCTTCGGCGGCGTGGCGGCCATCGCCAAGCTCGTCAATATCTTCGTCGGCATCGTCAAGAGCATCACGCAGGTCGTCACCTCGCCGATCTCGATCATTGCGCACGCAATTACCAGTTACATTCACGGCGACGTGATCGATCTGGTCGCGCCGGACGCGCAGGATCAAACCGTTTATCCGCTGACCGTCCTGATCAACCTGGGGCACAAGCTGATCGCGATCGGCGTCGGCATACACCTGGCCCTTCTCGGCGTTGTTCTGCTGCTCTCCCTGATCCCGATGGACGACGTGGCGGCCGCCGTTTCCAGCAGCACCGTCATGACGTTGCTCGGCGTCTTCGGCACGGTCTTCCTCAGTTGCGGGGCGACGCTATCGTTCTGGCTGCCGGCCCTGCCCCTGATACGGGTCGCCTTCGCCGTCCTCACGTGGGGCGCGACGGTGTTCGAGGCCGTGGCGCTGGTGCCGATCGCGGCGCTGTCCTTCCTCTCGACAACGGGCGAAGGATGGGATGCCAAGCACGTGTTCCTCAACTGGCTTGACGTTTTCACAAGGCCGGTGCTGACGGTGGTGGGCTTTGTCGGCTCCATCCTCCTCTTCAACACGTTCTTCTCGTACTTCTACACCATCTTCAAATCCTTCATGGAGACGACGATGTCGCAAGCCTCGGGGCTATCTGGAATCATCATCAGCCTGTTGGCCATGCTGGCCTATACGGTCATCTTCTTCATGGTCATCTACTCGGCGGCGAACACCTGCTTCAAGCTGATCAGCTCGATCCCCGACGCCTTCTTCCGCTGGGCGCCGATCGGCGGCAGCCGGTCCGGGTCCGGCGGCTCTATCGGTGACGGCGGCGACCACAGCGGCGCCGTGGGCCGCATGGGCGGCATGGCCGGCGAATCCATGGGCGGCGCAACCAAGGCCGTGCAGGCCGGCGGAGAGGCAGCGGGCAAAGCAAAAAGCGCGGCAGCCGCGAATGCGAAACATGGCGAAATGATGGGTTCATTAGGAAATATTGGAAACAAGCTGGGTAGTATAGACAGCAAGCTTCCATAGCATTTACAATTCCAAAACCCCGCCCCCTCCGGCGGGGTTTTTCTTTTCGCCATGCCCTGTGCCTTGTAACACCTCTGCCCGCAGAGTAAACTGGTCGGGTCTTTAAAATCCTCCGGAGAATCGCATGTCCCGACTGCCCGCCGCCCTCCTGCTTTGCTGCGCCCTTTTGTCGCCCCTCGCCGCGCGGGCGGCGACAGCGCAAAAATCCGCGCACGCCGTCGCCGCCCCGCAGCCGCTCCCCGCCATCGCCATCAGCGGCCAGCCGAAATACCAGCCCGGCTTCACGCATCTCGACTACGTCAACCCCGGCGCACCCAAAGGCGGCACGCTGCGTCTGGCGCGTCTCGGCACGTTCGACAGCCTCAATCCTTTCGTGCTCAAAAGCACGCCCGCGCCGGGGCTGCAGGGGCTGGTCTACCAGACCCTGATGGCGCAGACGGCGGACGAGCCGTTTTCCGAATACGGCCTGATCGCCAAAACGGTCGAGGTGGCGCCGGACAAAAGCTGGGTCGTCTTCACCTTGCGCAAAAGCGCGCGCTGGAACGACGGCACGCCCATCACCTCCGCCGACGTGGTGTGGACGTTCAACACGCTGATGAAAGACGGCGCGCCTTTCTTCCGCGTCTATTACGCCGCGGTGAAATCCGCCGCCGCCGAAGGGCCTTTGCGCGTGAAATTCACCTTCCGCGCCAGAAACAACCATGAACTGCCCATGATCGTCGGCGGAATGCCCGTCCTGCCCGAGCATTACTGGAAGGGCAAGGACTTCGCCGCCACCACGACCCTCATGCCGCTCGGCAGCGGGCCTTACAAAGTGAAGTCCGTCAAATACGGCCGCCGCATCGTCTATGAACGGGTCAAAAACTGGTGGGCGAAGGATCTGCCGATCGAAAAGGGCCAGTATAACTTCGACACCATCAGTTACGACATGTATCAGGATGCGACCGTTATCCTGCAGGGGCTGTTCGCCGGCGAATACGACCTGCATGAAGAAAACATCGCCAAAAGCTGGTATACCGAATACGACAAGCCTGCCGTGAACAAGGGCTATATTAAAAAAGAACTGCTCCCCAACCACATGCCGCAGGGCATGCAGGCCTTCATCTTCAATATCCGCCGCCCGATGTTCAAAAACAGGCTGGTGCGCGAAGCGCTCGGCTATACGTTCGACTTCGCGTGGTCGAACAAGCAGTTCGCCTGGAACAGCTACAAGCGCACCACCAGCTACTTTGAAAATTCCGAGTTCGCCTCCTCCGGCGTGCCGGAAGGGCAGGAGCTGAAAATCCTCGAACCGTTCAAAAAGCAGCTGCCGCCGGAGCTGTTCACCAAGCCCTTCACCCTGCCCCAAACCTCCGGCAACGGCTACGACATGCGCCAGAACCTGATCACCGCCGCGAACCTGCTCAAACAGGCGGGCTGGAAGGTCAATGCCGCCGGCGTGCTGGAAAAAGACGGCAAGCCGTTCAAGTTCGAGTTCCTGATCTATCAGGCGGCCTTCGCGCGCTGGCTCAACCCGATGGTCAACAATCTGAAACGGCTCGGCATTCAGGCCTCGATCCGCCAAGTCGATGTTGCGCAATACCAGAAGCGCATGGAAGATTTCGACTTCGACATGGCCGTGGGCGGCTTCGGCGAGTCGCTTTCGCCCGGCAACGAACAGCGCAACTACTGGGGCAGCGCCTTCGCCGACGTGCGCGGCAGCAGCAACCTGATCGGCATCAAAAACCCCGTGGTCGACAAGCTGGTCGACATGATCGTCCACGCGCCGGACCGCGCCGCGCTGATCGTCCGCACCCGCGCGCTCGACCGCGTGCTGCTATGGAATTATTATGTGATTCCCAACTGGTATCTGGCCGCCTACCGCGTCGCCTACTGGAACAAGTTCGACCAGCCCCAAATCGCCCCCAAATATGCCGGAAGCGTGACCTACGCCGCGATAGATACATGGTGGTATGACCCGCAAAAGGCTGCTAAAATTCCGCACAGGTTCCTTCTGGGAAAATAGCGTAATTCAATATGGCCGCATATATCGTCCGCAGACTGCTGCTCATGGTCCCGACGCTGTTCGGGATCATCCTGCTGAACTTTTTGATCGTGCAGATCGCCCCCGGCGGGCCGGTCGAGCAGATCATCGCCAAATTGCAGGGCATGAACGTCTCGGCCACGCAGAACTTCAGCGGCGCCGGCAGCGTCACCGGAGTCGGCACGCAATCGCTGCAAAAGCAGATGGATATGTCGAGCGGCGCGAGCGCCTACCGCGGCGCGCAGGGGCTCGACCCCGCCTTCATCGCCTCGCTCAGAAAACAGTTCGGCTTCGACAAGCCCCCCGGCGAGCGCTTCGTGCTGATGCTTAAAAACTATACCACCTTCAATTTCGGCAACAGCTACTTCCAGAACAAAAAAGTCACCGCGCTGATCCTCGAAAAGCTGCCGGTGTCCATTTCGCTCGGCCTGTGGTCGACGCTGCTGATCTATCTCGTCTCCATCCCGCTCGGCATCAAAAAAGCCGTGAAAGACGGCTCGAAGTTCGACGTCTGGACCAGCGGCGCGATCGTCGCGGGCTACGCCATACCGGGCTTTCTCTTCGCCATCTTCCTCATCGTCCTGTTCGCGGGCGGGCAATACTTGCAGATCTTCCCGCTGCGCGGCATCGTCTCGGACAACTGGGCGAGCCTCGACTGGCCGCACCGCATCCTCGATTATTTCTGGCACATCACGCTGCCGGTCATCTCGCTGTCGATCAGCGGCTTCGCGGGGCTGACCATCCTGACCAAGAACTCGTTCCTCGAGGAGATCAACAAGCAATACGTCCTCACCGCCCGCGCCAAGGGACTGACGGAAAACCGCATCCTTTACAAGCATGTCTTCCGCAACGCCATGCTGATCGTGATTTCCGGCTTTCCGATGGCGCTGATGAGCGTCTTTCTCACCGGCTCGGTGCTGATCGAGACCATCTTCTCGCTCGACGGCATCGGCCTGCTCGGCTACACCTCCGCGGTCGACCGCGATTATCCCGTCATGTTCGGCACGCTTTATATCTTCACGCTGATTGGCTTTCTCATCAAACTGATCAGCGACCTGACCATGACGCTCGTCGACCCGCGCATCGACTTCGAGGCGCAGGAGGCAAGATGACGCTTTCCCCCATCGCCCAGCGCCGCGTCGAACAGTTCAAGCGCAACCGCCGCGCCTGGTGGTCATTGCGGATTTTCATCGTCCTGTTCGTGGTGTCCTGCTGCGCCAGCTTCGTCGCCAACAACAAGCCGCTGCTGCTCGAATACGGCCACCATTTCTATT
Source organism: Pseudomonadota bacterium (assembly GCA_021805245.1). Taxonomy (GTDB): domain Bacteria; phylum Pseudomonadota; class Alphaproteobacteria; order Micavibrionales; family UBA2020; genus PALSA-926. The sequence goes on along the minus strand of JAJZFS010000045.1, from coordinate 19,197 downwards.
TCCCCATCTTCAAGTCCTATCCCGAGACGGCCTTCGGCGGCACCTTCCAGACCGAAGCGGATTACCGCGATCCTTACGTGCAAAAGCTGATCAAGGCGAAGGGCTGGATGGTCTGGCCGCCAGTGCGCTATTCCTACCGCACCATCAACTATAATTTACTGGTGCCCGCGCCCTCGCCACCGACAATGGAAAACTGGCTCGGCACGGACGATCAGGGGCGCGACGTCTTCGCCCGCCTGATCTACGGCTACCGCGTCTCGATTCTCTTCGGCCTGATCCTGACGGTGCTCAGCAGCGCCATCGGCATCACCGTCGGCGCGCTGGAGGGCTATTTCGGCGGGCTGTTCGACCTTCTGTCGCAGCGGTTCATCGAGATCTGGGGCGGGATGCCGGTGCTGTTTTTGCTCATCATCATGTCGAGCGTCATCACGCCGGGGTTTTTCTCGCTGCTCGGGCTGATGCTGCTCTTTTCATGGATGACGCTGGTGAACTACGTGCGCACGGAGTTCCTGAAAGCCCGCAACCTCGATTATGTCCGGCCCGCCAAGGCGCTCGGCGTCTCGACGCCCGTCATCATCTTCAAGCACGCCCTGCCCAACGCCATGGTGGCGACGGTCACGATGATGCCGTTCATCCTCACCGGCTCGATCGCCTCGCTGGCCAGTCTTGACTTCCTCGGCTTCGGCCTGCCGCCCGGCTCGGCCTCGCTTGGCGAGCTGCTGTCGCAGGGCAAGAACAATTTGCAGGCGCCGTGGCTCGGCATCACGGCGTTTTTGTCGCTGGCTGTTTTGCTCAGCCTGCTCACCTTCATCGGCGAAGGCGTGCGCGACGCCTTCGACCCCCGCAAGATATTCAGAGGATAGATCATGGCCCTGCTTGACGTCAAAAATCTTTCGGTGGATTTCAAAAACGGCGATCAGGTGACGCACGCGGTGAAAAACGTGTCGTTCTCCATCGCAAAGGGCGAAATTCTCGCCGTGGTGGGGGAGAGCGGCTCGGGCAAGTCGGTGACGGCGCTCTCGATCCTGCAACTGCTGCCCTATCCGAGCGCGGAGCATCCCTCCGGTTCGGTGAAGTTCAAGGGCGAAGAGCTGATGCACGCGCCGGAAGCGGTGTTGCGCGGCATCCGCGGCAACAAGGTCGCCATGATCTTTCAGGAGCCGATGACCTCGCTCAACCCGCTGCACTCGATTGAAAAACAAATCGCCGAAGTGCTGTTCATCCACAAGCGCATGGCGCCGGACAAGGCGCGGGCGCGCGTCATCGAGCTTCTCAATCTCGTCGGCCTTGAAAAGCTCACCACCCGCCTCAATGCCTTTCCGCACGAGCTGTCCGGCGGGCAGCGCCAGCGCGTGATGATCGCCATGGCGCTCGCCAACGAGCCAGACCTGCTGATCGCCGACGAGCCGACCACGGCAGTGGACGTGACAGTGCAGGCGCAGTTGCTCGCACTGCTCAAGGATTTGCAGCAGAAGACCGGCATGGCGATCATGCTCATCACCCACGACCTCAGCATCGTCCGCAAGATGGCCGACAATGTGGCGGTGATGTATCAGGGCGAACTGGTGGAATACGGCACGACGCAGAAAATCTTCACCGCCGCCGAACATGACTATACAAAAATGCTGCTCGCCGCACAGCCCAAGGGCGCGCCGATACCGTTCGACGCGAAGGCAGACGCCATCTTCCACGCCAAAGACCTCAAGGTGTATTTCCCCGTCAAAGCGGGCGTGTTCCGCCGCACGGTGGACTATGTGCGCGCGGTGGACGGCATCGACATCGACGTCCGCCCGGGGCAGACCGTCGGAGTCGTCGGCGAATCAGGCTCCGGCAAAACGACCCTCGGCCTCGCTCTCCTGCGCCTGATCCAGAGCAAAGGCGTGATCACCTTCGAAGGGAAGCCCATCGACATCATGGCGGCGAACGACCTCCGTCCCCTGCGCAAGGACATGCAGATCGTCTTTCAGGACCCTTACGGCGCGCTGTCGCCGCGGCTGTCCATCGCGCAGATCATCGAGGAAGGCTTGCTGGTGCACTTCCCGCATTTCACGGCGGAGGATCGCGACAAGAGAGTCGTCGCCGCGATGCAGGAAACCGGCCTCGACCCCGAAATGCGCCACCGCTATCCGCATGAATTCTCGGGCGGACAGCGCCAGCGCGTCGCCATCGCCCGTGCCATGGTGCTGAAGCCGAAGTTCGTCATCCTCGACGAGCCGACCTCGGCGCTCGACATGTCGGTGCAGGCGCAGATCATCGACCTTTTGCGCGACCTGCAGCGAAAGCACAACCTCGCCTACATGTTCATCAGCCACGACCTCCGCGTGGTGCGCGCCCTCTCGCACGACGTCATCGTCATGAAAAACGGCAAGGTCGTCGAGCGCGGCCCGACGGAACAGATCTTCAACAGGCCGAAAGAGGACTACACCAAAACCCTGCTCGCCGCCGCACTGAACATCGCCGTGGCCGCGCCGGAAGCCGTAAACGCATAAAATCGCTATTTTATTCATAATCTAATTGACATATTAACAATCCGTTGCTAATGTGCCGCGCAGGATTCTCTCTGGCATCAGGAGCACGCCTATGTTCGGCAAAAAGAGCATCGACCAGATCACCATCGAAGGCGACCTTGAAGCCTTGAAAATCAAGCTTACAAAGTCCCCCGCCCTGCTGAATCAGGAGATGTCGTGGTCGAGCAAGACACACAATTTCGGCGGCACGCTGCTGCATATGGCGGCCTTTTACAACCATCCGCATCTGGTCGAATACCTCGTCACCGAAAAAGGCATGGACCTCGACGCCTTAAGCAGCAACAACTGGACCCCGCTGCACCATGCCGCCAAAAACAACGCCAAGGCCGCAGCGATCAAGCTTGTGGAACTCGGCGCCACCCCGACGATGAAAACGGCCGACGGAACCCTGCCCGCCGCGCAAACCACCAGCCCGCCCCTGCAGGACTTTCTCAGGGAGAAGGCGGAGGAATATGAAGCGGTGCGTAACCGCAAACAGACGGCCGCCCAAGCCGCCGGCGAATGGACGGGCCTTTCCGACACCGAGATCATGTTCGAGCGCACGCTGCCCGGCGGACATTACCGCCTGACCAAAGTTTTCAACTTCGCCGCCGCCGTCTGCACCTCCATCACCAAAGACCTCGAAAACGGCCGGATCGTGCAGGAAGAGAAAAAGTTCGAGGAGCTGCTGGATCAGGACATCGTCAAAACGGCCTGCGAGAAACTGCTGGAGCTGCGCGGCGTTGCCGCCGAGATAACGGCGCCGGAAGAGAAGCCCGCGGCAAAATCGACACAAATCAAGCACAGCTACGACAAGCTGCGCGATCTCGGCAAGTAATTTCAGGAGAGTATGCGCATGTTCGGCAAAAAAGACCCCATCAAAATGATCCGTAACGGCGACCTTGCCGGCCTCAAAAAAACGCTGGCGAAAAATCCGGATTTTCTGCGCAAGGCCTATCCCTGGGAAGAAAGCAGCGGCAGCTACACCGCCAATATCCTCTCCGCCGCCGCCTTTTACGACCAGCCGGACATCATCCGCTTTCTCGCCGCCGAAAAAGGCATGAACATCAACGAGCGGAACAAGGGTGGCTGGACGCCCCTGCACTACGCGTGCGAAAGCAACGCCTCCAGCGAAACCCTGAAGACGCTGCTGGCGCTCGGCGCGGATGCGGAGCTGAAAAACAACAGCGGCCAATGCCCCGACGAGCGTTCCACAAGCCATATGCTGAGAGACCTGCTGCAGCAGCAAAAGCAGCAACCGGCGGTCGAAGAGGCTAAGATCAATGCCGAAGGAAAATGGACGGCCCTCTCCGACGACGAGATCATGTTCGAGCGCACGCTGCCCGGCGGCCGCTACCGCCTGACGAAGCTTTTCAATTTCGCCTCCGCCACCTGCCTCTCCATCACCGAGACGCTGCAAAGCGGCCAGACCACGCAGGAAGAAAAGAAGTTTGAAGACCTTGCCGATCGGGAGATCCTCAAAAAGGCCTGTGCGCAGCTGACGGAAATCCGCGGCATTGCCGTCGAAATAACGGCAGTGGAGAAACCCGCGGCGCAGCCGGTGCAGCTCAAGCATAACTACGATAAGCTGCGCGACCTCGGCAAGTAAGCCGGTGCGAGCCATAGAGCTGAAAAAATCATTTATTATCAATAATTTATGTATGTGTCATTGACATATTATATATGCGGGACTAAAGTGTCAGCCATAGATTTTTTACTCAAGGAGCACGCAGATGTTCGGCAAAAAAGTGGATCCTGTTGAACTGATCAGGCAAGCCGCCTTGAGCAAGCTCGAAAAAGCGCTGGCCAAAGACCCCGACCTGATCAACGGCGTATACGCGTGGAGCATGCCGGGCGCCAGCCACAAAGGCAGCCTGCTCCATGTCGCGGCGTCCTGCGACCAGGCGGCCATCGTCCGCTTTCTGGTGCAGGAAAAAGGCATGGCTGTCGACTGGGCCAATTTCAAGCAGAACACGCCCCTGCACCATGCGGGCCAGAACGGCGCGATGCAGGCCGCAAAGGAACTGATCGCGCTCGGCGCGAACCTGAACGCGAAAAACAGCGAGCAAAAGACGCCCTACGACGAAGCCACGCCGGGTCTGAAAAACCTTCTCAATCCGGACATCAGGCTTTTCACGGCCATTCAGACCGGTGATCCCGACACGCTCAAGGCGGAAGTGGAAAAAAATCCGTCCCGACTTTATGAAGACTTCCGGTGGCAGGACGGAAAATTTTCCGGCACCCTTCTGCATATGGCGGCGTTTTATAACCAGCCCGGTCTGATCGATTACCTCGTCACGGAAAAGGGCATGAACGTCAACGACCAAAAAACAATGCAGAATTGGACGCCTTTGCACCACGCCGCCAAAAACGGCTCCATGGAAGCCGCGATCAGGCTTCTGGAACTGGGCGCCGACCCGTCTTTGAAAAACACAAACGACAAGCTTCCCGGCATGGTTTGCGACAATCCCATGCTCAAGGACTTGCTGCAGAAGTGCGAGCAGGAATATGCGGCGGAACAGGTCCGCGAGAAGGACATGGCCAAGGCCGCGGGCGCATGGACGGCCCTCTCGGAAAACGAAATCATGTACGCGCGCACGCTGCCCGGCGACTGCTACAAGCTGACCGAGCTGTTCAACTTTTCGTCGGGCATTTGCACCTCCATCACCGAAAACCTGAAAAGCGGGCAGCTGCTGCAAAGCAAGACGAAATTCGCCAAGCTCGAAGATCAGGAAATTCTCAAACAGGCGCGGGAAAAACTCGCCGCCGCCTTCCAGAAAGAATCCGCCGGCGCCGGGGCGGAAGAAGACAAAGCGCCCGCCTCACCCGCGGACCCGAAACACAGATACGACAGGCTGAAAAGATCGGGCATGTAGCCCCCTTCGGCTTAAAAAAGGAAATGATATATGTTTTTTGAAGCAAAAAAAATGGCCGCGCTCATGCGCTCCGGCACTCTCATCGGCCTCAGGGTCGCGCTGATGAAAAAGCCGAAATTGCTGAAACTGGTGACCAAAAGAGCCGGCGGCAGCCAAAAACTCCCGGGCGGCCTTCTGCACATGGCCGCCGCCTACGACCGGCCGGAGTTCATCGAGTTTCTCGTCAAAGAGAAAAACATGGATGTCAACGATCAGTCGTCATCCAAAGGCAAGCTCGCGCCGATGCACCACGCGGCCATCAACAACGCCAAAGAAGCGATACAGATGCTGCAGATGCTCGGCGCGAAATCGGACATCGCCGCCGCCGACGGCAGCCAGCCCGCCGACAAGACGGAAAGCGGCGCCATCAAACGCCTTCTGCATCCGCAGCACAAGCTGCTGCAGGGCATGATGATCGGAAACCTGGCGGACGTCCGCGACTTCGTCGAGAAAAACCCCGAAACCCTCCAGCAAAATTTCCAATGGAACAACGGGGGCTACGGCGGCAGCCTGCTGCATATGGCGGCCTTTTACAACCACCCCGACATCATCGCCTATCTGGTGAAAGAAAAAGGCATGGACCCGAACGGCGCCGATAAGAGCGGCTGGACGCCGTCGCACCACGCGGCGGAAAAAGACGCCATGGGGGCGGCTGCCAAGCTCCTGGCTCTCGGCGCGAACGCCTCTTTGAAAAACGCGCAAGGCCAGCGCCCCGCGGAGCTTTGCCGGGAAGCAAGCCTGAAAAAGCTTCTCAGCGACAGCCATGAAGAAAACCGCAAGATAGAAAAAGCAGCCGCCATTGCGAAGCGCATCAACGACTACGACCACATCAAAGCCCTGAAAATGTAAGCTGCTTTAAAGGCTCAGGCGGCCTGTTTTTTCTCTTCCGCCGGCATATCGAGCTTTTCCAGCAATTCCGCCTCGCGCTTCTTCGCCGCTTCGATATGCTTCAGCTTCACGTGGCCGTAGCCGCGGATATGCTCGGGCACCGATGCCAGCTCGACCGCGAGAGCGTAATTGTCTTTATTCAGCACCGGCAAAACCTTCTCGATCGCCGCCTTGTATTCGCCGATCAGGCGGCGCTCCGTGCGGCGTTCTTCGCTGTAGCCGAAAATATCGAGCGCCGTGCCGCGCAGGCCTTTCAGCTTCGCCAGCAGGCGGAATGCGGTCAGCACCCAGGCGCCGTATTCGGCTTTTTTCAGCTCGCCGGTGTCCTTGTCGCGCTTCGCCAGCAGCGGCGGCGCGAGGTTGAAGCGCAGACGGGTCTTGCCGTCGAAGGTCTGCTTGAGCTGCGCCAGAAACTGGCCGTCGGTATAAAGCCGCGCGACTTCGTATTCGTCCTTGTAGGCCATCAGCTTGTAGTAGTAGCGCGCCACGGCGTCGGTGAGTTTTCCGGGCTTGCCGTTCAGCTTTTCATCGGCGGCGGAAACGGCATCGACCAGCGCCTTGTATTTTTGCGCATAGGCATCGTTCTGGTATCCGGTCAGAGACAGGATGCGGCGGGCAATCACTTCATCGGCGTTCTTGGAAAGCTCGCGGTGGCGTTCGAGATCGCCCATGCCGCGCGGGCGGGCGATTTCCTCCACCTTTTCCATGTCGTAGGCGGCGCGGCGGCCCCAGAGGAACGCCTGCTTGTTCATTTTGACGGAGGCGCCGTTGAGCTCGATCGCGCGCAAAATCGCTTCCGGCGTCAGCGGGATATAGCCCTTCTGGCAGGCGTAGCCGAGCATGAACATGTTGGTCGCGATGGAATTGCCCGTCAGTTGCGTCGCGATCTGCGTCGCCTCCAGCGTGGAAAGATTGTCCTTGCCGCACAGGCTTGCGATTGCCCCGATCACCTTGTCGGTCGGAATCTTCCATTCCGTATCGTGCGTGAAGGCGCCGGTCTGCGCCTTGTGGGTGTTAAGGATGACTTTCGTCTTGTTCGGATGGATTTTGGAGAGCGAAGTCCCGTCCGCGGTCACCAGCATGTCGCAGCCGAGGACGACCGTCGCGCCCGCGGTGGAAAGACGCACGGTATGGATGTCTTCCGGCGTTTTGGCGATGCGGATATGGCTGGTGACGGCGCCGCCCTTTTGCGCGAGGCCGGTCTGGTCCATCGTCGTCGCGCCCTTGTCTTCGAGGTGCGCCGCCATGGCGAGAATCGCGCCGATGGTCACGACGCCCGTGCCGCCGACGCCGGTGACGAGAATGGAGAACGGCTCGTCAAGGCTGGCGATGTCCGGCTCCGGCATGTCCTTGAACAGCGCCTCGACCTCGTCGCCGAGCTTCGCGCCTTCCGGCTTCTTCAGGCCGCCGCCGAGGACGGTGACGAAGCTCGGGCAGAAGCCCTTGACGCAGGAATAATCCTTGTTGCAGCTCGACTGGTCGATCTGCCGCTTGCGGCCGAATTCGGTCTCCACCGGTGCGATGGACAGGCAGTTGGACTTTTCGCCGCAATCGCCGCAGCCCTCGCAGACTCGTTCATTGATGATGATGCGCTTGGCCGGATCTTCCATCAGCCCGCGCTTGCGGCGGCGGCGCTTTTCGGCGGCGCAGGTCTGGTCGTAAATCAGGATAGTCGTGCCTTCGATCTCGCGCAGGGTTTTCTGCACCTCGTTAAGGTCGTCGCGGTGGCAGATGTGCGTTCCGGCGGGGAAGTTCGCGCTGTTGCCGTATTTCCACGGCTCGTCGGAGACGACGTAAATCGCCTTCACGCCCTCGGCGTCGACCTGACGCGCGATGTCGACGACGCTCAACTGGCCGTCGACGTGCTGGCCGCCGGTCATGGCGACGGCGTCGTTGTAAAGGATTTTGTAGGTGATATTGATGTTGGCGGCGATAGAGGCGCGGATCGCCAGCAGGCCGGAGTGGAGATAGGTGCCGTCGCCGAGGTTGGAGAAGACGTGCTTTTCCTTGGTGAACGGCGCCTGCCCGATCCACGGCACGCCCTCGCCGCCCATCTGCGTGAACATATAGGTGCGGCGGTCCATCCACATCGCCATGTAGTGGCAGCCGATGCCGGCGAGCGCGCGGCTCCCCTCCGGCACGACGGTGGAGGTGTTGTGCGGGCAGCCGGAGCAATACCACGGCATGCGCACGACCGGCGAAGGTTTGCCCTTGAGGTCGAAATTCTTGTGAATGACCGCCATGCGGTCTTCGAACGGCTTGACCTCGGCGAGCGGCTTCAGCCGCTTGATCAGCGCGTCGGCGATCAGCGCGGGCGAAAGCTCGTAGGTTTCGGGCAGCAACGGCACGCCCTTTTCATCGGTCTTGCCGGTGACGCGCGGGCGCTTGTCGGCATCGACGTGGAAGAGGATTTTCTTGATTTGCTCCTCGACGAAGGCGCGCTTTTCCTCGATGACGAAAATCTCGTCCGTTTCGGCGGCGAGTTTGCGGATGCCTTCGCTCTCCAGCGGCCAGACGAGCGTGACCTTATAAACGGCCAGACCCAGCTCTTCGGCGCGGCTCTTGGTGATGCCGAGATCTTCCAGCGCCTGCATGGCGTCCATGAAGGCCTTGCCGGTGGCGACGAGGGCGATGCGCTTTTTCTTCGGATTGATGATGAATTTATCAAGGCCGTTGGCGCGGGCGTAAGCCTGCGCGGCGGGCAGCTTTTGCGTGACCAGACGCTCTTCCTGCACCACGGGCGGATCGTACCAGCGGATGTTGAGACCCTCGGGCGGCATGTTGAAATCCACCGGCGTCTTGAACTGCAACGCGGACGGATCGGAAAAGACCGAAGCCGAACTGTCGGCGAAATCGCTGATCACCTTCATCGCCGTCCAGCAGCCGGAATAGCGCGACATGGCGATGCCGTGCAGGCCGAGTTCCATCGCATCGGCGATGCCCGCGGGGTTCAAAACGGGAATCATCGCGTGGACGAAGGCCTGCTCCGACTGGTGCGGGAACGTAGAGGATTTGCAGGCATGGTCGTCGCCCGCGAGCGCGAGCACGCCGCCGTGTTTGGAGCTGCCCGCGGCGTTGGCGTGTTTCAGCGCGTCCAGAGAACGGTCGACGCCGGGACCTTTGCCGTACCAGATGCCGACGACGCCGTCGTATTCCGCGCCGGGGCCGAGGTTGAGTTGCTGGCTGCCCCACACGGCGGTCGCGCCGAGGTCTTCGTTGATGCCCGGCACGAACTTGATGTTGTTTTCGTCAAGGTATTGCTGCGCAGACTGCAGCGCCATATCCAGCCCGCCCAGCGGCGAGCCGCGGTAACCGGAAATAAAGGTGCCCGTGTTGAGGTTGGCGGCCACATCCAATTGTCTTTGCATGATCGGAATGCGCACCAGCGCCTGCAGGCCGTTCAAATAGATACGGCCTGATTTCTCGGTGTATTTATCTTCCAGTGTGACCTGACGGAGCATATGCCTATTTTGATCCTTATAATGCTAGAAAGACAAGTTAATGGACGAGCCTAGGGCTGCGCAACTTAATTTCTTTTTGCATAATGCGTAAGCCATTGACTTTTCGATATAGCGGCACTATACACGGCAGCGCACCCGATGTAAAAAACATAATAAAACAAAGGAATTTCAGATGCCCAAAAACAGTAAAGCGCAAAAATCCGAGGAACAACACCTTGCCACGCTGGGCGATCTTTTCGACTACCATGTGACCCTCGATGTCAAAGACCACTTCAACAACGCCGGAAAACTGGAGAAATTCGCCCTGACGGTGACGAAAGAAGAAATCATCGAACAGAGGGAAGCCATGCGCGGGCTGATTTTCATGTCGGACGAGGACGCCACGCTGGCGACCCTCAAAGTGACCGACATCTTCATGCGCGCCGCCCGCCGCGTCGCGGACGACGACAAAGAGCTTGCCGCCCTGCTTCCGGCCGGAAAATTCGCGCAGCAGGACATTAAAATACTTGAAAAACACGGACTTAAGGCATTGTCGGCCCTGGTGAAGGCGCAATTGTCGTCTTGATCTCCCGCTGCGGGGACTTGGCAAAATCTTAAGAACCTGCGTGATACACTGGGAGCTTGCCTGTTCTTGCCGGGAAAATATCGCTTTTTATGTCCCGCGCGCCGTGCTACAAACGCATAGTTATTAACAACTAGGTTATGAATAAGAAAGGGGTGATTACCATCGTACAAGTCGTTGTACGCGATAACAACATCGATCAAGCTCTGCGCGCATTGAAGAAAAAGATGCAGCGTGAGGGCCTCTTCCGTGAAATGAAGATCCGTCGGCACTACGAAAAGCCGTCCGTCAAAAAAGCACGCGAAAGATCCGAAGCCGTAAGGCGTTATCGTAAGCTGGAGCGCAAACGTAAAGAGCGCGACGGCGAATAACATTTAAGGTAATCCACTTTCGATTACACTAAAATATCGCCGTCATCCTGAATGCAATTCGGGGTGGCGGCGATTTATCATTTAAAGGCATAGTTCCAAGGGAGCCGGAGATGAAATACAAAGGTGACGCAAATCTTGAGAAACTCCTGAAAGACGCAGGCGAAACCCGCCCGCTCGACGAGGTCAAGGCCGCGCTCAAAGGCGTCCTCGCCGCGCCGGAAGACATCGCCGCGCCAAACCTCTGGCTCTCCCTTTTCAAAACCGGCAAAACCGCCGCGGAACAGCTGACCGCGCTCAAAGACGAGCTCGCCGCCGAACAACCCGCCGCGCAGAAAAACAAGCTCGCCGATCTCCGCGCTGAAATGAAAAAGCGCAACATCGCCGGCTTTTACATTCCCCGCGCCGACGAATTCCACGGCGAATATGTTCCCGCCCGCTCCGAGCGTCTCGCCTGGGCGACGGGCTTCACCGGTTCCGCCGGCGCCGCCGTTGTGCTCGACAACAAAGCCGGCTTCTTCACCGACGGCCGCTACACCCTTGCCGCGCGCAAGCAGGTGGACAAAAAAGATTTCGACATCTGCAGCACCGCAGAAGATCAGGCTCCCACGCCGACCATGAAACCGACCGAATGGATCGAGAAGAACCTGCCCAAAGGCGCGGCCTTCGGCATCGACCCGTGGATCATGAGCGCGAACGAAGTCAAATCCGTCAAGGAAGCCGTGGACAAGGCGGGCGGCATCCTCGTGTTCGTCGACAGCAACCCGCTCGACGCCGCGTGGCAGAACCGCCCCGAAGCGCCGCTCTCGCCCGCCGTGCCGCAACCGCTGCAATACGCGGGCAAATCGTCCGCCGACAAGCGCGAAGACCTCGCCGACGCGCTTTCCGCCAAAGGCGCGGACGCGATCGCCATCGCCCTGCCGGAGGAAACCTGCTGGCTGCTCAACGTGCGTGGCGGCGATGTGCCCTGCACGCCCTTCGCACTTTCCTACGCCATCGCCCACAAGGACGGCAGTGTCGACTGGTACGTCGACCAGCGCAAAGTCACCGGCGAAACGGAAAAATGGGTCGGCAAGGACGTGCGCATCCATGACATCGCGGACTTCGAAGACGGCCTGAAAGAACTCGGCAAGAACGGCAAGACCGTCTGGGTCGACCCCGTCACCGCGCCGGTCAAGGTGCAGAACACCGTCACCGACAACGGCGGCAAAGTCGTTTCCGAGCGCAGCCCGCTGCAAATGATGAAGGCGATCAAGAACGACGTCGAGATCAAGGGCATGACCGACTGCCACGTCCGCGACGGCGCGGCGCTCACCCGCTTCCTCGCCGCCATGTCCGAGCACGGCGCATCGAAAAAGTATGACGAAATCGCCGCCTCCGACCTCCTGCAGGAATACCGCGCCGAGCAGGACAAGTTCCGCGGCCTCAGCTTCGACACCATCTCGGGTGCGGGCGAGCACGGCGCGATCATCCACTACCGCTCCACGCCGGAAACCAGCCAGAAGCTGGATGCCGGCCCGGTCTATCTGGTCGATTCCGGCGGACAATATCTCGACGGCACGACCGACGACACGCGCGCCATCGCGCTCTCGCCGCCGACGGACGAGATGAAGGAAAACTTCACCCGCGTGCTCAAAGGCCACATTCAGGTCGCCATGGCCGAATTCCCCGCCGGCACCACCGGCGACAAGCTGGATGAAAAAGCCCGCGCCGCGCTGAAGGCCGTCGGCCTCGACTACGCCCACGGCACCGGCCACGGCGTCGGCAGCTACCTTTCGGTACACGAAGGCCCGTGCAGCATCTCCTCGGCCAACACCACCGTGCCGCTGAAAGAAGGCATGGTGCTGTCAAACGAGCCGGGCTATTACAAAGAGGGCGCTTACGGCATCCGCATCGAAAGCCTCGTCGTCGTCGTCGACACGGGCCGCAAGGACGATCAGGGCCAAAACCTGCTGGGCTTCAAGACCCTGACCATGGCGCCGATCGACCGCAACCTCGTCGACCCCACTTTGCTCACGGCCAAGGAACTGAAATGGCTGAATGATTATCATGCCGAGGTGCAGAAAAATCTTCTTCCGCTTCTGGAAAAGAAAGACCCCAGAGCCGCGGCTTTCCTGAAAAAAGCCACCGCGCCAATCAAAAAGCCGCCGCCGCAGGTCAAAAAAGCCTTGGGGTTCTTCCTCTGAACACCGTGCGCCTGCGCCTGCGCATTGATCTTGTTGCCATTTTCCGTCTTCCCCGCTATAAAAAAGATGGGGTATTTTTATGACGCAAGATATTGATAATGATAAGCGCGGCAGGAAAAAATTCAGTCCTGCCAGTCTCGTTCCGGCACCCATGGGTCCCGAGCTGATGAAGAAGGACGACAAGCTGCAGAGCCTGACGCGGGCCTACGTGACCGCCTTCAGCATCATCGCCGCCATCTCCATCTTCGGGCATGTCGTCACCGCCCATATCACCTCACGCCAGCGCGACAACGCCAACGTCACGTTCAGGATCACCAACCTCCGGTCTCTGGTGGATGAAGTGGCCTCGCAAGCCTCGACGTTCCGCGCCACCGGAAACTCCTTCGACGACAGTCTGCTCGGCAGCGACATCAACGAGCTGCAGCAAAAGTTTATCGAAGCCGAAGCCTCCGGCAACGACGACATCGACAGAATATTCCACGATTCCCGCTATCTTATCAGCAAAAGCTTGAAAATCTTCGTGCAGCGGGCGAACGACGTCGGCAGATACGAGCGCACCGGCCATCCGGATCAGGCGACGGCCTCTCTGAAGGCCCTGACCGACCAGCAACGAATCCTCGGCCTCAATCTCGATCAGGCCTTGCGCCAATACCGCACGCACGTCATCGGCGAGATCGACCGCGCCTACAGCCTGCAACTCTACGGCGTGCTTATCATCTTGCTGACGCTCCTCCTCGAGATGACGTTCATCTTCCGCCCGCTGGTCAAAAACCTCGCGGAATATCACAGAAGCATTCTCCACCTCGCGCTGACCGACATGCTGACCGGCATCAACAACCGCCGCGCCTTCATGCAGCTCGCCCGCATCGGCCTCGCCTATTACAAAAGGCACAAGACGCCTTTCGCCCTGGTTATCATGGATCTCGACCATTTCAAGGCCGTCAACGACACTTATGGCCACAAAGTCGGCGACCTTGTGCTGCAGCATTACACGTCGCTCATGAAAAAGACGCTCCGCGCAAACGATACGCTCGGACGGATCGGCGGCGAAGAGTTCGCCATCTTCCTGCCGCAGACCAGCCCCGAGGAAGCGCTGGCGGTCATCGAACGCTTCCGCAAATGCGTTGCCAGCACGCCCTGCCCCTATAAGGACGCCGACGGCATGCCGCAAAACCTCAGCTACAGCTCCAGCTTCGGCATCGTCGCCGTCACGCAGGGCACGTGGGCGCTGGACGAACTGATTGTCAAGGCGGACGAGCAGCTTTATAAAGCCAAGGACGGCGGGCGCAACTGCGCTATCATGACGAAGGTATAAGCCGCCGCGCGGCAAGGATTACGAAACGACCTTTTCGCCCCATTTTCTGACCAGTTCTTCCTGCCGCTTCGTGATGTCCTCGAGACGCCGCTTGTTTCTGTTCTGCACGACGATGGCGACAAGCGGCGTGACCTTGTTGTAAATCAGCCAGCCGACGAGGGCGCCACTGTAAGCGATCAGCAGCATATTCGGGTTGAAAATAAGCTGGGACGCCGCGGGCAGCGTGCGCCCCGCGTCCACCAGCTTGCACAACACCGGCACTGTGCCCGCCATATTCATCGCCCCGATCGTCAGCCACGCGGTCTTGATCGGGTATTGGTCGACGATCCCCGCCACCATCGTCGGGATCATGCACACGAAAAAGATAAGCGTGACAGGCAGAAAAACCACTCCCGCGACCAGCGCGGCAAAAATCGCAAACCGCACGGAAACAGACCGGCTGCGCTTTTTCCCCCCGCCCCCCAGGTCGTCGTAATTCGCCATTTGTTGTCCTCTCCTAGAACTTTCCTATGAGGTGCAGCGTGAGATACCCCGCGATGATCACCGCGCCGAGCGCGCAGGAGACCAGCATGGACGCCTGCCGTCCCGTCGCACCGCCGAAAGTCTGGCGGTTCGAGAGATGTTTCTCGATCTGGTACTTTTCAGCGACCAGCGCGGCATATTCCTGACGGGCGTAGGCGAACCTCTGCGCATCCTTGCGGATCAGGCTCGAATCGTCGATCGCATCGAGCAACATCGTCAGATTGCCGTTATCCGGCATGGCGGAAACCTTGTGCGTGATCTCCTGCCTGAGCTCGTTGTCGTTATACAATTCTATGATCGGCCCCGTGAGGGAGATCAGCCACTTGCACAACGCAGGCACGGGCGGCACCGCAAAGCGGCGCTGGATCGCCGCCAGTGAACGGATAATGCCGACCACCTGCTGGCCGCGGTTGCGCGAATTGATATAGCCGAGATAAGGGTCGATCATCTTTGGCTCGCGCACCGAAATAAACGCCGTGATGTGCCGGTCGAGAACGCTGTCGTTGCGCTCCCCCTGCCCCGCGGCGATGTCGTTCAGCGCCAGCAACACGCCCTTGGCGGACAGGACGAAATGGTTTCTGAACATCGGGCTCATGCAGGGCGCTTCGGAATTCAGCATGTAGAGGATGCGCTCCAGCCCGTAACCGGACAGGCGCTGCGTCATGGCGCTGCGGCACTTTTCAAGCGTGGCCAAAACCCCCGTCGCGTCCGGCACCTCGTCGAAAGACTGGCTGACCCAGAGATTAAAAAGCTGCATCTGCATCAATTCCCCGTAAGCGTGCGCATCCGTGTTGCGCGCCACGGCGGAGGAAAGGGCCGTGCCGAACCCGTCGGGGAAAACGGACAGCTCCTTATAGCGCACCGGCCCCAGCGGATCCATGGCCATGCACACGCAGGACACGAGCCTCTCGCGCGAGGCCTCTTTTTCGTTTTCCCACAGCCGCTCGAAGCGCGCATTAAGCCCCTTGTCCGCGAAATTGCGCTTGACCCAGTTATAGAACTGGTCTCTTTCAATCTCGGCCGCCGCTTCGGAAACATTCTCCGAGAAGCTTTGCGCCAGAGACCGCAAATCCCAGAACTTCTGCCCGCGGAACACGAGGGGCCGCGCCGCTTTCATCACGACGCGCGCCTGCTTCGGGCTGTGGCGCTGCCCGTCCAGCCAGTCTATGGCGGCGTCGAGGTCCCACCGCTGGTCCATGTCGTCGTTCAGCACGCCGCGCAAAAATTCCGCCAATCCGCCGGGAATGCGTTGCTTGCCGATGATCGTGACATGAGAGCCGTGCTCGATCTTTTCGTGGATGATGTCCTGCGGAGATTTTCCCACCAAAAGATTTTCCCCGCGCGCCACCATCGCCACGCAAACGCCCAGCGCGTAAAGATCGTCCATAATCGTTCCCTTGCCGCGCCCCGACGCCTGGGCCGGCGCGCGCGAGATCGTTTCATAGATGGGGTTCTGCCGGAGAGACGGCGCGGTCGAGAGGCACTCGCCGAGGATCACGCGCTCGGAGCCTTCCGCGCCCGTCATGTATATGTTCTCGACGTTGATGGCGCGGTGAACGAGCTCGACGTTACGGAACTCCACCAGCAACCGGAGCAGCGGCTCCACCAGCAGGGGGATGATGTTGTCTTCCGCCATCCTGTAGGGCTGCGCGTCGGGGGAAGCGACGAGCTTTTTGCCCATCGGCCTTTCGAAAATGAAGCCGAACTTCTGGCGTGCCTCCAACGGCCAGTTGACGAGGCCGGCATCGTATAACGCCATCAGATTGGGGCTTTTGACGGACTTGTAGGAGCCGATATGCATCACGCGCGGCATGGCGCGCCAGTCGCAGAGCAGCGCGAATTGCTCGGTCGCCGCCTGGCGGGTGTCTTTCGCTTCATAGGCTTGGGTGCCCAGGGCCTGGTTGCCGTATTCGGGGCACGGCCTGTCGGCAAAAATCTCCGTATCCTGATTGACCAGCAGCCTGCCGTCGGCGGTGGCGCGGCTGACAACGGAATAATAGCTGGACTCCAGCTGCCGGCGGTGCGTCGCAGGCGCAGCGCTGGCATCAAAAATCTCTTCGTTGTCACCGGACGGTGGATGGTTTGTATCTTCTTCCGCCATGGTCTCCCCTGGCTCCATCATAACGCCAATCAGGGGATGATTTCAGTAATAAAAATTTTACCAGAATGACGGCCTATACCCCCCCGTGCGCGACCAGCTTGATCTCGAGGTAGTCATTGATGCCGTATTTGGAGCCTTCCTTGCCCATACCGGACTGTTTCCATCCGCCGAACGGCGCCTGCGCCGCGACGATCGAGACGCTGTTGACGCCCACCATGCCGTATTCCAGCGCCTCCGAAACGCGCCAGATGCGCGCGGCATCGCGGGTGAAGAAGTAGGCGGCCAGGCCGTAGGACGTATCTTTGGCCAGTTTCACGACTTCTTCTTCGGTCCTGAACTTGAACAGCGGCGCCAGCGGGCCGAAGGTCTCTTCCCTGAAGCATTGCATTTGCGGCGTCGCGCCTTTCAGCACGGTCGGCTCGAAGAAGGTTTTGCCCTGCGCGTGGCGCTTGCCGCCGGTCGCGACTTTCGCGCCGTGTTTCACCGCATCCTTCAAATGCCGCTCGACCTTTTCAACGCCCTGCATATTGATCATCGGCCCCACGTCCACCCTGTCTTCGAGGCCGTTGCCGACTTTCATCTTTTTCACGGCGGCGGAGAATTTCGTCGCGAACTTGTCGTAGATGCCCGCCTGCACGAAGATGCGGTTGGCGCAAACGCAGGTCTGCCCCGCGTTGCGGAATTTCGACGCGATGGCCGCGGGCACGGCAAGGTCGAGATCGGCGTCGTCGAAAACGATGAACGGCGCGTTGCCGCCCAGCTCCAGCGACACTTTCTTGACCGTCGGCGCACACTGCGCCATCAGCATTTTTCCGACCGCCGTCGAGCCGGTAAAGCTCAATTTGCGAACATGCGCGTTCTCCGTCATTTCGGCGCCGATCGGCTGCGGATCGCCGGTGACGATATTGAACACGCCCTTCGGGATGCCCGCCCGCGCCGCGAGTTCCGCCAGCGCCAGCGCCGAAAACGGCGTCAGCTCGGACGGCTTGATCACCACCGTGCAGCCCGCGGCCAGCGCCGGCGCCGCCTTGCGGGTGATCATCGAGGACGGGAAATTCCACGGCGTGATCATCGCGCAGACGCCCACCGGCTGCTTGTAGGTCACCAGCCGCTGCGTGCTGTTGTCCGGACGGATGACGTCGCCGTATACGCGGCGGCCTTCTTCGGCCATCCATTCGACGTAGGCGATGCCGCTCTGGATTTCGGAGCGCGCCTGCGCATAAGGCTTGCCCTGCTCGGAGGTCAGGATGCGGCAGAGGTCGTCGAGATGCTCGGTCTGCAAGTCCGCCCATTTTCTCAAAATGTCGCCGCGCTCCCGCGCCGGCATGGCGCGCCAGACATCCCACGTCACCCGCGCCGCCTTGATGGCGCTGCGCGTCTCCGCCGCGCCGAGATTGGGCACACTGCCGAGAACTTCGTCCGTCGCCGGATTGTTCACATCGATATTTTCCCCCTTGCCGCCGACCCACTGGCCGTTGATATAGGCCTGCTGGCGGAACAATCCTTCGTCTTTGAGCTTGATGGACGGCGTATAGGATTTCTTTCCGGCTGTAGAAGTGCGCATGACGTTCTCCTTCATTCCTGATTTTAGAGGTCTCTATAGTAACGCTCTGGCGGGCAAGAGGGTATGATTCTAAGCCGTCACTATGAAAACAAGTGCGGATGTTTTGGGCGTATTTTAAAAATTTCCTGCGCAGATTAGGGAATATCAGCGCGGCGCCGCAGAAAAAACGGCATTCAGGCGACAGCCGTCAGCTTCGCTTCCGCTATGGCGATATCGCGTGTGAAGTCGGCTTTGGCGACGTCGTCCGAGGCGTTCGCCAGTTGGCTGCGCAACTCTTCAAGCTTCTTTTCGACGGCGACACGGTCTATATCGCTCACGTTCATCGCCTCTTCGGCCAGCACGGTGCACTGTTCGCCCGTGACGTCGGCAAAACCGCCGGTGACGAAAATACGCTTCATCTCGCCCGACGGGTCCTGCACCTCGATCACGCCGGGACGCATGCTCGAGACCACCGGCGCATGGTCTGCCAGCACGCCGAATTCGCCCGCGCTGCCCGGCACGGTGACCATCGCCACCTCTTCGGACGCGAGGATGCGCTCCGGTGCGACCAGTTCGAACCTGAACGTCTTGCTGGAAAGCAGCGCCGCCATGGTTTAAGCCGCCTTCTGTTGCAGTTTCTTGGCTTTTTCGATCGCCTCGTCAATGGTGCCGACCATGTAGAAGGCCGCTTCCGGCAGGTGGTCGTAGTCGCCCTTGACGATGCCTTTGAAGCCCTTGATCGTGTCTTCCAGCGCGACGAACACGCCCGGCGTGCCGGTGAAGACTTCGGCCACGTGGAACGGCTGCGAGAGGAAACGCTGGATCTTGC
>JAJZFS010000077.1 GCA_021805245.1 Pseudomonadota bacterium | reverse complement strand
GGCGAAGATGATATCCTGCCGCCCGCCGTAGTTGAGCGCCAGCACGACGGTGATTTTCATGTTGTCGCGGGTCAGGTTCTCCGCGTTGTCGATCAGCTTGGCGATGTCGTGCGGCAGCGCCGTCCGGTCGCCGATCACGCGGATTTGCGCGCCGTTTTTGTGCAGTTCGGCGGTTTCCTTTTTGAGGTAATAGCGCAAAAGGTTCATCAGGTCGGAAACTTCGTCCGCCGGACGGTTCCAGTTCTCGGAGGAAAAGGCGAACAGCGTGAGATATCGGATGCCCAGCTCGCCCGCCGCTTCGACAACATGCCGCGCCGCTTCAGCGCCCTTGCGGTGGCCTTCGGTGCGGGTGAGTCCCCGTGCGGTCGCCCAGCGGCCGTTGCCATCCATGATAATGGCGACGTGCGCCGGCATGTTCTGCGGCGCGTTCATCTATCAGACCTGCTTGATCTCGTGTTCCTTGTGCGCGAGGGCCTCTTCGACCTTCTTGATCCAGCTATCGGTCATCTTCTGGATTTTTTCCTCGGCCTTTTTCAACTCGTCTTCAGACAGCTTGTTTTTCTTGGCCGTATCCATGCCCTCACGGCGGATGTTGCGCACGGCGATCTTGGCCTGCTCCGCGTATTTGGAGGCGACCTTGGCAAGTTCGACGCGGCGCTCTTCGGTGAGGCCGGGCAGTGGCACGCGGATCAGCGTTCCCGCCGGCTGCGGATTGAGCCCGAGGCCCGCTGTGGAGATCGCCTTCTCGACGGCCTTGGTATTGCCGGCGTCCCAGACCTGAACGGTCAGCATGCGCGGCTCCGGCGCGCTGACGGTCGCTACCTGATTGATCGGCATTTTGCTGCCGTAAACTTCGACGACGATATTGTCGAGCAGATTGGTGGAGGCGCGGCCCGTGCGCAGCCCTTGAAATTCTTTATGCAGCGCATCAACGGCGCCATGCATGCGGCGTTCGTAATCGGAGAAATCCATCTCAGGCATTTTTGACCTCTTTCTGTTCCATGACGACAGTGCATTCTCCGCGCCCTTGCATCAGCTCGGCGAAAGCGCCGGGACGCTTGATGGAGAATATGATGACGGGGATGTCGTTTTCCCGCGCCAGTGAAATGGCGGCCGCATCCATGACGCCCAGATCCTTCGAGAGAACGTCCATGTATGTCAGGTTGTCGAACTTTTTCGCATTCGGCACCTTGACGGGGTCGGCCGTGTAAACGCCGTCGACCTTGGTGCCTTTCAGCAGCGCGTCGCAGCCCATTTCCGATGCGCGCAAGGCTGCCGCCGTGTCGGTGGTGAAGAACGGATTGCCCGTGCCCGCGGCGAAGATCACGACGAGGCCCTTTTCCATGTGGTGCATGGCGCGGCGGCGGATGTAGGGCTCGCAGACAGATTCCATCGGAATGGCGGACTGGACGCGGGTGGCGACGTTTTGCTTTTCGAGCGCGTTTTGCAGGGCAAGGGAGTTGATGACGGTCGCCAGCATGCCCATGTAGTCGGCCGCCGCGCGATCCATCCCTTCCGCCGCGCCGGAGACGCCGCGGAAAATATTCCCGCCGCCGACGACGAGGCAGACCTCGACGCCGAGATCGACGACTTCCTTGATGTCCCTGGCGATGCGGTCGACCATCGCCGGTTCAATGCCGTACTCTCCCGTCCCCATCAGGGCTTCGCCCGATATCTTCAGCAGAACACGCTTGAAACGCGCTTTGGTCATTTTGACAACTCCTGTCGTAACCGTTACCCCGCCGCCATTTTCGCGACTTCGGAAGCGAAATCATCTTCCTTTTTTTCGACGCCCTCGCCGAGCTCATAGCGGACGTAGCCGGTCATCTTGACGGGCGCGCCGAGGTCCTTGGAGGCCTTTTCGAGAACGGCGGAGATTTTCGTCTGGCCGTCGATGACAAAGACCTGCTCCAGCAGAACGGCCTGTTCGTAGAACTTGCGCAAGGAGCCTTCGACCATTTTTTCGATGATTTCGGCGGGCTTGCCGCTTTGCTTGGCCTTTTCGGCGTAGATGGCGCGTTCGCGCGCGACGATGTCCTTGTCGAGCGAGGCGACGTCCAGAGATTCGGGACGCGTCGCGGCGACATGCATCGCCAGCTGGCGGCCGAGTTCTTCCAGCTTGCCGGCGGGCGCGGACGATTCAAGGCCGATCAGCACGCCGATCTTGCCGAGGTTCGGCGCAAGGCTGTTGTGGACGTAGGTGGCGATCACGCCTTCCTTGACGGAGAGCAGCTTCATGCGGCGCAGCGACATGTTTTCGCCGATCGAGGCGATCAGGTCGGTCAGCGTGTCGGCGACCGTTTTGCCGCCGAGGCTGGCGGCCTTCAGCTTTTCAACGTCGTCGATCTTGTTCTTGAGCGCGAGGTCCGTCACTTTCGTGAGCATGCCCTGGAACTGGCCGTTGCGGGCGACGAAGTCCGTCTCCGCGTTCAGCTCGACGACGACTGCGGTGTTGCCTGCAGCGGCAACGCCGACCAGACCGTCAGCTGCCGCGCGGCCGGACTTCTTGGCGGCGGAGGCAAGGCCCCTTTTGCGGAGATAGTCCATCGCCGCCTCCATGTCGCCGTTGTTTTCGGTCAGGGCTTTTTTGCAGTCCATCATGCCCGCGCCGCTTTTTTCACGAAGCTCCTTGACGAGGGATGCAGTGATCTCGGTCATTCTTTGTTCCTTTCGATGTTAGCCGGCGGCTGCCGAAACTTTCAATTCTTCCGCTTCGTTCAGGTTCTCGGGCGTCGGGTTTTCGGACGTGCCGAGATCCGCGCCGGAGGCCGTGACTTCGGCTTGCAGGCCGTCCAGAACCGCTTCGGCGAACAGATCGCAGTAGAGGTTGATGGCGCGGGTCGCGTCGTCGTTGCCGGGGATCGGGAAGTCGATGCCGTCGGGGTTGCAGTTGGAATCAACAACCGCGAACACAGGAATGCCCAGTTTGCGGGCTTCGAGGATGGCGTTGGCTTCCTTGTTGGTGTCGATGACGATCATCGCGTCGGGCAGACCGCCCATTTCCTTGATGCCGCCGAGGGCTTTTTCCAGCTTTTCGAGTTCGCGGACAAGGCCGGTTTGCTCTTTCTTGGTGAGGCCGTGCTTGACTTCTTCGTCGCCGAGCATTTTCTCGACGTCGCGCAGACGCTTGATGGAAGCGGAAATCGTGCCCCAGTTGGTGAGCATGCCGCCGAGCCAGCGGTAGTTCACGTAGTATTGGCCGCAACGTTGCGCGGTTTCGGCGATCTTGTCAGCCGCCTGACGCTTCGTGCCGACGAACAGAACGCGGCCGCCGTTGGCGGCGATGTCGCGCACGCCCTTCAGGGCGCTATAGAGCATCGGTACGGTGAGTTCAAGGTTGATAATGTGGACTTTGTTCCGCTCGCCGAAGATGTAGGGTTTCATCTTGGGGTTCCAGCGGCGGGTGTGGTGGCCGAAGTGGACGCCGGCTTCGAGGAGCTGGCGCATCGTGAAAGTAGGCATAGTCATAGGGTCGTATCCTTCTCGGTTATACGTCTGCAAGCCTCTGGTCCGTTGCCGAACACCGAAAAACGGCCTGCATGTGAATTAGCAGTCTTTTGAACCATTCAAAAGCTCTGCTTGCCGTTGGTTTTATATGTATTTTCCTGTTCTTGCAAGGAAAAGCTTGGTTTTTATAGCACTGAACAGGCTTAAAAACCGTTAAAGCCGGTCAAAAAGGTAGGCCTGAGGTATAATTATATATTATGTAAATACTAATAGTCGATACGGGTGTTTTCGACGGCGATTTCATCGCAATTGTCCCCCGGGCCGTCGCGGTCGATGACGAGGAAGTCGGAAACGTCTTCCAGAGCCAAGCTGTAATGGTGCCATGTCCCCGCATGGTAATTGACCCCCTGATCGGTTCCAGCCAGAAAGGCTTTGAGCCTTGCGGGGTCGAAACTGCCTCTGGGCGCGACGACGACCATATAAGGCCGCCCGCTCAAGGGGTAAAACGCCTGACTGGAGAGTGGATGCCGCTCCATGATCTTGATGTCGATGGGGCGCGGCACTGGGCTAGAGCGGAAGATGCTGACGGTCGGCTGCCCTTCCCCAACAGTCAAATCCAGCCTGGCGAGATCGTGAAATCGCACCGTATTGCCGTAATTGATGGAGCGCTGCTCCTTTGCCGCGGCGCAGGAAATCACGTCTCCGTAAGGCGCGAAGGCGGCTGCGGTCAGCGGTTCGGGTTTTAAAACGCGGGACGTCATGATAGTCTCCAGTCTACTCTAACAAGGAAGAAAAGCAATGCAGACCCCCATACCGGCGTTCCTGATCTCTTATTCCGATTCCGATTTCACCAACCCGCACGAAGCCGTGCTGCCGGACGATCCGAAGGATTGCCGCGACGATTTCACGCATATGGGCAAAAAGTACTGGGGGTATGAAACGCGGCGGCACAAGGCGACCAGCGTTTTGCCAAATGGACAGCAGGCACTCGCTTACGACCATGACGCGCACAACTGGCTGCTGATTGGCCTCAAAGAGCGCGCGGAAATTAATAAAATCACCATCAGCACGAAATGGTACACCGGCAATCAGGTGCGCGCCGTGTCGGTTTTTCTGAAAGACGATATCACGGGAGAAAACAAGAAAGTTTTAGACCGCGCCCCGCTCGCGCCGGACAAAGAACATGAATTTGCAGTTCCGCCGACAGCTGCCACGGAATGTTTTGTCGAATGTTATTACGAAGGCGGCATTTCGCGCATCAACCTGTTCGGTGCGAAAACGCCGGAGCAGCCGCCGCTGCGCAAAAACCTGCTGGAAGGCGCGGACATTTCGCATGTGTCGAACGATCACTACGGCAATCCCGCCATGGCTGTTGCCGGCAACCGCGCTGAAACGCACATGGTCGGCTGGGAATCCGCGCGCACCGGCTACGGCGAGCGGGCGCTGTTCCATTTAAAAAAACCTGCGAAAATTGAGGAAATCGTCGTCGATACCTACCTGCACCGCCTCAACGCGCCCCTCACCTGCCATGTTTTCGGCATGAGTAACTTTAAAGAAGCCGACATGGCATCCGCGCCACGCTGGAAGATCGTGACCCAAGCAGGCAAGGAAATCATCCCCGACGATTTTCAGGCCTTCATGATGGAGCAGAAGTATCTGCCGGAGAAAAAATTCAAAATAAAGCTGCATGTGCCGGAGAAAAGCCCGTGGCAGTCGATCCTGCCTTTTTCCGCGCTTTCGCCGGATACGTTCCACCGTTTCCGCGAACTTGAAAAACACGCGCCCGTCACGCATGTTCTTTACATGCATTATTCCAACGGCGGCATCCACGGGCTGAAAGTGTACGGCGCGGAAAGCTGACTATTTTTTCGCGGGCGTTTTCTCCGCAGACGCCTTGGCGGGGGCGGACGACGCGGTCTGCGTCGTTTGCGCCTCTGTTTGCGGTTGCATCTTGCTGTTCTTGTCCGTCGCCATCGCCATCGCCATCGCGTTTTCCGCCGGCGCATCATGCTGGCAGGCCTCTAGGGCGGCAGCCGTTGTGGCGGCCTTGACGCAGGATTTCTCGATGCTGAGGCGGAAGATGGTATCTTTTATATGCTGTGCCAGCGCGTCCTTGCGAACGTTAAAGTCCGCCGTTGCCGTCTTCTCCGGTGCACCTTTGTGTACCGGTTTCCCGTGCACCTTCGCCGCATAAGACGATACTGCCATCATCGCGCACATGATGACCGCAGCGAAAATAAGAATCGGTTTGTTCATGGCAGCCTATCTCCTCTGTGATGCGTCCAATGCTGAAGATATTATAGCCCTGTCAGACGTCATATATTAATAGAAAATTATATTGACATATTTTTCTATGCGGGGACGCGGAAAACCAACGGGATGCAACCCCGAAAGATTGCATCCCGTCAGAATTATAAGATCAGCTTAAGGCCGAGTTTAACCGGCACCGACATGCTTTTCCTTGCGGCTGGCATCGTTGTCGGCTTCCGGCGCTTCGATCGCCGAGACCACGTTCTCGCCTTCCAGGGCAACCGGGTTTTTGGCCATGTTGGCTTCCAGAGCCGCCGCGTCGCGTTCCGCCGCGAAGCGTTTCAGCCTGTGGACGAACGCACCCGTACCGGCCGGTATCAGGCGGCCGACGATGACGTTTTCCTTGAGGCCGATCAGCTTGTCGACCTTGCCGTTGATCGCGGCTTCCGTCAGCACGCGGGTCGTTTCCTGGAACGACGCCGCAGAGATGAAGGAGCGCGTTTGCAGGCTCGCTTTGGTGATGCCCTGCAGCAGCGGCACGCCCTTGGCCGGACGCTTGTCCGCCGCGACGACCCTGGCATTGACTTCCGCCAGTTCTTCGCGGTCGGTGACTTCGCCGTTGACGAAGGTGGTGTCGCCGGCGTCGGTGATCTCGACCTTTTGCAGCATCTGGCGGATGATCACCTCGATGTGCTTGTCGTTGATCTTCACGCCCTGCAGACGGTAGACGTCCTGAATTTCGTTGTTCAGGTAGTCTGCCAAAGCCTCGACGCCCATGACGGCAAGGATGTCGTGCGGCACCATCGAACCGTCCAGCAGCTGGTCGCCCTTGCGGACGTAATCGCCCTCGTTGACGGCGACGTGCTTGCCTTTCGGAATGAGGTATTCGCGCGGCTCGCCCTTGCCGTCGGTCGGCTTGACGATGATGCGGCGCTTGGACTTGTAGTCCTTGCCGAACTCGACCTGACCGTCGATTTCCGAGATGATCGCGAAGTCCTTCGGACGGCGCGCTTCGAAAAGCTCGGCAACACGCGGCAGACCGCCGGTGATGTCGCGGGTTTTCGACGTTTCATGCGGGATGCGGGCGATGATGTCGCCGGCCTTGACCTGTGCGCTGTTCTCGACGTTCAGCAGAGCGCCGACGGGCATGTAGTAGTTCGCCTCAAGCCCGTTGGAGAGCTTGATGACCTTGCCCTTGTCGTCGGTCAGCATGATACGCGGCTTGAGCGACGTGCCTTTCGGCTGCTGACGCCAGTCGGTGACGACCTTGGAGGCGATGCCGGTGGCTTCGTCCGTTTCCTCGCGGACGGACATGCCTTCGATCAGGTCGCCGTAGAAGACGATACCGTCCTTTTCGGTGATGATCGGCACGGTGTACGGATCCCATTCGGCGAGTTTTGCGCCGCGTTTGACCTTGTCGCCGTCGTTGACGAGCAGCTTCGAACCGTAAGCCAGACGGTGGGTCGCCTTTTCGCGGCCCTGCTTGTCGAGCAACGCGACTTCGGTGTTGCGGCCCATGACGATCTGCACGTTTTCGGAGTTGACGACCACGTTCTTGTTGCGGATCTCGATGGTGGCGTCGAACGCCGCTTCGGCCGCCGATTGCGCCGCGCCCCGTTGCGCCGCGCCGCCGATGTGGAACGTCCGCATGGTGAGCTGCGTGCCGGGTTCGCCGATCGATTGCGCCGCCATGACGCCGACCGCCTCGCCGATGTTGACCGCCGTGCCGCGCGCGAGATCGCGCCCGTAGCACTTGGAGCAAATGCCGTTGTTCTTGGCTTTGCAGGTCAGCACCGAGCGGACTTCGACGGAGTCGAGGCCCGCGGTTTCGATCGCTTCCGACATCGCTTCGTCGATGATCGTGCTGGCCGGAACGATGACCGTGCCGGACATCGGATCGATCACGTCCTTCGCCGTCGTGCGGCCGAGGATGCGTTCCGCCAGCGAGACGATGACGTCGCCGCCTTCGATGACCGGACGGACGGTGAAGCCCGTATCCGTGGCGCAATCTTCTTCCGTGATGATCGCGTCCTGCGCGACGTCGACCAGACGGCGGGTCAGGTAACCGGAGTTCGCGGTCTTCAACGCCGTGTCGGCCAGACCCTTACGGGCGCCGTGCGTGGAGTTGAAGTATTCGAGAACGGTCAGGCCTTCTTTAAAGTTGGAGATGATCGGCGCTTCGATAATCTCGCCCGACGGCTTGGCCATCAAGCCGCGCATGCCCGCCAACTGGCGGATCTGCATGGTCGAGCCCCGCGCGCCGGAGTGCGCCATCATATAGACCGAGTTCATGTAGCCGAGCGACTGAGGCTGGGAAATGGCGTTCATCATTTCCTTGGTCACGTCGTCCGTGCAGGCCGACCAGATGTCGACGACCTTGTTGTATTTTTCACCCTTGGTGATAAGGCCGTCCTGATACTGCTGCTCGAATTCCTTGACGCGGGCGTTCGCGGCAGCCACCAGTTCCGTCTTTTCTTCCGGAATGATGAGGTCGTCCTTGCCGAACGACAGGCCGGCCTTGCACGCA
>JAJZFS010000115.1:7714-8267 GCA_021805245.1 Pseudomonadota bacterium | reverse complement strand
CGCCTGCATCGTCTTCCTGCCGACGCTCGACGGGCGGCACCTGATCACGGTTGAAAACCTCGGCATGAACGCGGTGCAAAAGGCGATGGTATCGTGCCACGGTTCGCAGTGCGGATTTTGCACGCCGGGCTTCGTGATGTCGCTCACCGCTTGCATGCACAACCACGCCGACGCCAGCGACGAAAACATTCAGGACGCCATTTCCGGCAATCTTTGCCGTTGCACGGGCTACCGCCCGATTTTGGATGCCGCACGTCAGGCGAACAAAGACACAGAGCGGCATCTCGAAACCGATGTGACGGCGCTGGAAAACCTGCAACGCAAGAAAATGTTCTTTTACGAACACGGCGGGCAGACATTCTTCTCGCCGCGCACGCCGGAAGATCTGGCGGAGATTTGCGCGCAGCATCCGGAAGCGACTCTGCTTGGCGGTGGCACGGACGTCGGCCTGTGGGTGACGAAAAAGCATGCCACGATCGAAACCGTGATTTACACCGGCAACATTGCCGCCTTGCGCGAAATTAAAAAGACGGATGTGGGGCTGGAGATCGGC
>JAJZFS010000115.1:0-7704 GCA_021805245.1 Pseudomonadota bacterium | reverse complement strand
TTCCGATCTGGCGCGGTCAGCTACGCCCATGCGTTCGAAAGCCTCGCGGCCTATGATCCTTCGATGGAAGTTTTGCTGCGCCGCTTCGCCTCGACGCAGATCCGCAACCTCGGCACGGTCGGCGGCAACATCGCCAACGGCTCGCCCATCGGCGACGGCCCGCCGCCGCTGATCGCCCTCGGCGCAAAATTGATTTTGCGCTCTAAAAAAGGCACGCGCACTCTGCCGCTGGAAGAGTTCTTCATCGCCTACGGCAAGCAGGCGCGGGAAAGGGGCGAGTTCGTCGAGAAAATCATCGTCCCGCCAAAGCCGGAAAATGTGCTGTTCAAGGTTTACAAGATTTCCAAACGCTTCGATCAGGACATCTCCGCCGTCTGCGCCGCATTTGCGATTGAGTTGGATGGAGATAAAGTCACATCCGCCCGCATCGCGTTCGGCGGCATGGCGGCAACACCGAAACGCGCGGCAAACACTGAAAAAGCCCTGACCGGAAAACCGTGGAGCGAAGACACCGTCCGCGCCGCGATGGACGCCATGAAAGAAGATTACCAGCCCATGACCGACATGCGCGCCACGGCGGCATACCGCCTTCAGGTCGCGCAAAACCTGCTTATCCGTTGCTTCGTTGAAAGCACCCAACCGGAAACCGAAACGAGGGTCTATGGCTACGGTGGTTAAGAAATCAATGGGCGAGGCCCTGCCGCACGATAGTGCCGAGATGCACGTCAGTGGCAGCGCGACCTATACGGACGATATCCGCGAACCGGCGGGCTGTCTGCAGGCCTATATTTTGCAAAGCCCGCACGCGCACGCGAAGATCAGGAAGATCGACGTTTCCGGCTGCTGCATCCCCGGCGTGCATGCGGTGATGAGGGCGAAGGACATTCCGGGTGTGAACGAAGTCGCGCCGGTGCCGATGTTTCCGGGCGATCCTGTGTTTGCCGATGAGGAAGTGGTGTTTGCGGGGCAATCGGTGCTGGCCGTCGCGGCCGAGACGATAGAGATCGCCCGCGCGGCGGCACACAAGGCCGTAGTGGAATATGAAATCCTTCCCGCCATTCTCGATGTCGAAACGGCGGTGAAGGAAAAATCTTTCGTCGGCGATCCGTACGTCATGCAGATCGGCGACGCCGCGGCAGGCATTAAAAAATCCCAGCACGTGCTGGAAGGCGCTCTCGACATCGGCGGGCAGGAGCATTTTTATCTCGAAGGGCAGGTGGCTCTCGTCACGCCGCTCGAAAACGGCGAGATGCACTGCTGGTCTTCGACCCAGCACCCGACGGAAGTGCAGCATCTGATTGCCAAGGTTCTCGGCCTTGCCGATCATGCCGTGACGGTGGACATGCGCCGCATGGGCGGCGGCTTCGGCGGCAAGGAAAGTCAGGCGTCGCTGTTCGCCTGCGCCGCAGCGTTGCTGGCACGGAAGACGGGGCGTCCGGTGAAATTGCGGGTCGACCGCGACGATGACATGACCATGACCGGCAAGCGGCACGATATCCACTGCACCTATAAAGTCGGGTTTGACGACAACGGCCTGATCGGCGGCATCGAGATGACCCACATGGTCAACTGCGGTTATTCGGCGGATTTGTCGAACGCCGTCGCCGACCGCGCGATGTTCCATGCCGACAACGCCTATTTCCTCGGCAATGCCAAAGTGACGAGTTACCGTTGCAAGACCAACAAGGTTTCCAACACCGCGTTCCGCGGCTTCGGCGGGCCGCAGGGCTTGCTGCTGATCGAATATATTGTCGATGAAATCGCCCGCAAACTCGGCAAAGAGCCGCTCGACGTGCGCAAGGTCAACCTTTACGACCCCAAAGGCAAGCTCGATAAGCGTTGCACGACGCATTATCACATGACGGTCGAGGACAGCATCACGCACGAGATTTTCGCGCAACTCGAGAAATCCGGCGATTACGCCAAGCGTGTGCAAGAAGTACGGGACTTCAACGCCAAGAGCAAAATCCTCAAAAAAGGCATCGCCTTCACGCCGGTGAAATTCGGCATCAGTTTCACGCTCACCATGCTCAATCAGGCGGGCGCGCTCGTGCATGTCTATAAAGACGGCAGCGTGCAGGTCAACCACGGCGGTACGGAGATGGGGCAGGGTCTGCACACCAAAGTCTGCCAGATCGTCGCCGACACGTTCGGCATTCCTCTGAACCTCGTCAAAATCACCGCGACCAGCACGGGCAAGGTGCCGAACACCTCCGCGACCGCGGCCTCCAGCGGCGTGGATATGAACGGCAAGGCGGCGGAAGCGGCGGCGCTGACGATCAGGGAACGGCTGGAAAAGTTTGATGCGGGGCGCAATTTGCCGTGGAAGGAACTGGTGTTGGCGGCCTACACCGACCGCATTTCGCTCTCGTCGACAGGGTTTTACAAGACGCCGAAGATCGACTGGGACAGGCCCGCGGCGAAAGGCCGTCCGTTCTACTATTTCGCCTATGGCGCGGCGATCGCGGAAGTGATCATCGACACGCTGACGGGAGAGAGCAATATCCTCCGCACCGATATTCTCCACGACGTTGGGCGCTCCATCAATCCCGCCGTGGACATCGGCCAGATTGAGGGCGGCTTCGTGCAGGGCGCGGGCTGGCTGACCTCGGAGGAACTGTGGTGGGACGACAAAGGCGTCATCAGGACCCACGCACCCAGCACCTACAAAATCCCCACCGGTCGCGATATCCCCAAAGATTTCCGCGTCGCGCTCTATGACGAAATCAATCAGGAAGACACGATTTACAATTCCAAGGCGGTCGGCGAGCCGCCCTTGATGCTCGGCACGGCGGTGTTTCTGGCGATCAAGGATGCGGCCTTGTCCATCAATCCGCACGGCCACCTCGACGCGCCCGCCACGCCGGAGCGCATTTTAAAGGCGGCGACAAAATGAACGACTGGCTTGACGTATTGACTGACCTCCGCGCAAGCGAAACGCCCTGTGTGCTGATCACGGTGACGGAGGCGAAAGGCTCGACGCCGCGCGAGGCGGGGACGAAGATGGTCGTCACGGCGGACAAACAGTTCGGCACCATCGGCGGCGGCAATCTCGAGTTTGAATCGGTAGAGGCGGCGCGCAAATTGCTGGCCAGCGCTGCGACAGGTACGCAGACGAAGGATTATCCGCTCGGTCCCGCGCTGGCGCAGTGCTGCGGCGGGCATGTAACGGTCTTGCTCGAACCGTTCACCACGCAGCGCAAGAAGGTGCTGCTGTTCGGGGCGGGGCATGTCGGGCGCGAGGTGGTGAAGGTGCTGGACGCGCTGCCGGTCAGCGTCACATGGGTGGATGAGCGCGCAGGCGAATTCCCCGAAGACATTCCGCAGAATTGCAAGAAGATCGTCACCACGCGCCCGATCGATAAAATAAAAGATGCGACGGACAATGCCTACATCGTCGTCATGACCCACAACCATGCGCTTGATTTCGAGATCGTCAAGGCGGCGCTGGAACACGGCACGTTCGCCTATCTCGGCATGATCGGTTCGAAAACGAAATCGGCACGGTTCAGAAAAAGATTGCAAACGCTGAAACTGGACACGCAACGGCTGGTCTGCCCCATCGGCATTAAAGGCGTCATGGGCAAGCACCCGCGCGAAATAGCGATTGCGCTCGCGGCGGAACTGCTCACGCTCGGCCTCACGCCCTGCACGCAAGAACAACAAGAGGAGAACGCGGCATGAAATACGGATTGAAGGTCGAGGCGGAAAAAGTTCCCGGTCAGGAGCGTGTCTTCACGCCCGAAGCATTGGAATTTATTCTCGATCTCGAGGATTATTTCGGCCACCGTCGGCGCGAACTGATGGAAGAACGCGTGCAGCGCCAGAAGGTGCTGGACGAAACCGGCAAGCTGGATTTCCCATCCGAAACGGCGAACATCCGCGCCGCCGACTGGACGGTGCGCCCCGCGCCCGAGGACCTGCAGGACCGCCGCGTCGAGATTACCGGCCCCGTCGACCGCAAGATGATCATCAACGCGCTCAATTCCGGCGCGAACGTCTTCATGGCCGACTTCGAGGATTCCAGCACGCCGACGTGGGAGAACCTCGTCAAGGGCCAGATCAATCTGATGGACGCCAACACGCGCCGCATCTCGTTTTTCGACCCGTCGAACGACAAGGAATATAAGCTGAACGACAAAACTGCCGTGCTGATGGTGCGTCCGCGCGGATTGCACATGGAGGAAAAGCACCTGCTACTGGAAGGCGAGCCGCTTTCCGCCTCGTTCTTCGATTTCGGCCTCTATCTCTTTCACAATGCGAAAACTTTGCGCGACCGCGGCACGGGGCCTTATTATTATTTGCCGAAGCTGGAAAGCTATCACGAGGCGCAGCTGTGGAGCGAGGTGATCAGTCACGCCGAGGACGCGCTCAACCTGCCGCGTGGCACGGTGCGCGTGACGGTGCTGATCGAGACGATCGCCGCCGCTTTTCAGATGGATGAAATCCTCTCTGTGCTGCGCGAGCATATCGTGGGGCTGAATTGCGGGCGGTGGGACTATATCTTCAATTTCATCAAGCGGTTTTCGCAACATAGCGCTTTCGTGCTGCCCGACCGCGACACGGTGACGATGCAGTCGCACTTTTTGCGCTCCTACAGTCAGCTGCTCATCAAAACCTGCCATAAGCGCAAGGCGCACGCGATGGGCGGCATGGCGGCGCAAATCCCGATCAAGGACAACGAAGCCGCGAACAGGCTGGCGATGGAAAAAGTCGGCGCGGATAAAAAACGCGAGGCCGAGGACGGTCACGACGGCACATGGGTCGCGCATCCGGGGCTGGTCAATGTGGCGCGGATGATATTCGACCGCTACATGCCGATGGCGAACCAGCTCGATAAACTGCGCACGGACGTAAACGTCACCGCGCAGGACCTGCTGACCGTGCCTGAAGGCGAGGTGACCGAGGCGGGCGTGCGCAAAAACATCAACGTCGGCATCCTTTATATGCGCGCTTGGCTCGGCGGCAACGGCTGCGTACCGCTCTACAACCTGATGGAAGACGCGGCGACGGCGGAAATCTCCCGCACCCAGCTCTGGCAGTGGCGGCACCACAAAGTCATGATGGAAGACGACCGCGTGCTGAACGACGCACTGATGCTGGAGCTGATGAAACAGGAAACCATGAAGCTGACCGGCGAATTCGGCCGCGACAAGCACCTGCATGACGCCTCGCTGCTGTTCCGCGACATGGTGATGGCGGACAAGCTCGACGAGTTCCTCACCACCAAGGCCTACGAGACGGTTCTGGCTTACGAGAAGGAACCGCAAAACAAGGCGAAGCAGGCTTAACATGATAATAGACTACGCCGCATGGCTGAACCTCGTTCTCCGCTGGCTGCATGTGATCACGGGCATCGCGTGGATCGGCGCGTCGTTCTATTTCGTCTGGCTCGACAACAGCCTTGAGCCGCCGGCCGACAAAAAGGACAAGGAGGCCGGCGTCACGGGCGAGCTTTGGGCGGTGCACGGCGGCGGGTTTTATAACCCCAAGAAGTATGCCGTCGCGCCCGCGCATATGCCCAAGCACCTGCACTGGTTCATGTGGGAGGCCTATTTCACGTGGGTCAGCGGCTTTTCGCTGCTGTGCTTGATGTATTATCACAGCGCGAGCCTCTACCTGATCGATCCTTCGAAAATGGCGCTCACCCCGTTTCAGGCGACGTTCATCGGCCTTTCGTTCATCTTCGGCGGCTGGGTTGTCTATGACGAACTGTGCCGCTCGCCCATCGGGAGCAACAACAGGCTGTTTGGCATCATCTGGTTTCTGGCGGTGACGGCGGGCGCCTATTTCCTCTGCCGGATTTTCTCCGGTCGCGGCGCGTTTATCCACGTCGGCGCGATGCTCGGCACGGTGATGGTGGCGAACGTCTTTCGGGTCATCATCCCCAACCAGAAAAAGGTCGTCGCCGCGCTCGTAGCGGGCGAAACGCCGGATCCGTGTCTCGGCGCGGAGGCCAAGCAACGCTCGGTGCATAACAACTACATGACGTTACCCGTGTTGCTGGTGATGATCAGCAACCATTACCCGATGCTCTACAGCGTGCCGCACAACTGGCTGGTGCTGGCGGCGCTGGCGGCGGCGGCGTGGCCGATCCGGCAGTTTTTCAACCTCAAGCACAAGGGCAATGTCGATTACCGCTATCCGGTCGCGGGCGCGCTCGGCATTATCATCGTCGCGCTGTTCGCTTCGGCGCATAACGGCAATCCGGTCATCGCCGCGCATATCGGCAAAGTCACGCCCGAGGAAGTGCGGCTGATCGTCCGCGAGCGGTGCAGCGCCTGCCACAGCGACATGCCAACGGAGGCAGGCTTCACCGCCGCGCCGAAGGGCATCGCGTTCGACACCATGCCGGAGATTGAAAAATACGCGCCGATGATTACCGATCAGGCGGTCGATCACACCGCCATGCCGCTCGGCAACGCCACGCACATGACGAAAGAGGAGCGGGCGGAGCTTGGCGAAGGGCTGAAGGCTTTGGCGAAGTAGCCGCAAACCGATTTTTATCAACCCTTAAAAAGGCAGTTCAATATTAATTTCTTACAAGAAAATACCAGGCGCTTTTCTAACCCTTTCTGTTTTAGCAACTATGTGTCTTTTCCCCATTTGTCGCCCTGCCTTTGCCGCAGACAGTGCGGCGTCTTTATATGCCTCCGGACAAAAGCACTTCAATAACGATGAATATTCCAGAGCAAGACGGGATTGGGAAAAAGCCGCTGCTCTTGGTGATACCGATGCCATGGTCAAGCTCGCGGAGGTTTATTCCGGCGACGCGGCGGTGCGCGTGGATTATAAAAAGGCTCTCCGGTAGCCGGTATGTATGAGGATGATCAGAGCCGTTTTAACAGAAGGGATGCGCGCCGCTTTGGTTATCCTGCTCCGGATTGCAAGAAGTACTATGCGCTCTATACAAAGGCCGCCGATGCAGGTTACTATCTGGCCAAAGGCAGGTTTAGTGACGGCGATGGTCCTAGCCCCTGCCATTTTGTCAAGAAATAAGGGCGTGGATATATAACCATCTCATGTTTATTTCTATAATCTAAATGCGGTACAAAAGAGAAACATCCTTTCTCAAAGACGCAGCCTATGCTAGAAACAGGCATTCAAATTAATAAAAAAGAGGCGGTGACGCATGGCCGGCCATTCCCAGTTCAAGAACATCATGCACCGCAAGGGTGCGCAGGACAAAAAGAAAGCGAAAGTTTTCAACAAGCTGGCGCGTGAAATTACGGTGGCGGCGAAGAGCGGCCAGCCTGATCCAGACGCCAATCCGCGTCTGCGCAACGCCATCGTCGAGGCGCGGAAAAACAATATGGCGAACGACCGCATCAAACGCGCCATCGAACAGGGCAGCCCGAACAGCGGCGACGCGTCAAATTATGAAGAAATCCGTTATGAGGGCTACGGCCCCGGCGGCGTCGCGGTAATCGTCGAGGCGCTGACCGACAACCGCAACCGCACGGCGGGGGATGTCCGCGTCGCCTTTTCCAAAAACGGCGGCACGATGGGCGAGACGAATTCGGTCAGCTTCATGTTCGCGCGGGTCGGGTCGATCACCTTTCCGGCCAGCGTCGCAGAGGCCGATAAAATGTTCGAAGCCGCAGTCGAGGCGGGGGCGGAAAACGTTGAATCGTCCGCAGAAACGCACGAAGTTACGACCCAGCCGTCCGATTTCATCGCCGTCAAGGAGACGCTGGAGGCGAA
>JAJZFS010000107.1 GCA_021805245.1 Pseudomonadota bacterium | reverse complement strand
CGGTGGGCGCGCCGCCATCATGGCCGATCAGCAGGCTGTCGCACTGCGTGAAATTGCGGGCATTGTCCGCGCGGCCCGAAATGCGCACAAGGCCGCGATAGGTATTGTTCGACCGCCCTGCGGAAATGCCCTTGGAGATGATGCGCGACTTGGTGTTTTTGCCGATGTGGATCATCTTGGTGCCGGTATCGGCCTGCTGGCAGTTGTTGGTGATGGCGACGGAATAAAACTCGCCGACGCTGTCGTCGCCCTGCAAAATGCAGCTCGGATATTTCCACGTGATGGCGGAGCCGGTTTCGACCTGCGTCCATGAAATCTTGGCGCGCGCGCCTTTGCAAATCCCGCGCTTGGTGACGAAGTTGTAAATCCCGCCCTTGCCGTTCTCGTCGCCCGGATACCAGTTCTGCACGGTGGAATATTTGATTTCCGCGTCTTCCATCGCGATCAGTTCGACCACGGCGGCGTGGAGCTGGTTTTCGTCGCGCATCGGCGCGGTGCAGCCCTCGAGATAGCTGACGTATGATCTCTTTTCAGCGACAATCAATGTGCGCTCGAACTGCCCTGTCTTGGCTTCGTTGATGCGGAAATAGGTGGACAGCTCCATCGGGCAGCGCACGCCTTCGGGAATATAAACGAACGTGCCGTCGGTAAAAACGGCGGCATTGAGGCAGGCGTGCTTGTTGTCGGTATAGGGCACGACCGAACCCATGTACTTTTTCACCAGTTCGGGATATTTCTGCACCGCTTCGGAAATCGAGCAGAAAATCACGCCCGCATCCGCCAGCTTTGCGCGGAACGTCGTCGCCACCGAAACGCTGTCGAACACCGCGTCGACCGCGACGCCCGCCAGCATCTCCTGCTCGCGCAAGGGAATGCCGAGTTTCTTGTAGGTTTCAAGAAGTTTGGGATCGACCTCGTCGAGACTCTTCGGCTTGGCGGCGGTTTTCGGCGCGGCGTAATAATAGGCGTCCTGATAGTCTATCGGCGGGAACGACACCTTCGCCCAATGCGGCTCCGGCATGGAAAGCCAGTGTTGATAAGCCTTCAGACGCTGCCCCAGCAGCCATTCCGGCTCGTCTTTCTTGGCCGAAATCAGGCGCACGATGTCTTCGCTCAAGCCCTTGGGCGCGCGATCGCTCTCGATCTCGGTGACAAATCCGGCCTCGTACTTTTTGTCCAGTAATGTTTCAGGCGCAATCGGCATCAACATCTTTCGTAAAGTCGGGCACGTTGCCGCAGGCGGGCGTGCTCAACATATCCTGCAGTTTCACGCCGTCGAGCGCGGACTTGATCGCATCGTTAACGCGGCCCCAGTTTTCTTTGGTCGGGCATGTTTCCCACATGTTGCAATGCTCCTTGTCCTCTTCGACGCAACCGACAATCGCGATCGGCCCGTCCATCACGGCGATGATCTCGCCGATGGAGATTTGATCCGCCGGCTTCGCCAGACGATAGCCGCCCGCCGCGCCGCGCATCGACGTGACAAGCCCGCCCTTGGCCAGCATCTTCAAAACCTTGGCGATGGTCGGCTCAGGGATACCCGTCCGGCTCGCAAGATAATGCGCGCTGCTGCTCATAGCGCCTTCCTTGTCATGCGCGGGGCTGTCGGCCGCCTCGTGTACGAGTTGTCCCATGACCGCGATTGCGTAATCCGTCAGTTTTCCCAGTTTTATCATAGCTACTTCCTTTATCGTACTAAAAAAGTCCTGTTTCTATCTTTGATATAAGCGGATTATAGCCCTAGTTTCCTGTAATGCGAGAAAAACGAAAAATAATCTTATAAATTGCGGTATAAAAATACCGTTTTTATAAACAATCTGAAAAATTATAATTTTCTTAATCAAATAAATCCATAATGACTGTATACGGCGAGGGCATTGTGGGTTTGCAAGACGATATCACGGACGACGAAGCGCTTTCCGGCACCGGAAATCATCCCAGCACAGCGATTCTTATCGGCCTTCCCGACGAACTGGCCGAATGGGCCGACCAAAATCAGGATCTCATCGTCCGCGTCCAGAGCGCGCTCAAGAGCAGTTATACCAGCCTGACCAGCGACCAGCTGTGGGAGACCGTCGCCGCCAGCTGTTCACCCGAATGGCAAGCGGCACATGCCGACCTGCAGGATGCGGAAAGAACGTGGAACAACCTGCACCACCCGTCCAACATGCCGCTCGGCGCGATCGGTCAGGCGCTCGACTGCGACGAGACCGATACGGCGGGAGACCGCTACGCGCTTTCGCTTTCGCACTTCACCATCATCGACGAAGGATTGCGCCAGCGCCCCGACCTTGAAAATCTACTCAACGTATTGCTGGTGCAAAAGCGCATGCTCGGCCAGTCGGAATCCGGAACGCGACGCACGCTGCTCTCCGCCGAACAACTGGCGGACATGAACCCGCTGCGTGACGAGTTCCGCCACGCGTCACGGCCGCCCAACACAGCGATGCGGCATTTCAGGACCGCAGTCCGCACGCTTCTCATGCCGCGCGAAAAGCGCGAGGTTACCGGCTTGATTGTTCCCTGGTCGCCAAAAATTTAATCTGCGGCCAGTTTTCATTCGCATTGTCGAGATGCCACGCATTGCGCGCGAGAAAGACGGGGTTTCCGTCGTGATCCTCCGCGATATTGGGCAGGTTCTGCGCGACAAATTTCTCCATCGCGCCGTTGTCGTCCGATTCCAGCCAGCGCGCGGTGTATAGCGCCGTCTGCTCGAAGTGGACGGGCAGGTTGTATTCGGTGCGGATGCGGTCGGCGAGAATCTCGAATTGCAGCGGCCCGACGACGCCCACCACCCAGCTTGAATCCATCCGCGGCTTGAAGACCCGTGCCGCGCCTTCTTCCGCCAGTTGCAGCAACGCCTCGCCGAGATGTTTCGCCTTCAACGGGTCATCTAGACGCACGCGCTGCAGAAATTCCGGCGCGAAGCTCGGAATGCCCGTGACATGCAGGCTTTCGCCCTCGGTCAGCGTATCGCCGATGCGCAAGTTACCATGATTGGGAATGCCGATGATGTCGCCCGCGAAGGCCTCCTCCGCCACCTCGCGCTCCTGCGCGAAGAACAGCAAAGGGTTGTGTACGGTGATCTGCTTCCCCGCGCGCACGTGGTTGAGCTTCATGCCGCGCTTGAAATGGCCGGAGCTGAGGCGCGTGAAGGCGATGCGGTCGCGGTGTTTCGGGTCCATGTTCGCCTGAATTTTAAAGACGAAGCCGGTGACTTTATTCTCCGTCGTTTCGATCGTGCGTTCGACGGCAGGTTGCGGCTGCGGCGGCGGGGCGAACTGCTTCAAGCCGCCCAAAAGCTCGCGTACACCAAAGTTATTGAGCGCCGAGCCGAAAAACACCGGCGACAAATGCCCTTCGCGGTAGGATTTCACGTCCATCGGCTTGCAGGCGCCGCGCACCATTGCAACATCCTCGCGCAATTTGGCCGCCGCGTGTTCGGGCAGCAATTTATCCAGTTTGGGATCATCCAGCCCCTTGCACTGCTCCGCCTCGCCCAATGTCGTGCCTTTGCTCCGCGCCATGAGCATGAGTTGATCGTCGAGAATATCGTAGCAGCCGAGAAATTCCTTGCCCATGCCGATCGGCCAGCTGGCGGGCGAAACGTCGAGCGCCAGCTTCTGCTCGATCTCGTCGAGCAGGTCGAACGGGTCCCGCCCCTCGCGGTCGAGCTTGTTGATGAAGGTGATGATCGGCAAATCCCTCAAACGGCAAACTTCGAACAATTTGCGCGTCTGCGCCTCGATGCCCTTGGCGTGGTCGATGACCATGATCGCGCTGTCCACCGCCGTGAGCGTGCGGTAGGTATCTTCCGAGAAATCCTCGTGGCCGGGGGTGTCGAGCAAGTTGAACTTGATGCCGTCGTATTCGAACGTCATGACCGACGAGGCGACCGAGATACCGCGCTCCTGCTCGACCTTCATCCAGTCCGAGCGCGCCATGCGCATGTCGCGCCGCGCCTTGACCGTGCCCGCCATCTGGATCGCGCCGCCGAACAGCAGCAGCTTTTCGGTCAGCGTCGTTTTCCCCGCGTCAGGGTGCGAGATGATGGCAAAGGTCCTCCGGCGGTGAATTTCGTCGTTCATAGTCATGGCTTAGAATGTTTTTCCTTCAAACGGATTCTTGCCGTCTGCGTTCTCGACCTCGATCACCCAGACATCGGGGTCGCGCGCGACGACCTTCCGGATATACTGGTCGGCGCGGGGTTCGTCAACGGTTTCACTGTCAAAAGGGCTGCTCCAGCCCAGATTGCCGTCCATATCGCGGCTCTGGTTGAGGATTTTGACCGTCTTGTCTTGCAGGACGATGCGCACCGTGACCGTGCCCGCCGCAGGCGCGCCTTTATGGACGATATAAACGGGAATGCCTGCCGTCATGCACTGGCGGAGATAACCTGCGACCAGAAGCTCCGTGGGCAGTCTCTCCGTCATGTTCTAAAAGATGCTGACTGGGGCGTAGGCCGAAAGGGTCCGCTCCGGCGGGAAGTCGATATGCACCGTCGTGCCCTTGCCTTCTTTCGATTCCATCGTCAGCCAGCCGCCGTGCAATTCTGTCATCGCCTTGGCGAGCGGCAGGCCGAGACCGGTGCCCTGTCCGCTGCTGTGGCGCGGATCGTTCACCTGACCGAAGGGCTCGAGCACGACCTTCAGCTTGTCTGCGGGGATGCCGCAGCCCTGATCGGAAATGGAAATACGGATGTGCCTGTCGGGCTTGAGGGAGGCGCGCACCTTGACGCTCTTGCCCACGGGCGAGAACTTGACGCCGTTGGATACGAGATTGATGAGAATCTGGCGCAATAGCCGCTGGTCCGCCCTGATATGCGGCAGGTCCTTGTCGACCTTGAAATCGAGGCCGACGGATTGCGTCTTGGCACGGTCGTTCATGATGCGCACGACGGAATCGAGCACCTCGTTGATGGCGACCTCGCTCTCGATCAGCTCGACCCGGCCCGCCTCGATCTTCGACATGTCGAGCACGTCGTTGATGATGTCGAGCAGATGGCGGGAGCTGAAATGGATGTCCTCCATATATTCTTCGTATTTCGGGTTGTTGAGCGGCCCGAAAAGATGGTTTTTCATCAGCTCGGAAAAGCCGATGATGGCGTTGAGCGGCGTGCGCAACTCGTGGCTCATGTTGGCAAGGAAGGCCGATTTGGCGCGATTGGCGGAATCCGCCTCCTCCTTGGCGCGTTTCATCGAGTTCAACAGATGCTTGCGCTCCGTGATGTCGCGGATGGCCGAGACCATGAAGCGCCGCTTCTGGCTCAGTTCCAGAAGCGCGGTGGTGATGACCACGTCGGCGACGCTGCCGTCCTTGCGCACCAGCTGCACCTCGCGCGAGCCCTGCCGCCCGTGGTCGATAAACGCCGCGTGCAGGCGCCGTGACAGCGCGCGGTCTTCCGGCGGGACGATCATGAGAAATTCCTCGCCCAGAAGATTGTCGCGCTTCCAGCCGTATTCTTTCAGGAACATGTCGTTGACGCGCACGATGCGCCCGTGATGGTCCGTCACGATGATGCTCATGCCGCTCGCGTCGAACAGCGCCGTCATCAGCATCAGCGCGTCGTCGCGCTCGTGCTGCAAGTGCATGCTGTCGGCCATATCGGGGCGGATCGTCACGTCAATGTAATGCACCGCGCCGGCCGCGTCGAAAATCGGGCTGAGGATAAACGTCTGCACCTTCACGCCGCCGGGAAAGCGCGGCAGCACGTTGAACGTCGTCGTCTTGCGCGTCTTGATGCAGTTGCGGAAGGCATGCTCCATCTGTTCGGCCACCTTGCCCTCGAAGAGCTCGGCCGGCGTGCGGCCCAGCATATGTTCTCTTGGCATTTCAAAATAAGCGGCCGCCGCGGCGTTGACCTCGGCATATGCGCCTTTATGTTCCGGATCCACGGCCACAATCATGCGGCCGACAGGTGACTTCATGAAAAATTCGCGAAAGTCACGATCGGTAACATCGGTGCCTGAAATGTCGTCTTTATCGATAACGCTCATAAGCTGCCTTGCGTACTGCACGTCCCACTCCTTTTATTGTTAGCATGTAAATAACCAAAAACTGGTTAATGAACAGTTTCCAACCAGCTTGAATAAAAGGATTTTTTAATTTCATAAGGCACGGAAGACGGACATACGAAAAAAGCCCATTTGCCTTACGGCAAATGGGCTTTAAAAGCTCTGAAATTCGTTCCGGTTAGGCGGTCTTTTTGTCCGCGGCCTTTTTAACCGTGCGGCGCGGCTTCTTCGGTGCCGGTTCGGGCTTGCCGACCTTGGCGACCAGTTGCTTGCGAATCTTACGCAGGCGCAGCGGCAGCTTCGTCGGCGCGGTGCCCAGCAGGAAAGCGTCAATACCGCCTTTATGCTCGACCGTACGGATGCCGTTCGTGGTGCAGGTGACTGTAATGCTCTTCTTCAAACCGGAGCTGAAAAACGAGGCTTCCTGCATGTTGGGCAGGAAACGGCGCTTGGTCTTGTTGTTGGCATGGGAAACCTTATTGCCGACCATGGGCCCTTTTCCCGTTATTTCACAACGTCTCGACATTATCTTCATCCTTCTCGAAAAACTCATAGACGGGCAACATATGTCAAGAAAACAAGCTCCGTCAAGACTTTTTAAAGCTACCGTTTACATAACTAAATATTTACGTGAACGAAAGCCCGTTGTATACTGGGCACAGCGGGGGACAGACGCCCCGCCGCGCGATTGAAGGGCATTTTCGCCTTATTCCACGCGCCCATGTATATCCCTTGCAAAGGCCGCCATGCCCTTTTTGAACAAGACGTCGCCGAAATCGATTCCCATCACGCCCGTCGATACCGCCACATTGCAGAAATGGCTGAAAAAACAAAGCCAATCGAGGAAAAACTGGATTGCCGCCGCGGGTTTTACCGCCGCCGCAGGATCGCTTCTGACCCTGCCGGACGAGAACGGCGCGGTCGAACGCGTGCTGTTCGGCGTGCCCGAAAAAAAGCGCGCCGAAGGCACTCTTTATATTTATGCGGGCCTGCCCGCGCAGCTGCAGGACAATGCCGCCGGATATTATATCGACCAGCGCCTGACCCGTGCGGACGCCACGCAAATCTGCATCGGCTGGGCGCTCGGCTGCTACCGTTTCGACCGCTACAGGAAAAACGATAAAAATTACGCGCGACTCATATGGCCTGCTTCCGCCGACAAGAAAACCGTCGAAGCCACGATCGAAGCCGTCACGCTGGTGCGCGATCTCGTCAACACGCCCGCCAACGACATGGGCCCCGCAGAACTTGCGGCCGCGGCAAAGAAACTGGCCGCATCTTTCAAAAACGCGCGTGTGACCGTCATCACCGGCGAAGACCTTTTGAAGAAAAACTACCCCGCCATCTATGAGGTCGGCAAGGGCAGCCCGCGCAAGCCGCGCCTGATCGACATCCGCTGGGGCAACCCGAAACACCCGCGCGTGGCGCTGGTCGGCAAGGGCGTGTGCTTCGATACCGGCGGGCTCGACCTTAAAAACTCATCCGGCATGCTGTTGATGAAAAAGGACATGGGCGGCGCGGCGCATGTCTTCGGCCTCGCGCAGATGATCATGGCGCACAAACTGCCCGTCCATTTGCGCGTGCTGGTGCCTGCGGTGGAAAATTCCACCGGCGGCAACAGCTACCGTCCGGGCGACATCATTAAAACGCGCAAGGGTCTTAGCGTCGAAGTCGGCAACACCGATGCCGAAGGCCGCCTCGTCCTTGCCGACGCGCTCGCTGAAGCAAGCAGCGAAAAACCCGCCCTGATCGTCGATTTCGCCACGCTGACGGGCGCGGCGCGCATCGCCCTCGGGCCTGACCTGCCCGCGATGTTCTGCAACAACGGCCGCATCGCCGGCGCGCTGCTGAAATCCGCGCAACGGGTCGAAGACCCGCTGTGGCGCATGCCGTTGTGGCAGCCTTACAAAGCCTGGCTCAACAGCAAGATTGCCGACAGCAACAACGTCAGCCCCAACAGTTTTGCGGGCGCAAGCGTTGCCGCGCTGTTCCTTGAAAAATTCGTCGACGCGGACATTCCGTGGGTGCATATTGACACCTTCGCGTGGAACCCGTCCGCCAAACCCGGGCGGCCCGAAGGCGGCGAGGCGCTCGGCCTGCGCGCGGTGTTCGACATGATACAGAGGACATTCGGCAAAAAATAAACCGCCGGAGGGGGAAATCAATGCAATTCCAGATCGCCAGCCCCGTCGCCGACATCCACGGCGTGCCGGATTTGGACGTCCTGCGCGGCAAATTCGAGACGCAGCTGGTCATGGGCGAGTTGTTCGACGTCACGGAAGAAGAAGACGGCTGGTGCAAAGGCACCTGCGCGCACGACGGCTATGCCGGATACATAGAAAGCCGCCAC
The DNA here is from genome assembly GCA_021805245.1 of Pseudomonadota bacterium. Taxonomy (GTDB): domain Bacteria; phylum Pseudomonadota; class Alphaproteobacteria; order Micavibrionales; family UBA2020; genus PALSA-926. The sequence goes on along the minus strand of JAJZFS010000107.1, from coordinate 25,146 downwards.
CTGACGGAAGAGGTTACCACGCCGACGCATATCGTCGTCACGGCGCGCAGCAACACCTATGTCTCGCCCTCGGTCAAATCGGCCTTCAGGGGCGCTTTGAGCTTCGGCAGCCTGATCAAGGTCACCGACATCGGGCAGGACTTCGTGCAAATGGAGGGCGGACACTGGATTTTTAAAAAACACATAGAGGCCATCGGGCACATCGAGAAAGACCATATCGCCACGGGGAAAAAATTCCTTGAAACGCCCTATTACTGGGGCGGGCGCAGCGGCTTCGGCATCGACTGCTCGGGGCTGGTGCAGGTGTGCCTCGGGCGCGCCGGCCTCAAAACGCCGCGCGATTCGGAAGTGCAGGAACACGCCATCGGCCGCGCCGTCGATTCGCCGAAAGCCGGCGACATCATCTTCTTCAGAAAACACGTCGGCATGATGGCGGACGACGTCAACCTGCTTCATGCCAACGGCACGCACATGAAAACCGTGATCGAGCCGCTGGGCGATGTTATCGCGCGGCGCGGCGAAGTCACCTCCATCCGGCGGGTTTAAACAAAAGAAAAGAGCCGGTGCGAACACCGGCTCTTTGTCTTTGGCTTTTAAGAACGATTAGTTGAGTTTGAAACCGACGTCGCAATCGTTCGTGGTAGAACTTTCGATATAGCCGGTGCCGCCGTTAGTGCAGTTGGTACCAAAACCAAGCCCCAAAATGCTGCCGGTGGTCGGGTTGCCATCGTCCATTTTCCGGTCGATCTGACCCGCCTGGCCCGGCGTCATCGAGTTCACACCGGCAACCGCTCCCGGATCACCCGTGGTTTCGACATCCGCGGCATAAAGGCCGGACCAGCTCGGCGCGTCCTGGACATCGGAGACGATCAACCCCGCCCCCAGTTTGGCTTGCGGCACGGTCTGGCCGAAAATCACAGGACTCGCGTTCGGCTTAGAAACCCCCGCCAGATAGCCGGCGCCTGACAATTCGGCGAAGAAACAAATATTCTCGTTCCCGACGCCGCCGATGGTATAGATGTTCGCAGCAGTAGCGGGGGTTCCGATCACCCCGTTGCCATCACCCACCGCATTGCAGCCTGGAGGCGTGCTTGGCACGCGGGTGTTCGGGGAGGGCAAGTCGCCCGGAAGCCCCGCGTAAGCATCCTGGAAGCTCGTTTCCGCCGCCTGCAGGCCTTGGAACTGCGTCATTTGCGCCGTGACGCGGGCGTTGTCGATCAGCTGTTGCCCCTTAAGAATACCGCCGATGAGAAGACCGATAATAACCAGAACGATCGCCAACTCCACCAGCGTGAAGCCTTTTTGTTTCTGTAGCTTTGATAACTTCTTCATGATCCTAAAACTCCCTTGATACGTTAAAATCCCACATGCTCCCGCAACCGCGAACAGTCAGAAAAACATGCCTTACAAGTTTGGTGCCCTCTTCCCCATAGTTCAATAAAAAAGTTAAGCCTTCGTTTAAATCTGAAAACAGTATGAGGAGATTATTCATCAATGTAGCAAAATGATGCCCCTTTTCTCCTCTATGTAAATGATGTGGCACCATTTCCGTCATACCTGAAGCAACTAGCCATTTTGACAGATTGACAAAATGATTTATCAATCTGCACTGTTTATGGACATTCACAGAGAGGGGCGCTGCCCGATAACGTCCCGTCTATCCGCCCGCAGAAAATACCGGCCTGGCGATTCCCGCGGCAAAAGGTCCCGCAAGATCACTGCTCTTTAAAACCTTAAACTTTCAATACATTAACGAAGCATTAAAACTTCGTTAAGCATTACTTCATCGATTAAAGCTAAAATATTAGATAATGGTCTTTAAAATACCTAAGGCTTACGTACGGTGGAGTGTGCCTGAAATATGGGGACGGGCAAATAAGTGGGAAGCATTTATATGAGGAAGAATAAAAGAGAGCGCGGATTCTCGCTGGTCGAGTTGTCTGTCGTCATCGTGCTGGCGGGGATGGTGATTTCAGCCCTCTCGCTCAGCTACTTCTCGTATTACTCCACGTACCTGTATCACAAAACCTACGGGCAAATAACGAACCTGAACGACGCCTTGAGCAACTATGGCTCTTCGATGGGCCGCCTGCCGCTTCCCTCGGATCCGACCCAGCCGATCGGCAGTCCGAATGCCGGATGCCAATGCGGGGTCTGCGGGGTGAACGAGGGTGTTGCCTGCCTGCACTTGAAAATGATGCCCGTTGGCGGGTGTTATAACGGCATCTGCAAAGAAGCCGGCGCGCGCCTTACACCGGCCAACCAGACCGCCGGCGCCGCGACTGATCCGGTCTATTTCGGCGGCATTCCTTACAAGACAATCGACGCAGCCCTCGCATCGGGTTCCCAGATAGCCACCGTGGGAAGTACGGTGGACCCCTGGGGATACCAGATCAATTACGCCGTTTCAGAAGGGGACATCTATAACAGCAGCTACGGCCAGGGCGATGGCGTACTCAATGTCCAGTCAGAGACGGGCACAAACCTTGTAGAGCCGCCCGACACCATCAACTACATCATCTGGTCCGCCGGTCAAAACCACATGGGCGCTTATACGTCCGCCGGCGTCATGGGCGTGCCCTGCCATGCAGGCGAGGTCGACTCTGCCAACTGTAACCACCAGTGGAACTTTGCCGACGGCCTTTATAACATCGTTCAGGGCAGTCCCAAGTATTTCGACGATATCATGATATATTCCTCGTTCACGCTGACACAGCTCTGGTCCTTCACCGCGCCGAACAGCAACGACGTCTATAACAAAAACCCCGGCTATGTCGGCGTCGGCACCGGAAACGCCGATCCAACGCAGGAATTGGAGGTCAACGGCACCTTGTATACGAACGGGAGTATTTATCTCAACGCCGTATGCCATGCCGGCAGCTGCACCCACTCCTGGGCCCCCAATATTCTGGGCGGCCCGGCAAGCGGCACGAACGCCAGCAACAACAACGTCAGCGCCGTTTGCGGCGCGGCGCCGCCAGGCAAGATGAACGTCATCAACGGCATGCAATACGGGCAAATTCAATGCGGCACGCCGATAGACGTTCCGCAGGCCAACGCCAACTCTTCCTGCCCGTCGGGAATGGCCTACGGCATCGACTCAGCGGGGAAGGTCATATGCAATTAAGGAGTGGAAAAAGGCGCATGACGAATACCGGAAAAACATCACGCGGATTTTCTCTCGTCGAGATTATGATCGCCGTGGCGCTCTTCGGCCTCTTCGCCGGCTCCCTTATCCACGAGTATACGCAGTGGGAGAGAGAGCAGCAAAACAACACAACGGCTTCAAGAGAAATAGCCATCCAAAACGCCCTGTCGCGCTATGTTTTCACCTACGGCGCGTTCCCTTGTCCGGCCGAACCCGGCCTGCCGCCGACATCGCCGAACGCGGGCGTTTCGGTATGCGATCTCTCGCCCAGCCCGATCAACCTCAGCGGCTGGACATCAGGCCTCACGCCCCCGCCGGGCACCGATTATCCGCCCAACGTCACATGGCCATACTGCCCCGCCGGAGCAAACGGCTTGTGCGTCGTCGCGGGCGCACGGGCGACGCAGTACAACCCGACCGCCGTAGGCGGCACCGGCCCGCAAAGCCAGACCGGCCAGTACGACCCCGTGCTGATCGGCACGGTCCCCTATGTCACCTTGGGAATTGCCATGAATCAGGCGCTGGACGGCTGGGGCAACCGCATGACTTATGCGGTGTCCTATTACAGCACCGATCATAATACGTTCGATTACTATTACGTCGGCGGCGCCATCAACGTCGAATACTTTGACAGCGCACAAAACAAAATCGCGCCGATGATCAATAAAAATCTGGACACCAGCGCGCCTCAGGTTCCCAATTCTTTCATGTTCGTCGTCCTGTCGGCAGGCCCCAACGGCCGCGGCGCATGGGACTACAACGGAACCGTGCCCGTTCCCTGCCAAATGGGCGTGCCGATTGACATGGGTCCGGGTTTTCCGTCGGCAAGCTCGACGGGCCGCGACAATGAAAACTGCAACAATGATTCCACTTTCCTCTTCAGCGCGACCGGTGCGGCAGGCGGCACTCAGGACATCTATTCAACGGTCCAGGGCCCCCTCTTCTACGATGACGCATTCATACTGACATCCATCAATATCGACCAGGACGCATGGGTCGCCTATTCCGCCAACCTGCACAGGATAGGGAACAAAACGGGCGGCAAGGTCGGCATCGGCACCAATGCGCCGGCCGCGACGCTCGACGTCGTCGGCAATATCAGGGCCACGAACGCCCAATCCGACATATACTGTGACGAGAACACCAATAACTGCTTTCACCTCGCCCTGATTACGCCGGGAGAAGATTGCAATGGCGGCATTATGACCGGCATCGCGGGTTCCACGCCGCAGTGCGCCAATCAGGTCAATACCTCCCAAATCACGCCGAAGACTTGCAGCCCCGGCACGTATGTAGTGGGAATTTCAAATGGAGTTATACAATGCGCACCACCGCCATGAAAAACGCCCCCTCCCGCAGCAGCCTGATCAGGGGCTATACGCTGGTTGAATTCGCCGTCGCCGTTCTCATCATGGGCGTCATGCTGAGCAGCATCGGCGCCGTCGGCACCCAGTACCTGAAAGCCCAGAAAGAGAACACGACGCTGAATAACGCGAGCCTTCTCGCCGCGGCCATCAACAACTACCTCGTGCAGACGGGCCACTACCCCTGTCCGGCGCCGTTTGTGCCGCGCTCCGATGCGGCGGACTACGGCGTCGCCGGCGACTGCACCGACCACACCGTTCCCATCGGACAGTGCAACCACGGCGGCGGCGCGGCAGATCACAACTATTGCGTTCAGGTGAGCAACCGGAATTGGAATCCGAGCGGCGTTGCTCCCGCCAAGTGGAACGATGTCTGGCCGCCTCTCTGGGCACAAAGCCCTCCCTGGCCGCCGACCATCGCACCGGGGCCGCAATCAACCCCTTACTGGAACGGCCGCGTGCGCCGCGGCGAAGTACCTTTCCGGACGCTCGGCATTCCTGAATACGAGACGCTGGACGGCTACGGCGACGAATTTCAATACGCCGTGACGGAAAATCTGGCGGTCAAAGGGCTTTACAACAAGGATCTCGGCGGCATCGACGTCGTCAATGCCAATGCTCCCGTTGCACCCACGACGGCAGACCCGTCAGGCTACGCGTCCCTGGTCACCGCGCCCGCAGACAGCCTGGGCGGCGGCTCGGTGCAATACATCCTCATCAGCAGCGGCCCCGACAGGAAAGGCGCCTTCACGGAAAACGGCGATCTGACCCACCCCGTATATCCTTGCGCGCCCATGCTGGTGGCGAACTCCACCCCTTCGACGCTCGATGCGCCCAACTGCCAAACCGGCGTCAACGAGTGGTCGAACGCCGTTTACTTCTCGGCTCTATACAGCCCGGTCACCGGCCCGAATCATTTCGATGATCTGATCATGTACTACAACTCGGATAAAACGCCGTTGTGGCAGGTGGCCGGCAGCGCCGGCACCGCCATTAGCGATCTGGTCAACGCGAGCGACAACGCGGGCCAGGGGAAAGTCGGCATAGACCGCAACGACCTTCCGACCGGCGTGGGAACACCGGACGCGGCCATGCAAGTGGGCAGCCCCCATCCTTGGGACAAGGCCGTGCTGGTGGAGCCCTCGACCCCGGGTACGGGAGACCTGATGGCGAACGAACTCTGCGGGCTGGGGCCCCTTCCCGGCCAGCCGGGCAGCAATTGCGTTCAAGCCAAAATGAGCATGAATTGCAACGGCGCGAACAAGGTCGCCACCGGCTTTTCAAACGGCACCATGAGTTGCGTGGACCAGAACCAGATTAACATGACCTGCCCCGCCAACGAACACATGATCGGGATAAGCAATAGCGGCCAGATTGAATGCTCGTCCCAGCTGTCATGCCCGACGACCTGGACGAATTTCTGCTGGACCTGGGTCCAGGTTCCCTCTTTGCCTATGGGGCAATCGGAGACGGTAAGCTCCGGATTTGCCGCCTCGGAAGTCTGGACATGCGGCGGTTCGTGGAGCGGCCCGAGCTGGAGCAACACACCGCAGACAGGCAGCTGCACACAGTGCAATCAGGCCACGAACAACTATAACGAAAGCTGCAACCAGTATCACGGCTGGTGGCCTTGCGGCAGCTGCTGGAGCGGAAACGTCGGCGTGACACAAACCACGACCTGCAACCCGACAAACACGACTTACACTTATTCAAACACCGGCTCGTGCACCTGCAACCCGCAAACGTGGAACTACAATAATACATGCCCGCAGGGCTATACCGGCAATTTCACAACAACCAAAAAGTTCACCTGCGATGGCGCTAATCCCACCGCGGCGGCGCAGGGACCGTTTTGGACGTCAACCCAATCGACGGACTGCGTCTGCGACCCGACCGCGACGAGAACGCAGACGATGACCTGTCAGGCATACGGTCTCGGCGCCGGTTATTCCGGCACAGTGACGCAAACGTCCAATATGACCTGTCAATCGGTCAACTCGGGCACCTGGAGCGCCTGGACGACAACCAGCAACACCTGCACCTGCCAGCCCATCAAGCAATATCAGCAGATCGGCTGCCCTGCGCCCGAACAAGGCACGCAGTATCAGCAGAAGACGTTCGACTGCACGGCTGACGCCTGGGGCCCCTGGGTTACAACCAACAACACCTGCAGTTCGCTGGTCTACCAATGGAGCCTGAGTAACGGCGAAACGCCGAGCGGGACGAGCGGTTCTGCTCTGTCCAACTCGCTCGGCAGCACCTGCTCGACACAGGGCGCGGTGTCTCCATGCTCTGCACCGAACGGCGTGAACGGCTACTACATTTACTCCACCTGCATCTGCCAGTAGACAGGAGAGGAATGCCTAACCTTTAGCTGAATCAGACGTGCCGCCTTTTTGCGCCATATTGCCTTCGGTCATATGCGCCTGCCGGTACTGGGTCGGCGTGAGGCCGGTGACGTCGCGGAACGCGCGGTTGAACGACGCCAGCGAGTTGAACCCCACTTCGGAGGCCACCACTTGTATGGGGATCTCCGGGCTCATCAGCATCCTTTTCGCATCGCCCACGCGGAACTCGTTGAGCAGCCTAGGGACACTCTTGCCGAAGGCCACATTAATCACCCTTGAAAGCGTATTCTCAGAAACCTGCAGCTCGCGCGCGAGATCCGCGCGGCTGAAGGCCTGCTCATGATAGAGTTTGTCCACCTCCATCAGCTTTTTGACTTTGGCGGCGAGCTCTTTTTCTTCTGCCGTCATCGTTTGTCTGGTGAAGCGGGTCGGCTTATCGCTCAACTGAACCGGCGATGGAAAGACGCGGAATAGCATCGTGCTCGCGAGATAGACGAAAGACAGTCCCAACACGACAAGAAGCGTATCCGCCGTCCGCTGGTCCAGACCGTTCACAGAGCGCAAAAACATGATGCCGACGGCGCCCGCATTGGCAACGATCAGCACCATCACCAGCCAGTAGCGCTCCATGCCGCTCCTGGCCAGCCGTAAGGTCGTAAAAAGGTTTTGATGGCCCCACAGCGCCAGCATGGCAAAACCACCGGAAATCGCGCCCAGCCATTGCAGCCACAAAAACAGGCTCGGGCATAAAGCGTCTCCCGCCGTGCAAACACCGGCCGTTTTATCAATAACGAATCCCGCCAGCAGCGACAGCGGCGCCAGCGTCAAAAACAGAAATTGCCGCCGTTCCGGCAGGCCCGCGCCTTTCGCGATTTGCAGAACCAGCAGATAGCACAAAAGCGGCCCCAAAACGCGCGTAAACCACAAGACCAGTTGTATGGCCTGATCGTAATCGTGCAAGCGCGTGGAAAACTGCAGTGCGAAGGCCAGCCCCAGCACAAAGAAATAGGCCAGCGCCAAAGAAGCCTGTTTCCAGTCCCTGACGCGGAACACGATATGCACGATAATCAGCACGCATTGGGCGAAGCCGGTGACAGCCAGCCATTCTATGACGCTAAAAGTATTTTCAAAAATGGAAGGCATGACCTAGTGATGCCCCCCGCGCTCTTTCAGGATGCGCAGCACGGCCTGCGGCGACATGCCGACCTGATGGATCAGGAAAAACTCCATATTGGAGAGGTCCTGGGGCGAAAGATTTTTCTGCGTGCGGAGCATGTCGATCATGAGCGTGCGCGCCGCCTCCTTGTCCCCCTTCTTTTCCAGCACAAACGCGGGCATCTGCCGCGCCCACGCCGGCATTGCAACACTTTGCGGCATATGCGCGAGCGTTTTGGCCAAATGCAAGGCGAGATTTTCGTTATATAGACGGTGCTGCGCAAGATAGACCGCCTGCACAAGCCAGCGCCATTTGGTGCCGAACGGCTCCTGACCTACGGCGGCGAGATAACGGACAACCACTGCGACATCCGCCGGTATGCGCGTCGCGCCGAAATAATAGGCGGCCAGCGTCGGCACGTGATCGGAGACCGGATCAAGGCTGTTCAGCAGCAAAAACCACTCCCCCAGCTCGTGATAATTATAATCCTTTAGCGGCGCCATATTCACGCCAAGGTTACCGAGATTTTGCAAGGACAGGGCGAGAATACGGTACGAAAATTCCGGATCGCCCAGCGTCATCATGACGGCGCCTGTCCTGTCCGGCACCGGCGGCACACCCGACCAGCGTTCGTATACGTTCTGACTGGCGCACCAGAAGAGAAAGTTCACGCAAAGAATGGCCGTAATAACGAGTTTTATCCGGCTCAGCCTGTTCTGCGTTTTCACCCCCCGGGCAACCATTAAAATTGCCGTCGCGTAAAGTCAAAAGCCGACGCCGCCAGCAACAGCGCGACAAAAATACCACCTTGCACCACAATAAAACCGGTCACGCCCATGTGCACCATCATCCAATGCGCATAAGCGCCCGCATGCGGCATAAACTGCAAACCGGCCGATCCCTGCACGCCATAGACCAGCCATGTCGTCTGCCCCATCATGTCAAGACGCGGCGTCACCATTGAAATCAGCTTCATCATGCTGCCGATAATGGCGTAAAACCAATTCGCCGGCCCCTGACTGAGGACGCCGAGCAGCGTGCCCGTCGTGCGCGACAAGGCATAAAGCCCGAGCGTTGCAAGGGCAGAACCCGCCGCGCTCGACAGCACCATGGAAAAAAACAACGCCGCCACCGCCATCATCGCGAATTCGGCGGCAAGACTTGCGCCCCAGATCAGCAGCCCCGCCATATCGGGACGGCCGATGACACCGACCACGACGGTGATCATGGCGGCGATCAGAAAAGCCAGGAACGAAAAAGCCAGCGCATGGCTGACGAGGAAGGACAACCGGGAGATTGGCCGCGAAAGCAAAAACTCGACCTCCTTGTTTTCAAAAGCGCGGCGGATGTAAAAGCAGCAAAACAGCACGAGGCCGATGACGCCGAGAAAACGCAGGCTGCCGGAGCCGAAAACCAGCGCAAAACTCGCGCCTTCCGTCACGCTCGCCGAGCCCATGAAGACCGCAAGCGCGGCCGCCATCAGGATCATGAGCGCAAGCGTTACCATCAGCCTGTCCCGCATCGCGGCAGTCAGAACATATCTAACCAATGGTTTGGAGATCATATAAATGACCTTTTAATCGTTACATATTGAAGGGGCGCGTATCGTGGCCGAACTCCTTGTAAACGCGCCGGTCCATGGGTTGGACATTGGACCCCGGCACAATTGTCGCCTGCAGGAAGATAATCAGTTCACTTTTGTTGATGTTGTCGCCGTGGTTGTGGAACAGGCTCCCCAAAAACGGTACATCGCCCAAAACAGGCACACCCACCTGACTGACCTGATTGGAATTCTGCATCAAGCCGCCCATCACCATCGTCTGGCCGGACTGCATTTTGATGACGGAATCAAGCTGCTGCACGTCCATGACCGGTATCGGGCTGTTGGGCACGTCCGACAAAGGCAGACCAGAACTCAAAATACTGAGAGCGATGGAAGGATCTGAAGCGTCGCCGATTTTCTTGGTCACGGTCGGACGCACCGCCAGCATAATCTCGCCGGTACTGACATCCGCCGTCGGCGTCACGTTCATCAGAACACCTTCAGGCGTCGACTGTTGCGTGGAGTTATAAGTAATCGTCGGCGGAACCCCCACCGCCGTAGACGGGGTCGTGGTCACCTTAATCTGGAAGTAAATCAGGTTCGTGGCCACGTTGACGATGGCGGACTGGTTATTCATCACCGTAATGCGCGGACTGGCCAGAGAACGCACCGTACCGAACTCGCTCAAGGCGTTGATAACCGGTTTGAACCCATGGCCAAGATCAAGGTTCAGCGCAAAGGCACTGCCCGTCGTATCGACAGGGGAAAACGGCGGCGCAGGCGTCTTGATCTGGGCGGACTGAACGAGACGCGTCAGGTTTGCACCCAATTGCCCCCAGTCGATGCCCGTGGAGAATTGGTCATTCAACGAAACCTCAAGAACCTTGGCTTGAATCAAGACCTGCGCAAGCGCCTGATGGAGGTAGTCGTTCAGATAATTCTGCACCATCTTCTGCTGTCTTTGCGTGGCATAGACGCTGATAATCCCCGTATCCTTACTGATGGAGAACGTCGCCGGCGGATTCTTCTGCGGCGCCGATCCGCTGGAAACCGAAACATTCAGCGACGGAGGCATATTCGACGGTTTCGCTGGCGCTGGCGTGCCGCCATTGCCGGGGAGCGCAGGCGGTGCAGGCGGCGGGACCACCGACGCCACGGGATTCTGCATGGTTGCCAGAGGCGCATAGTTGTCAGACGCCTTCAAAACCTGATCCATGCCGGCTTTAAGTTCCTTCCAGAAATCCGCGTCGTCTTTGACGTCAACATTGAAGCTGGATCCCGAACTGGCGCTTGGACCGCCTCCGCCGCCGGCGCCACCGGCGCTGCCACTGGAAATCCCTGTATTGATAGTAGACTTACTTGTGCGCGAAAGGCTCATGTAATCGACTTTATAGTACTTGATATAAGGGCGATCGATCTGGATGCGCAACACGTTATTCTTGAACGTATAGCGCAGCCCCGACATGTTGCAGATACGGTCGACGACCTCGTTGAACGGACGGTCTTTGGCGGTAAAAATAATCGTTCCCTGAATATCGGGATCCATTTCGAGGTCAACGCCGGCCTGCTGGGCCAGTTCGAACATCAGGTCGCGCAACGACACCGTCTGGTCGACGGAAACAGTCACCAGCGGCGACGGCAGCTGCAGGTCGCTCGGCGTGGCAACGAAAGACTGGAACGGCGGCAACGGCGCTTCTTTTGCGGTTTGAGGCTGACGCTGGGGCGACAAACCATCGCGATAATATTGCATGCTCTTGTTCGCGCTGCGGTCGAATGTCAGCTGGTTTTTGGCGAGAGTGCAGCCCCCCAGAGACACTGTGGAAAGCATAACGCCGAGAGCTATGTAGCTGACGCGGAAGGAGTAACGCGATTTTGACACCTGAACGATCCCATCTCTTTGAAAAAATACGATTAACGATAACCCGCTTCGGATTATTTTTACAGAGACAATCTGGATGTGTCAATGCCAAGAGACGACGAGGACATTGCTGCCTGATCCATCATCTGGTGCTGTTGGATTTTTATTTTCATATCCGCAGAGTAGTCGGATTCAGATAATGCCGTTTGTGCAGTAATCAGCCCTTTTTTATAAAGGCTCAGGAGAGACTGGTCGAACGTGACCATGCCGGTCGTATTGTTGTTGGCCATAACATCGTGAATCTTGCTCGTCTCGCCCTTCATGATGTGCTCTTTGACCAAAGCTTCGTTGAGCAGGATTTCCGGAACCATCACCATACCGCCCTTCGCTCCCGGCACAAGCCTGAGCGCGATGATAGCCCTGAGGTTCATGCTCAGCGCGATGCGTATCTGCTGATGACGTTCTTCGGGGAAGAACCCGATAATGCGCTCGATCGCCTGCGATGCATTGGTGGTGTGCAGCGTCGCATAGCAGGTATGGCCCGTTTCGGCCGCCGCGATCGCCTGGATCATGACGTCCTGATAACGGATTTCGCCGACGAGGATTACGTCGGGTTTTTGCCGCAGGGCGTTTTTCAGCGCGACGCTGTAGGAGGCCGTGTCGATCCCCACTTCGCGCTGCGTGATAATGGCTTTTTTGTGTTCGTGATAGAACTCGACGGGATCCTCGATAGTAATGATGTGGCCACCCATCATGGAGTTGCGGTAGTCCATCAGTGCGCTGGCCAAAGTCGATTTCCCCGACGACGTCACGCCGCAGATCAGGATCAGCCCGCGTCTTTCAAGCGCCAGCTTTTCCATGAGCTTGGGCAAATGCAACTGCTCGAAGTTGGGGATCTTGCTGGTGATGCGCCGGATGACGAGCGCCGGTTTCTGGCGCTGGCGCAGAATGTTGATGCGGAAACGTCCTTCCGCGCCAAGATCGAGCGCCATGTTGAGTTCCATGCTGGTATCGAACTCGAGGCGCTGGCGCGGCGTCAGAATCTCCATCATGATAGACTGGACATCTTCTTCCTTCAGCGCATCCCCCTCGATCGGATGGAGAATGTTGTCAATGCGCAGGGTCGGCGGCACGCCAACCGTGAGATAGATGTCCGACGCCTCCCGCTGCACCATTTCCTTTAGGTAGTTGTATATCGCAGCACTGCTCAAAATGAATATCCTTCCTCGCCCGGCAAGGGTGCGGCAGGCGCTGCTGCGGCGGCCGACGCGGGCGCTCTCTGGGCGGCGGGCGCAGGCTTGCGCATCATCGGCTGTGGCGGCGGCGGCGGCGCTTTTGGCGTATCGTCGGCGGATTCCGCTTCAGCACCCGTTTTCAGTGCATCGTGCGCGGTCTCTGCCGTGATAAACCCGTGCTCCTGAAGATCATGGACGGAATCTTCCATCGTCTGCATGCCGTAGCGCGCGCCGGTCTGGATCATTGAATAGACCTGCGCCAGCTGATTTTCGCGAATCAGGTTGCGCACGGCATTGGTGCCGACCATGATTTCATGGGACGCAACGCGTCCGCCCCCCGCTTTCGGCAGCAGCGCCTGCGCGACGACGCCCTGAATGGAACTGGCGAGCATCGCGCGCACCATTTCTTTTTCCGCCGCAGGGAAAACGTCGATGATACGGTCGATGGTTTTGGCGGCGTTGTTCGAGTGCAGGGTTCCGAAGACAAGGTGCCCCGTTTCAGCGGCAGTCAGTGCGAGAGCGATCGTTTCATAGTCCCGCATTTCGCCGACCAGAATGACGTCAGGGTCTTCACGCAGCGCGCTTTTGAGCGCGCGGGCGAATGATTTGGTGTCATTGCCGACTTCGCGGTGGTTGACCAGCGCTCTTTTCGACGGATGGAAAAATTCGACCGGGTCCTCGACGGTCAGGATGTGCACGGCTTCGTTTTCATTGATATGATTGATCATCGACGCCAGCGTCGTCGATTTGCCGCTACCGGTCGGACCGGTGACAAGCACCAGCCCTTTTTCAAGTTCCGCGAGCCTGCGGATGACCGGCGGCAACGACAGCTGCTCCATGGTCGGGATTTTCGTCGGAATGACGCGGAAGACGGCAGCCGAACCTTGCCGGTTGGTGAAGGCGTTGACACGGAAACGCGCCTCGGGGCCGAAGGCGATGGCAAAGTCGATTTCGAAATCACGCTCGTACTCCGCGCGCTGGTCCTCGTTCATAACCTGATACAGCATGCCGCGAATATCGTCGCCCTGCAGGATGTCCGGCTTGACCTGGCGCAATTCGCCGTCAATACGCACTTTCGGATTATTGCCTCCGCTCAAGTGCAAATCCGATGCCTTGTTGTCGAGCGTAAACTTGAGAAACTCTGTAATATCCACGGCTTGCCCCCTGTTGTATCATCCCCGTATATCCACCTTCAAGAGTACGCAAATACACTGAAAGAATGGTAAACATATATTAACATAAGGTTAAGATAACGGTTTATTCGCACGCAGATGTCAAAGAGATATGAAATGCGGCGGGAAAAGGCACAACACCACAATAAAAGCGACGATCAGCGAAGGGCCGAAAGGCACTTCGGCCTCTCCTGTGCGTTTTTTCCACAAGAACGCCAAAACAACGCCTGCCCCCCCGGAAATGACCATCAGCAGCGACGCCGCCATCACGTTCAACCCCAGCCAGAATCCGGCCGCAGCAAAAAACTTGACGTCGCCCAGCCCCAGCGCCTCACGTTTCAGGACGGCAAACGCGCCCCACCGCAACAGCCATGCGAAGCCGCCATAAAGCGCCGCGCCGGCCAGCGGCGGCACGATGTGCGCGCTGAAAAAAGAGGCCGGATGCGCGGCCAGCAGCGCATTGACGGCAAACGCCGCAACGCCGATGAGAAAGATGGCCATGTTCAGGCTGTCGGGAATGATCTGGTGCCCGAAGTCGATGTCGGTGATGCTCACCAGCACGGGCGCCAGCGCGAACACGGCGACTGTTTCCGGCGTCAGGCCATAAACGGAGAAAAAGAGCATGCACAAGCCCAGCGTCGCCAGCTCGATCAAAGGATAGCGCACGCCGATGCGCGCGCCGCAGTGACGGCATTTCCCCTTGAGGAAAAGCCATGAAAACAGCGGTATAAGATCCGGAAGGCCAAGATTGTGGCGGCAGGACGGACACTGCGAATGCACGCGCGTCACCATGGATATATCGCGCGGCAGGCGATAGGACAAGGCCGTGGCGAAGCTGCCGAAGATCAGCCCCAGCCCTGCCACAATCACCGCTTTGATCAAAAACATGCCGGCTTTACCGGAGCGTCGACAAACGCTGCCTTATATCATCAAGCGGCAGGGAGGCGTTCAGATCGCCTTCTGCCGCGAGATCCAAAATGCGGCGGTACATCTCCGCGGCGCGGGATGTTTTGCCAATATGGTCATACGCAACGGCGCGGTTATAAAGAATGACGCCGTCATCCGGCTTCAGGGCATCCGCCATGTCGAGATACTTCAGCGCGTTGCTGTAATCGCCGGAGACGCCATAGAGCATCCCCAACTGCGCCGTCACCGCCACGTTGGCCGGATAGAGGCGGCGCAATTTCTGCATCGCGTCGATCGCCGGCTGCGTGTTCTCGCCCTTGATCAGGCCGAGGGTATTGGTCATCGCCGACACGCTCTCCGGATCGAGTTTCAGGATGTGTTTGTAGGCATCGAGGGCTGCGCCCGTCTCGCCCAGTCTTTGCAGTGCGACGGCACGGCCCATCAGGACACGCAGGTCGCTCGTATTGCGGTGAAAGAGGTCGTCGAACAACCCCAGCGCCGCCGCATAGTGCCCCTCGGACAGGGCCAGACGCGCGGACGCAAGACGCGATTCATAGTCGCTCCCGGCACTGTAATCTCTGTGCACGACCAGGTATTGCGGCGGCAACGGGCGGACCTGTGCCGGCGTCGCCAGAATGTCGGTGACGCGCAAGCCTTTATCCGTCGCCGCACGTGTTTTCGCACGCATCGCGCGGATGCTGGCTTCGGACGGCTTGGATGCATGGCCCGCTTTCAGCTTGGACGCATTTTGAACAATGGCCAACTCGGCAGGAGACGGCTGGACGGAGGCTGTGCCCGTCTCGGCGGCGGGCGCGATGGCCGCCGCAACGCTCTCTATGGACGGCTGGGCAGAAGAAGGTTCGGCAGACGCCGGTATCGATGGCACCGTTCCCGAAACCGCACCTCCCGAAGAGGCATCCGTGCCGGACATTGAAGTATCGGAAGATGCCGTCCCCGAAAACGAAGCGCTCTGGTCCGGTGATCCGGAAACCGCCGATGCCGCATTTGTGGGCGGTGCCACTTGCACCGGAGGTACCGATGGCGATGCCTGCGCCGCATTTGAAGGCTGTACCAGCGTTGCGGAAGATGGCGGCTGGGCCGTGCTTGCCGGCAAACCCGGCGTCGCCATCATCGGCAGAGCCGGTGCCGATGTCGTCGATGTCGCTGCCGTCTGCGCCAGGGCATAACCCGGTGCGCAGGCCGCAAGCAACAAAGCAAATCCGGCTTGCCGCAACATAGCCGACTTGCCCTCAACGCGCTTTACCCCAGACATTTTCATGATTCATAAACCCCTGCAGAATTCTCGATAATTTTTAGAAACGCCCGCTCCAGACTCTCGTTTTTCATTTTTTCCCTCAGTTCTGCTGGCGTTCCGAGGAACCTTAAAGACTTATCATGTATTATGCCGATCCTGTCACACAATTCGTCCATATCCGACAAGATGTGCGTACTTAAAAATACCGTCATCCCTTGGTTACGGCAAGAAACAATCTCATCCTTTACCAGAACCCGCGCACGCGGATCGAGGCCGCTCATGGGTTCGTCCAAAATCAACAACGGACAGCCAGTCAGCCAACTGCCCATCAGGCCGATTTTCTGGCGCATGCCCTTGGAATAGGTGTTGACGCGGCGGCCCAGCGCCTCGCGCGACAGGGAAACGCGGTCGGCGGCTGCCAGCACAGCCTCTTTGTCGAACGGCCGTTTGTAAAGATCGAGCGAAAACTTGATGAACTCGAAACCGCTCAGAAAAACCGGCGGCTCGAACTTCTCGGGCAGGTAGGCGATCATGGATTTTCCATCCCCTTCGCCTATGTTTTGCCCGAACAGCGAAACCGCTCCCGCCGAAGGCTCCATCAAGCCGAGGATGATCTTGATCAGCGTCGTTTTTCCCACGCCGTTCAGCCCGATGAGGCCGAACGTCTCGCCCTGCTTTACGTCGAAAGAAATATTTTCGATGACGTTGGCGCCGCGGCCGTAGTGCGCCGAAATGCCGTCGATGGTTATTGCGGCTACGTCGGTTTCCTGTGCGGGGGATTTCATTTTCCTGGCCGCCGTCATATCAATGCGCCCCCGGTAATAACACGCCCGACGTGATGTCGTATGTCTGGTTCGGGCGCAACGTCAGCGCAAGAACCTGGTTCAGGCCGATGTCGTACCATTGAAGATGCACCCGCGAAGACGGGCTGACATGGATAGAAACGATCTGCGGCAAGAGGTTGGCCGGCGTCACCTTCTGGCCGTTCATCCAGACCACCCAGTCACCCGGAGAACGGTAGTAAACGCCCGACAGCTGGATGACGCGGTGCTGGGGAATGGGCGCGTCCGTCGTATCCGTCCCCGTCGACTTGCGGACATGCCCTTCCAAAGCCTGTTCGATATCTGCGATTTCCAGCGGCGAAAAGAAGAAGGATCCGCGAAATATCTTGTTGATATCCGGCTCTGCTGCCGGAGCAGCGGTAGCGGCAGCTCCCTTCGGGACAACAGGCTTGTGCGCCGTCGCCGGCGGCGCAGTGACGGGCTTATGCGGGGGCGGCAGCGCGGCAAGGGCCTCAGCGCCGCAAAGGCAAACAAAAACCGTCAAAATTTGCAGCCATTTTACCATCACCGCCCCCTGAATCCGTTAGAGCCATTTTTCTTGGCGGGAGCGTTCGGTACCAAGGTTATCCATTCAAACGCGACAGCAGCGTTCACAAAATTAACCTGTTTCCCGTCAGAGAGGAGTTTCAGCGACTGCGGGTCCACTTGCTTGACCCGCTGGATTTTCATTTCCTGCAGACGCGTATCGATGGGAAAAACCTTATGAATGGACTGCGCTAATATATATATGTTGGCGTCGAGCGGAGAAGCGATACGGCTGACGCTGATCCGGCTGCCGAGCAGCTGATAATGGATGGACTCGGCGTCACGGTTCTCAACCTTGGTCGCAGCCGCAACATCATAGGAGAAGCTGGAGATTCCCGCCGCCTCGCGCAGCTTGTTGATCTCGTTCTCGAGCATGAAGCGGTTGTGCGTCAGGAAAAATCCGTCCTGTTGCATCCGCTCATACTCCGGCATGTTCTCCTTCATGAAAGCCGCATCGCGTTTGGCGCCCGCGATCCGGGCATTGAGGCTTGAGATTTCGCCCTGCGTGGATTGCGTCTGCGACTGCGCTTCACTGAGCATCGGCCCGACGGCAAAGAAATAAATCCCCGCCGCCACCAGATTCATCGCAATGATGCAGGCGAGAATGATTATACGTCTTAACCCGACAAGTTTTATCATAGCGGCGGCCCACTCAATTCAATTGCGGCGCCGCTATCCGTACCGTTGGCATTGCTTGCCCCGGCGGGCGGCGTGCCCGACGCCCCCTGGAAGCCGCCCGCTGCGGATACGTTGCCAAACTGGTGCTTGATATCAACCACGTAGCCGGGGAATTTACCTTGCAGTATTTTCACCATCCCGTTCACACGATCCACTTTCTGCTGCAGGCTCAAAGCGCCCGTAATATCGAACTTGAAGTTTATCTTTACCGTCCCCGTTTCCTTCGTCTTGCTGAAGAAACCTATTTTTTTCTTGGCCGCCGGCGGATTATATCCGATCGTCAGTTCGTTCAGCTTGATATCGTTCGCCAGTGCCCCGCGCAAAAGGTTCAATATCGGCGTGATATTGACGCCCGCGTCGTCAACCGACTTTTTAATGGCCAGTATTTTTTTGAGGACGTCGGGCTTGAACGGATAAGTGTCAAAGATTCTCGATTCCTTGGTGTATTCGCTCTTCAGGTAATCGCGCTGCGAATAGAGGCCCGCCAGATTGCTCTTCACGGCCATGTAGCTGCTGTACTGGGTGCCGATGTAGCCGCTTCCGGCCAGAAGTGTCAAAGTGAACAGAATGGAGAGAATCTGCAGGACCTTGCGCGGCACCATGATGCGCTTGACGCTGGGCACGACGAGCGGCACCGAAAGAGATCTCTTGCGTCCCGCCCAGGCGCAATGCACCGCGTCGCCGAAATTGGTTTCCCCGAGCGATACCCCCTTCATGCCGAGAGCATTTAGCGCCTCGACGGGCGTAAGACAGCGGAAATTCGTCACCGGCAGCGATTTGTCGCTGAAGAACTGTTTTTCGATGTTGCTGCAGAGCACCATCACGTCGAGGCCTTCTTCCGCCGTGTAGCCGAAGCGGGCGATATAGGTGAGCGTGGCCTTGAACTCGCGCATGACTTCATCCGCCCAGCCGGGACCATACGTCCCCGCTTCCGATGTCGGCGTGATACGGGTCAGCGCCAGCGTGCCGTTTTTCACGACGACCTGACGGAGGCCGCCCGTCTCGTGCTGGCTGATCAGCACGGCCCAGCGCGAAGGCTTGTCTGCCTTGTCGAACGTTTTTTCGGCAAGCGTCTTGACCAGCCCCAC
The DNA here is from genome assembly GCA_021805245.1 of Pseudomonadota bacterium. GTDB lineage: Bacteria > Pseudomonadota > Alphaproteobacteria > Micavibrionales > UBA2020 > PALSA-926. The sequence goes on along the minus strand of JAJZFS010000107.1, from coordinate 6,028 downwards.
GGATTCGGCGGGCAGCAGGCCGAAGCCGGAAATCAGCACGCCCGCATCCAGCATGTCGGCGGCGAGTTCGTCGAGGCGGTCCGTTTCGGGGAGCGCGACGAACAGATAAAACGGCTTCTCTTTCGGCGGCTTGACCAGCATTGAGGCGCGCACCGGATAGCTCGGAAACGCCTGATCGAGCTTGCGCTTGATATAGCGCGACCGGTCGAAAGGCGTCAGCTTCGGAATCTGATCTTCCTTGCGGTAGGTCTGGTCGGCGCCGTCGAACAGGATCAGCACAGGGGCTTTGCTGCCCGCTTCCAAGATATCTGTCAGCTGGCGGTTAAAATCCGGCATCTCCCACGACAGCGCTGCCTCGCGTTCAATGCCGCGCGACGTCGGACCGAACAGCGTGACGCCTTCGCCGCCGACCATCAAAACCCGTTTCTTTGAAATTGAAAAGCCCATTTTAATTCGTCATCTTACCCAGATTGTTATAAATCGGACCGAAGACGGCCGCCGCGATCCACAAGACGATCACCCCCATGATCACCGTCATTGTAGGCTCGATCATTTGAATCATCGCGTCAATGGCGTCGTTCACGTCTTTTTCGTAAAATTCCGTCACCTGATCCAGAACGCCGGTCAGGTTGCCGGATTCCTCCCCGACTTTCACCATGCGCGTGACCAGAGTCGGAAACTCGCCGGACTTCGCCATGGAGTCCGACAGCGCGAAACCTTCCTGCACGCGTTCCCGCACCGACGCCAGCGCGCCGGTCAGCACAAGATTGGTCACCGTCAGCTTGGCGGCATCGAGACATTTCAAAATTTCCAGACCGCTGCTGAAAAGGATGCCGAACGTCGAGCAAAACTGCGCCAGAGAAATCTTGCGGATCAAATTCCCCGACACGGGCGCGTTCAGGAACATGTAGTCCGTATAATATCTGAACCCTTCGGATATGACGCGTCCGATTTTAAACAGGATGTAGAACAGGATCATGCCCAAAATGATGTAAATGGCGTATTTGCCCATGAAGTCCGACGTGGCGATCAGCGCCCGCGTCTGTAGGGGCAGTGCAAGGTTCATGTCTTTGAGGAAGCTCACGATTTGCGGCACGACCTGCACCATCATCACGTAAACGACGCCCGTGATAACGACGAGAAGAACTTTCGGATAGCGCGTCGCCTTCTTGATTTTACTGCGCATGGCGTCCACCCACTTGAGGTGGCGGATAACCTGCCCGAAGGCCGTTACCATGTTACCCGTTTCCTCGCCGGCGGCGATCAGGGAAACGAAGATACTCTCGAAAACCGTCGGATGACGGGCCAATGCATTGGAGAAAGAATTTCCTTCCGCCACCTCGCGGTAGACATCGGACATGATGTCGCGCAGCCGCGGCGATTCCGTGGTGTCGCGCACATCGGACAAGCCTTCCATCAACGGCACGCCCGCCTTTTGCAGTTGCTCCAGGTGGACGAACATCTGCACCAGATCGCGGATCTTGATTTTTTTGGCAAAAATGTTGACAATGCCGCTGGCTTTCTCGGACATTTCCTTGCAATCGATCAGCGCAAGGCCGCCCTCCTCAAGACGAGACGTTAAGTCGGACTCGTTCGCGGCGGCGATCACGCCACGGACCGGGCGACCCTTGGCGTTTATAGCCCTATAACTGAATTTCGGCATCTAGCCTCCGACCCATCGCAACCAAGACATTATGACGGCGATTCCCCCCAGCCATTCCTCACTTAAGATATTGTTACATGAATTATATAGCCAAGCCAAGACATTAGGAAGCACTCGGAGCTTCCCGATCCGGCTTTGCAACGTAACATACGGCGCAACATCAGCGCGCTACGGAAATGTCCCGCTCATGAAGCACAGAATTTTATTTTCTGGGAATTGTAAAAGACCTAGAAGCTCTCCGCATCGGAAGAAACGTCTTCCGCAACAGGGGTCTCTTCGATGGCCGTCTCTGCAGCGTCTTCGGCAACCTGATCGAAGTCTTCTTCCTGCATCGCACCGCCTGCCACATCGGCTTCAACGGCTTCCGCCGCCGCGGCAGCCCATTCGTTTTCCCCCTCCATAATGTCGATGACTTCTTCTTCATCTTCTTCGATCTCGATGACCTTCTGATGATTTTTGATGAGGGATTCCGTCAGGTTTTCAATGGAAATGTCCGTATCCGCTATCTCGCGCAGCGCGATGACCGGATTTTTGTCGTTATCTTTGTCCACCATAATCTCGGCACCCGAGCCGATTTCACGCGCGCGTTGCGAAGCCGCCATAATCAACTCAAAGCGATTGGGGACTTTCAGGACACAATCTTCAACCGTAACACGCGCCATAACGACAAACCTTTCTGAAAAAATGCGAAGTACCAGCAACTTGCTATAAGTCTTTACCGTCTATTTTGCAAGATTATTTTTAAAATCACTATTTTTTTGATCTCGGTCACTTTTTCTTGACAATTTGAGTCCGGAACAGGTATATGTTCAATTACTTTTCAGTTTACCATAGGATGTGCTAGATCATGAAAAATAATAATAATAATAATAATAATAATAATAATGAGTTAACTTATGTTGATTTCTTTTACCCCGAGGAAAAACTGGCTGTTTTCATCGATGGTGCAAATCTCTACGCAGCCGCTAAAAACCTTAATTTCGATATAGATTACAAGCGCCTCCTGAGCTGGATTTCGGGGCAAAGCCGCCTCGTGCGCGCTTTTTACTATACGGCGCTGCTGGAAGATCAGGAATATTCCCCGATCCGCCCACTTATCGACTGGCTGGACTACAACGGCTATACGATGGTCACCAAGCCGGCCAAGGAATTCACCGACCATACCGGCCGCCGCAAGGTGAAGGGAAACATGGATATCGAACTGGCCATCGACATGATGGAGCTTGCGAGCCGCGTTGACCATATCGTGCTGTTCTCTGGCGACGGCGACTTCCGCCGCCTTGTCGAATCAGTCCAGCGTCGCGGCGTGCGCGTGACCGTCATCTCCACGACCCGCACGCAGCCGCCGATGGTCGCCGATGAATTGCGCCGTCAGGCCGATCACTTCATCGACCTTATCGATCTGGCCGAATGCATCGAGCGGGCCGACTCAGGCTCTCAGCCGGCACAAGTTCTCACCGGCGGCATGGGCTGAATTTTACCGCTTGTTTTTTTGATCAGGATTTCTCCGTCCGGCTGCTGGTCATGACGCCTTCCAGCGCCGCGATCGCGTCCGTGAGCGGCTGCACAAATATCTCCGCGTCGCGTATGACTTTTTCCACCAGCGCGACGGCCGATTCCAGCGGAACGCCCGGCTCGATGTTGATGTATTCCTGCTCCATCGGCAGCGCTGCGTAAAGCTTGGACAGCCGCGCCGCAAGCTTCATGTCCAGCAGAGACAGCTTGCTCACGCTCGCCTCGAACACGGCTTTGCTCAAAGCCGGATGCTTTTGCACAATATCTCCGGCCTGCTTGTATTTGGGCGTTTCCGTCGTGCTTTTCAGGTTTGCGAGCATATCGCGGTAAATCGTCAGGAAGGCCTCGATCCTGTTTTTGTTTCCGGCCAGTTCGCCCTCCAGCGTCGAAGCCAGTACATGCTTCTCGCGCGCCAGAAGCTGCGTTTCCTTGCTGCGCGTCTGCTCGAATTCTTCCTTCTGCTGCGTCTCGAGGCTTTTCAGACGAAAAAGGATGATGAACATCATCAGCAATACCGCCGCAACCGGCAAAACGCTCAGGAGCATACGCATACCCTGCGACATGCCGCTGTCACTTTTCACGACCTGCTTCCAAATGCCCTCGGCGTTATGCCGCGCCGCCTGCTGCGCTTCCAGATAAGAAGGAACGGAGTCGACATTCTGCCGCCGGTCGACGACCACGAAACCGTGGTTCAGCAAGGACAGGCCGAGATCGTCGCCGCGCGCGGAATTGCAGCGCGCCACCACATGCGTCGATGTGCCGCCCACCGCCTGACAGGAGACGGGCGAGCCGTCGATCAGATTGTCCATCAGGTCAAGCGCCTTCAACTCGATGGCCGGAGACAAGACGGGTCTGACGCCCCACAGCGTGATGGTCAACCCCTGCCCCTGCAATGTGACAGGATCGACCGCCGTGACCGTGCGGGAAAATTTGCTTGAATCCGCATGCGCGGCGGACGGCGTCATCACCGTCAATGCCATGGCAAGACAGCAGAAAAATAAACATCCCGAAAACAAATATCCGCGCATGATTTAAGGTCCCTTCTCCCGCATCAATATCTTATCTTATCCGGTTTCTTTTCCCATTCCTCAAACACGGCCCACGCTTCGCCGGACAGAAGACGGCTCGTTTCCTTCGTGCGCTTTTCGAGCGGCAACGTCACTTCACGATAAAGGAAATCGTCGTCAAACCCGATTGCCGCCGCGTCCTTGCGCGTGTTGGCGTAATAGAGGCGCCCGATCCGCGCCCAGTAAATCGCCCCGAGGCACATCGGGCACGGCTCGCAACTGGTGTAAATATCGCAACCCTCGAGCGAGAAGTTGTTCTCGACGCCGCAGGCGGCGCGGATGGCGGTGATCTCGGCATGCGCCGTCGGGTCGTTGATGGACGTCACCTGATTCCAGCCTTCGCCGATAATCTTGTCATCGCGCACGATCACGGCGCCGAAAGGCCCGCCCTCGTTCGCATTCATCTTCTCGCGCGACAAAGCGATGGCGCGGCGCATGAACTCTTTCTGTTGCTCGGGAACATCCATTTACTTCACCGTCTCATGGCGGCGGGGCGGGGCGGATTTTTTGTCCGTACCGCCTTTCGTGCCGTCTTTCTGCGCATGGTATTTGAAGGATAAGGCGCCGTTTTTCACATCGATATTGACAGCGCCGCCTTTGGTCAGTTTGCCGAACAGCAATTCGTCGGCCAGCGGCTTCTTGACGTATTCCTGAATGACGCGGCCGAGCGGCCTTGCGCCCATCGCCGGGTCATAGCCCTTCTTGCCGAGCCATTGCCGCGCTTCATCGGAAAGCTCGATCGTCACGCCGCGGTCGCCGAGTTGCGCTTCCAGCTGCATGATGAACTTGTCCACGACGCGTCCTATCGTTTCGGGGTTCAGCGGCGCGAAAGGAATGATGGCGTCGAGACGGTTTCTGAATTCCGGCGTGAAGGCGCGGTTGATCGCCTCCTCGTCCGCGCCCTCGCGGGTGGCGGCGCGGGCAATGCCGATCGAGGCTTTTGCCAGCTCCGACGCGCCCGCGTTCGTCGTCATGATGAGGATGACGTTACGAAAATCGATGGTTTTACCGTTGTTATCGGTCAGCTTGCCGTAATCCATCACCTGCAACAGGATATTGAACAAATCGGGATGCCCCTTCTCGATTTCGTCGAGCAGCAGCACGCAGTGCGGATGCTGGTCGATTTTATCGGTCAAAAGACCGCCCTGATCGAAGCCAACGTAGCCCGGCGGCGCGCCGATCAGGCGAGAAACCGAGTGCCGCTCCATATATTCGGACATATCAAAGCGGATGAGCTCCAGCCCCAGCGTCTTCGCCAGTTGCCGTGCCACTTCCGTCTTACCGACGCCTGTGGGGCCGGAGAAAAGATAGCTGCCGATGGGTTTTTCCGGCTCGCGCAAGCCCGCGCGCGAAAGCTTGATAGCCGACGACAGCGCCATGATGGCGGTGTCCTGCCCGAAAACCATCGTCTTGAGGTCGCGCTCGAGGTTGGAAAGCACTTCCTTATCGTCCTTGCTAATAGTTTTTGGCGGGATGCGCGCGATCTTGGCGACGATCGCCTCGATGTCCTTGATGGAAATATTCTTCTTGCGTTTATCCTCAGGCAGCAGCATCTGTGCCGCGCCCGCTTCGTCGATGACGTCGATCGCCTTGTCCGGCAACTTGCGGTCGCCGATGTAGCGCACCGACAAATCGACAGCGGCGCGCAAGGCTTACTCGGAATAATGCACCTTGTGATGGTCTTCGTAATAGGATTTCAGGCCTTTGAGGATACGCACCGTATCGTCCTGCGATGGCTCGTGCACGTCGATCTTCTGGAAGCGGCGCACCAGCGCGCGGTCTT
>JAJZFS010000011.1 GCA_021805245.1 Pseudomonadota bacterium | reverse complement strand
GCGCGGTTCTGCGCGGCGGGGCGGTAGCCCTTGCCGGTGCTGACGGAGAATTCGATCTCCAGCTTGGCGCCGTTGCCGAGGGTGCAGAGAACGAGATCGGGGTTGGTGATCTCGATGTCGGCGGTGGTCTCGATCATGCCGGCCTTGACTTCGCACGGGCCTTCGGCGCGCAGATGGATCTTCTTCGTGCCTTCGACGTGCATGCGCAGGGCGATGTTCTTGACGTTAAGGATGATGTCGGTGACGTCTTCGCGGACGCCGTCGATGGAAGAGAACTCATGCAGCACGCCATCGATCTTGATCGAGGTGATGGCGGCACCCTGCAGCGAGGACAGCAGAACGCGGCGCAGCGCGTTGCCCAGCGTCAGCCCATAGCCGCGCTCGAGCGGCTCGACGACGACGGTGCCGTGGCGGGCGGGGTCTTTTGCGGTGGTGACTTCAATCTTGTTCGGTTTGATAAGCTCTTGCCAATTTTTTTGTATCAAGGTCAGCCCCTCTTTTTACGGTATACGTGAATGACGAAACAGGTGTTAGAAAACTTAAACGCGGCGGCGCTTGCGCGGACGGCAGCCGTTGTGCGGCACCGGCGTGATGTCGACGATCGAGTTGATCGTGAAGCCGACGGACTGCAGTGCGCGCAGAGCCGATTCACGGCCCGACCCCGGACCCTTGACCAGAACTTCGAGCGTCTTGACGCCATGTTCCTGCGCCTTGCGGCCGGCATCTTCGGCAGCGATCTGCGCCGCATAAGGAGTCGATTTGCGCGAGCCCTTGAATCCCTGATGGCCGGCGGTGGACCAGGCCAGCGTGTTGCCCTGCGCATCGGTGATCGTGACGATGGTATTGTTGAACGTGGAGTTGACGTGCGCCGTACCGGTGGTGACGTTCTTACGTTCCTTTTTGCGGCCGCGCGCCACTTGAGGTGTTTTTTTCTGCTCTTTAGCCATTTTATTCTGCTTTCACTAAAATTTTATTTCTTCGCCGCGACCATCTTCTTGCCGGCGATCGTCTTGCGCGGGCCTTTGCGCGTGCGCGCATTGGTCTTGGTGCGCTGACCGCGGACAGGCAGGCCTTTGCGGTGACGCAGGCCGCGGTAGCAGCCAAGATCCATCAGGCGCTTGATGCTCATCGCGATTTCTCGACGCAGCTCGCCTTCGACCTTGCAACTTGCCTTGATCGCGTCGCGGATGCGGTTCAGCTCGTCCTCGGAGAGCGCATTGACGCGCTTGCCCCAAGGTACGCCCGCCGTTTCAAGAAGCTTCTTGGCGGTCGTGCGGCCGATGCCATGGATATAGGTCAGCGCAATGCCGACAACTTTTTCGGTGGGGATATTGACACCTTCGATACGTGCCACGCGGATACTCCTTTATTCAGGACAAAAATTACATCTCGCACGCTGAAGAGCAGGCGAGTCGGCGCATTATAAGAGAAGAGCGAGAGACGTCAACAGTATATTTACCTTATTGAAGGCGAAAGCGCGGTTTTTCATCGATTTGGCATAAAAGGTTAATTTTCAGCCGTTTTTCTTGGCCTGAATGCCTTGATTCGGCGTCTTTTTAGACGGAAAAAGAGCCAAAATCTGGGCGGTCACATCCTTCATGGGCGCCATGCCGTCGACTGTTTTCAATAATCCACGCTCTTCGTAGAAGGGGAGAATCGGTTTGGTCTGCTGGTGGTAAGTGTCGAGACGGGTGCGCACCGTCTCCTCGTTATCGTCGGGACGGCGGGTAAATTTGTCTTTCGCGCCGCATTTATCACAAGTCTCCGGATCGTGCGGCTTTTTGAACTTGTCGTGATAGCCCTCGCCGCAACCGCCGCAGGTGAACCGGCCGGAGATGCGTTCCACCAGATCGTCGTCATCGACCGTCATCTGCACCGCGGCATCGAGCTTGATGCCTTTCTTTTTCAGCATCTCTTCCAGCGCCTCGGCCTGCGCGACGTTGCGTGGAAAGCCGTCGAGGATAAAGCCGTTCTTGCAGTCCGGCTGGTCGAGCCGCTCGGCGATCATTTTGATGGTGATGGCGTCCGGCACCAGCGTGCCCGCTTTGAGAATCTCTTCCACCTGCCGACCCAGCGCGGTCTTGTTCTTGATGTTCTCGCGGAAAAGGTCGCCCGCGGCAATCTGCGGAATGCCGTATTTCTCGGTCAAAACGCGCGCCTGCGTGCCCTTGCCCGCACCCGGCGGGCCTAAAAGAATGATTCTCATTTCCGCGCCCCCCTCAATTTCGTTTTCTTGATCAGACCTTCATACTGGTGCGCGATCAGGTGGGAATGGATCTGCGCCACGGTATCCATCATCACGACGACGGTAATCAGCAAGCTCGTGCCGCCGAAGTAGAACGGCATGCTGAACTTCGACATCAAAAACTCCGGCAGAAGGCAGACAAGGACAAGATAGGCCGAGCCGATGACGGTGATGCGGGTCAGTACATAGTCCATGTAATCCGCCGTCGCCTGTCCCGGACGGTAGCCCGGAATGAACCCGCCGTATTTGCGCAGGTTGTCCGCCGTCTCGTCGGGATTGAAGACGATCGCCGTGTAAAAGAACGTAAAGAAAATAATCAGTATGCCGTAAGAGGCCATAAAGAGCGGCTGGCCGTGCTGCAGGTTGCGTGCGACCCAGTCCATGATTTCGCTGCTTTTGCCTATACCGGAAAAGTTCACGAACGTCATCGGCAGTAGCAGCAGCGAAGACGCGAAGATCGGCGGAATCACGCCGGAGGTATTGAGCTTCAGCGGCATATGGCTCGAATCGCCGCCGGACATGCGGTTACCGACCATCCGTTTCGGATACTGCAGGATAATGCGCCGGTAGGCGCGCTCCATGAAGACGATAAAGGCGACGACAGCGACCACCATCACGATCATGCCGAGGATGGTGAGCGGCGACAACGCACCCTGCTGGCCCAGTGCCAGCACCGCACCGACCGCGCCCGGGATGCGCGAGACGATACCGGCGAAGATGATCAGCGACTGGCCGTTGCCGACACCGCGCGCCGTGATCTGCTCGCCGATCCACATCAGGAAAATCGTGCCGCCGACGATGGTGATGACGGTCGTGATGCGGAAAAAGATGCCGGGATCGATCACCGCCGACACGCCGCCCTGCCCGGGCATATGCTCGAGGGCGGCGGCAAGGCCGTAGCCCTGCAACGCGGCCAGCAGGATGGTGAAATAGCGGGTGTACTGGTTGATCTTCTGCTGCCCCGTCGCGCCCTCTTTTTTCAGGGCTTCAAGTTGCGGGTGCATCGACGTCAGAATCTGCATGATAATCGACGCCGAGATGTAAGGCATGATATTGAGTGCGAAGATCGACATCCGCTTCAGCGCGCCGCCCGAGAACATGTTGAACATGTCGAGCACGCCGCCGGAATGCTGCTGGAAGATGCCCTGCCAGACCTGCGGGTCGATCCCTGGCAGGGGAATGAACGTGCCAAGACGGAAAACCAGCAGCGCCGTGAGCGTAAACCACAGGCGCTTTTTCAGCTCCGTCGCTTTAGAAAAAGCCGCAAAATTAAGGTTGGAGGCGAATTGTTCGATGTCAGATGACACTGTGGCGGGTCTCCTCTTGAATGGGCGCGATCGGGCTCAAGTCTAGGGCGATGAAATCAGCGGGTCAATAGCTATAACTGCCCTCGTGCCGCAGGTTTTTTAAAGGCGCAACGGAAAGAAGCGCCGCGCCGCCGCGCGCCGCAGGATATGTTACGGAACGCGGTTTACGTTACTTCTTCGCAGCCTTTTTGGCTTGCTCTTTCTTGCCGGGCTTGCCCTTGAGGAGCTTGTTGACCTTTACGGGCAAAACCTCGATCTTGCCGCCGGCTTTTTCCACCGCCGCAATAGCGCCTTTGGTCGCGCCGGTCACGACAATGTCCAGCTTGGCTTTGAGAGGCTGACGGCCGGCGACAATGCGCAAACCATCCTTACCGCCGCGGACAACGCCCGCATCAAGCAAAATGGCAAGATCAATCGGCTTGGCACCGGAAATCTTTTTGGATGTCACAGCTTCCTGCAGGTCGTCGAGATTGATCTCCGCATAGCATTTGGCCGTATAATTATTGAAGCCGCGCTTCGGAATACGGCGCAGCATCGGCATTTGACCGCCTTCAAAGCCTTTGATCGCCACGCCGGAGCGGGCTTTCTGGCCCTTGACGCCGCGACCGCAGGTCTTGCCCTTGCCGGAACCGATACCGCGGCCGACCGTGATACGGGTCTTGCGCGCGCCGGGATTGTCCTTGAGCTGGTTGAGTTTCATGGCTTTGTTCCTTTATCCTTCAGCTTTACGCCGCGTCTTCGACGACGACGAGATGTTTGACGACATTGATCATGCCGCGCACGGCGGGCGTATCTTCCAGCACCTTCGAGCGGTGACGCTTGTTGAGGCCGAGACCGATCAGCGTCGCCTGCTGCACGTCAATGCGGCCGATCGGGCTGCCGACTTGGGTGACTTTTATTTTCTTGCCGGACTTCTCGGCGCCAGCCTTTTTCGGCGCGGCCTTCTTCACGGCGGTTTTTTTCGTTGCTTCAGCCATTATGCAGTCTCCTTCGCATCATTCTTGCGGCCCAGCACTTCGTTGACGCGGCGGCCGCGGCGGCCGGCGACCATGCGCGGGCTTTCCATGATTTTGAACGCTTCAAGCGCGGCCTTCACCATGTTGTAAGGGTTGGGGGAACCGAGGTTCTTCGCCACGACGTCGTGAACGCCGAGCACTTCGAACACGGCACGCAGCGGACCGCCGGCGATGATGCCGGTACCAGCCGGGGCGGCGCGCATGCGCACGCGACCGGCGCCGAAGCGCGCTTCGATATCGTGATGCAGCGTACGCGCATCGCGCAGGGGAACGCGCACCATGTGGCGTTTCGCCTGATCGGTGGCTTTTTTGATCGCTTCGGGAACTTCGCGGGCCTTGCCGGCGCCGGCGCCGATGCGGCCGCGGCCGTCACCGACGACAACGATGGCGGCGAAGCCCATGCGGCGGCCGCCCTTGACCGTCTTGGAAACGCGGTTGACGGCGACGAGGCGCTCTTGGAGTTCAGAGCCTTCTTCGCGGTCGCGGCCTTTGTGTTCTCTTTTCTTCGGTTCTGCCATTTTCCTCTTCCTTTAAAACGATAAGCCGGCTTCGCGCGCCGCTTCGGCCAAAGCCTTGACGCGGCCATGATACATATAGGAGCCGCGGTCGAACGCGACTTTTTCGACACCCGCTTTCTTGGCGCGCTCGGCGACGAGCTTGCCGACGGCGGCAGCGGCATCTTTATTGTGCGTGCTCTTCAGACTCTTCTTCAAATCCGCATCCATCGTCGAAGCGGCGGCCAGCGTCGTGCCGGTCGTGTCGTTGATGACCTGCGCGTAGATGTGGTGCGCGGAGCGGTGTACGCTGAGACGCAGACGGTTGTTCTTCTCCGTTGCGTGTCTGACGGCCTTGCGGACCCGCCACTGGCGGCGTTGTTTTGACGTTGTTTTCATGACTTTACCTTACTTCTTCTTGCCTTCCTTGCGGCGGATGATTTGACCTTCATACCTGAAGCCCTTGCCTTTGTATGGCTCCGGCGGCTTCATGTGATAAATCTCGGCGGCGACCTGACCGACTTTTTGCTTGTCCATGCCGTGGATTTCGATTTCCGTCGGCTTCGGCGCCTTGATTTCGATGCCCTGCGGCGTCTTGTAGTTGACTTCGTGGCTGAAACCGATCTGCATCACAAGATCCTTGCCCTTCATCTGGGCGCGGAAACCGACGCCTTCGAGGAGCAGCTTCTTGGAATAGCCTTCGGTCACACCCTTCATCATGTTACGCAGGTTGGACGCCGTCGTGCCCCACATATCCATGGAGAAACGTGCCTTGGAAACCGGCCGGATGGTAACGGCGCCGTCCTTGACTTCGACGGCAACGTCGCTGACGAGATTGAGCGTAAGTTCGCCCTTTTTGCCCTTGACGACCATTTTCCCGCCACCGACCTTGACGTCGACGCCGGCGGGGATTTTGATCGGGTGTTTTGCAATTCTTGACATGGCTACATACCCTTCGATTAAAAGACCCGGCAGAGCAGTTCGCCGCCCACATGCGCTTCGCGTGCTTCCTTGTCGGACATCACGCCACGCGAGGTGGAGAGGATCGAAATACCAAGACCGTTATAAACGCGCGGAACCTCCGCGACCTTCGAATAAACCCGGCGGCCGGGGCGGGAGATGCGCGCAATATTGCGGATCACCGGCTGGCCTTCGGAATATTTCAGCTCGACATTGAGCTCGTCCGCGCCGTTGTCCTTCTTCGACACGCTGTAATCGCGGATATACCCTTCACGCTTCAGCACTTCGAGCACGCTGATGCGGTGCTTCGACGCAGGGCTGGAGACGGCGGTCAGGCGCGCCATCTGGCCGTTGCGGATGCGGGTGAGCAAATCTCCAAGAGGATCGTTTACCATGTGTATTTCTCCTTTCCTCTTACCAGCTTGATTTCGTGACGCCCGGGATCATCCCCATGGACGCGAGTTCGCGGAACATCAGGCGCGAGATGCCGAATTTCCGGTAGTTGCCGCGGGCGCGGCCCGTGAGCGCACAACGGTTGCGGATGCGCGTCGGGTGCGAGTTGCGCGGCAGCGTCGCCATCTTCAGGCGCGCGGCGAAGCGTTCGTCCGCCGGACGGGATTCGTCGTTGGCGATTTCCTTAAGCTTCGCCCACTTGGCGGCATACTGCTTCACCATCTTCTTGCGGCGGTTGTTTTTTTCGACTGAACTTGTTTTAGCCATACTTGAAAAATCCTTCCTGATTAACGAATCCTGAAGGGCATTTTTAATGCCTTCAGCAAAGCTCTTGCGTGATCATCGTTCACCGCCGTGGTGCAGATGATGATGTCCATGCCCCGGATCGTATCGACCTTGTCGAAGTTGATTTCGGGGAAAATGATCTGTTCCTTGATGCCGAGAGCGTAGTTGCCGTTGCCATCGAAACTCTTGTCCGACACGCCGCGGAAGTCGCGGATACGCGGCATGGCGATCGTGATCAGGCGGTCGAGGAACTCGTACATACGCTCGCCGCGCAAGGTCACCTTGCAGCCGATCGGCACGCCTTCGCGCAGTTTGAAGGTCGCGATCGACTTGCGGGCGTGCAAGACCACCGGCTTTTGCCCGGCGATCAGCGTCATGTCGGCGACGGCGCCGTTGATCTTCTTGCTGTCCGAGGCGTTTTCGCCAACGCCCATGTTGATGACGATCTTGTCCAGACGTGGAATCTGCATGTCGTTCTCGAATCCGAACTCCCGCTTCAACGCCGGCCTGATTTTTTCCAGATATTCTTTTTTAAGACGCGCTACCATAGCTTCCTCACCTATTCCATCTGCTCGCCGGAGCGTTTCGCGACGCGCACCTTGCGGCCGCTGACCGTTTTATATCCGACGCGGGTCGGCTTGCCGGATTTCGGGTCGACAAGCGAGACGTTGGAGATATGCAACGACTTCTCGATCTTCTCGAGACCGCCGGGGTTGGATTGCGAAGGCTTGCGGTGCTTGGTCACTTGATTGACGCCCGCGACCGTGACACGCGCCATTGTCGTGTCGACGTGCTTCACTTCGCCCTTCTTGCCTTTATCCTTGCCGGTGAGGACGATAACAGTGTCGCCCTTCTTGATTTTGAATTTTTGAGCGGCCATCACAGCACCTCCGGCGCGAGAGAAATGATCTTCATGAAGTTCTTGCCGCGCAGTTCGCGGGTGACGGGCCCGAAGATACGGGTGCCGACCGGCTCGCCCGCCTGGTTGATCAGCACGGCGGCGTTGCGGTCGAAGCGGATCGACGTGCCGTCATCGCGCTTCAGCGGCGTGGAGGTGCGAACGATAACCGCTTTGTGCACGGTGCCTTTTTTGACGCGGCCGCGCGGAATGGCGTCCTTCACCGAAACGACGACGATGTCGCCGATTCCGGCCGTCCTGCGGTGTGAGCCGCCCAGCACCTTGATGCACTGGACCCGGCGCGCGCCGCTATTGTCGGCAACATCCAGATTAGTTTGCATCTGTATCATGTTTTTGACCTTTCTAAATAAACTCTTCTTACTTCTCTTTTTTCACCGCGGCCTTTTCGGCTTTTTTGCCGGAAAGTTCGCGCTTCACGGATTTCTTGCCGTGATCGGCATCATCAACCGTCTTCGCCTGGCTTTCGCCCGTGGCGGTACCGCTGACAACGCGCCAATTTTTCGATTTGGAAAGCGGGCGGCATTCCTCGATCGTCACCACATCGCCGACCTTCCACTGGTTCGTCTCGTCATGCGCCGCATACTTCGCGGAACGACGGATGATCTTGCCGTAAACACTATCCTTGACGCGGCGCTCGACCAGCACCGTTACCGTTTTGTCGCACTTATTGCTGACGACTTTGCCTTCAAGTACACGACGTGGCATGTTTCTTACTCCTTAGCTTTCTTTTTGGCTGCCTTCGCGGGTTTTGCGGACGGGGCGGTGCCGGATTTCTTTTCGTTCAAAAGCGTCTTGATCTTGGCGATGTCGCGGCGGACCGTGCGGATGCGCGACGTGTCTTCGATCTTGCCGGTCTTCTGCTGGAACCGGAAGTTGAACTGCTCCTTGCGCAGCTCTATCAGGCTTTGCTGCAGTTCGTCTTGGCTTTTTGCTCTTAAATCTGCGGTTTTCATTTTCTTCTCTTCCTAGTCGCGGGACACGAAACGCACTTTGATCGGCAGCTTGGCGGAAGCGAGAGAGAACGCTTCTTCCGCGACTGCGCGGGGCACGCCGTCCAGTTCAAACATGATTGTGCCGGGCTTCACGCGCGAGATATAAAACTCGGGCGACCCTTTACCGGAGCCCATCCGCACTTCGAGGGGCTTCTTCGAAACGGGGATCTGCGGGAAAATGCGGATCCACAAACGGCCCTGGCGCTTGATGCAGCGGCTGATGGCGCGGCGCGCGGCTTCGATCTGGCGCGCGGTGATACGCTGAGGGCTGGTCGCCTTCAGGCCGAATTCGCCGTAGGACAGGTAGGTGCCGGAGGTCGCTTTCCCGTGAATGCGCCCCTTGTGCTGCTTCCTGTACTTCATTTTCTTTGGTGACATCATGGCCGTAATTCCTTTTTTTCTCTTAAAAGCTTATGCCCGTTGCTGTTGCTGGTCGGTCAGGCGCTTGTCGTGCGCCATCGGGTCGTGCGCAAGAATCTCGCCTTTGAAGATCCAGACCTTGATACCGATGATGCCGTAAGTCGTGCTGGCGCGCGAAATAGCGTAGTCGACGTCAGCACGCAGTGTGTGCAAAGGCACGCGCCCTTCGCGGTACCACTCGCGGCGGGCAATTTCCGCACCGGCCAGACGACCGGCGCAGTTGACGCGAATGCCGCCGGCGCCGAGACGCAAGGCCGATTGCACGGCGCGCTTCATGGCACGGCGGAACGAAACGCGGCGCTCGAGCTGCTGGGCGATGCCATCGGCAACCAGCTGCGCGTCCATTTCCGGCTTGCGGATTTCGACGATGTTAAGGGTCACGTCGCCGCCGGTCATCTTGGAAAGATCGCGGCGGAGTTTTTCAATATCGGAGCCTTTCTTGCCGATGATCACGCCCGGACGCGCCGTGTGGATGGTGACGGCCGTCTTGTTCGCGGCGCGTTCGATGACGACGCGCGCGACGCCCGCCGTTTTCAGCGTAGCGAGAACGTGGTTACGGAGCTTGATGTCCTGCAGCAGCTTGACCGCGTAGTCCTTGCCCGCATACCAGCGGCTGTCCCACGTGCGGTTGATGCCCAGTCTCAGCCCGATCGGGTTAATCTTCTGACCCATACTTATTCTCCAGCTTTCGTTTCGGTTGCGTCGGCCTTTTTCGCCGCGGGTTTCTTCGTTGCCGTCTTTTTGGCGGCGCCTTTGGTTTTCGCTTTACCGCCCTCTTTCAGCTTCGCTTCAGCGGCGGCCTTCTTCGTTGTGTGTTTTTCCGCACCGCCCTCGCCGACAACGATCGTGATGTTGGCAAAGGGCTTTTCGACGGCGGCGGAACGGCCGCGGCCGCGCGCATGGAAGCGGCGCATTGTCATCGTCTTGCCGACGGTCGCCGACTTCACGACCAAGCGGTCGACGTCGAGGTTATGGTTGTTTTCGGCATTGGCGATCGCGGACTCGAGGACCTTCATGACTTCAAGCGCCATGCGCTTGCGCGAAAATTGCAGGTCGATCAGCGCACGCGAGGCGAGCTTGCCGCGGATCATTTCCGCCAGCAGGTTCAGCTTGCGCTCACTGCCCTTGATGTAGCGCGCCTTGGCAATGGCTTCGGTTTCGGCGCGGCGGGGTTTGTTTGTTGTCCTGGACATAGCTTACACCTTTGCTTTCGCTGTCGCTGTCTTATCGGCGCCGGCAGCAGTGTGTGCGACGAAATGGCGCGTCGGCGCGAATTCACCCAGTTTGTGACCGATCATATTGTCCGTGACGAGCACGGGGATGAACTTCTGGCCATTGTAAACGCCGAACGTCAGGCCGATGAATTGCGGCAGAATGGTGGACCGGCGCGACCAGGTCTTGATGACCTCGTTGCGTCCGGATGTCCTTGCCTTATCCGCCTTTTTCAGCAGATAGCCGTCTATGAACGGGCCTTTTTTTACGGAACGTGCCACTGTTGATCTCCTCTATTAACCTTTTGCCAGACGCTTATTCTTGCGGCGACGCAAGATATATTTGTCCGTGGATTTGTTCTTGCGCGTCTTCGCGCCCTTGGTGGGCTTGCCCCACGGCGTGACCGGATGGCGGCCGCCGGAAGATTTGCCCTCGCCGCCACCATGCGGGTGGTCGATCGGGTTCATGACGACGCCGCGGTTGTGCGGGCGCCAGCCCATCCAGCGCTTGCGGCCGGCTTTGCCGATCTGCACGTTGGAGTGATCGGCGTTGGAAACCGTGCCGATGGTCGCCATGCAATCGCCGCGCACGAGGCGCAGTTCGCCCGAGCCCAGCTTGATTTGCGTATAGCCGCCGTCGCGACCGACGATTTGCACCGACGTGCCGGCGGAACGCGCCATCTGGCCACCCTTGCCGGGGGTCAGTTCGACGTTGTGCACCAGCGTACCGACGGGGATGTTCTTGATCGGCAGAGCGTTGCCGGGAAGAATGTCCGCGCGCTCTCCGGAGATAACCTTGTCGCCTTTGGCCAAACGGTGCGGCGCGAGAATGTAAGCGATTTCGCCGTCATTGTACTTGATCAGCGCGATCCAGGCCGTGCGGTTCGGATCGTACTCGAGGCGCTCGACAACAGCTTCAACGTCGTGCTTGCGGCGCTTGAAGTCGATGATGCGGTAACGCTGCTTGTGTCCGCCTCCACGGTGCCACGCGGTAATGTGGCCGTGGTTGTTGCGGCCGGTGCCGCTGTGATGCTTGCCATCGATCAGCGCCTTCTCGGGCTTGCCTTTCCACAGCTCGCTGCGGTCGACACGCACCATCTGACGGATGCCGGGAGATGTCGGACGGTATGATTTGAGTGCCATTGTCTTCTCCTTAAACGCCTGTTGTCACATCGATCGACTGGCCTTCGGCCAATGTCACGATGGCTTTTTTGGTGTCGCTGCGAAGCGCCGCGCGACCCTTGAATACCTTGAGCTTGCCCTTCTGTACGGACGTGTTCACTTTCACGACCTTCACCTTGAACAAGACCTGCACGGCGGCCTTGATGATGGCCTTGTCGGCTTCCAGCGGCACGCGGAACGTCACCTGATTGTACTGCGAGCCCATGGTCGCCTTTTCGGTGATGACCGGATACTTGATCATCTGATACAGCGTCTCGGTGAGCTTCGTATCTGTCTTTTTCTTTGCGGCTGCTTTGGTCATTTCAGTCTGGCCTCCAGTTGGGCGACGGCATCCTTGGTCAGCACCAGCGTGTCGCGGCGCAGGATGTCGTATACGTTGATGCCTTTTTGCGGCAGCACATCCATCAGCGGGATGTTGCCGACGGCGCGGATGAAGTTCTGGTCGATCGTTTCATCGACGATCAGCGCCGAAGTGAGGCCGAGCGCGGCGAGCGCCTTGGCCATTTCCTTCGTCTTGTGCGACTTGGCTTTGGCCGCGTCGAGAACGATCAGCTTGCCTTCGGCCTGCTTGGCAGAGAGCGCGACGCGCAGAGCCAGCTTGCGGAAGTTTTTCGGCATATCGATCGCGTGGCTGCGCACGACAGGACCGAACATGACCGCACCGCCGACGTGACGCGTCGAACGCGCCGTGGCCGCGCGGGCCTGACCGGTGCCCTTCTGGCTGTGAACCTTCTTGCCCGTGCCGGACACTTCGGAGATGTCTTTCGTCTTATGGTTGCCGGAGCGGCGTTTCGCCAGCTGCCAGTTGACCATGCGATGCAAAACGTCGGCGCGCGGCTTCAGGCCGAACACGGCGTCGTTGAGATCGAGATCGCCCACTTTTTTGTTATCGAGGCTTTTGACGGCGACTTTCATGATTAACCTTCCTTCTGATCCGCTGCAGGCGCTTCCGCCGATGCCGGAGCAGCTGCTTCTTTTTTACCCTTCAGGCCGGCCGGCGTCGGCGCGTCTTTGGGGAGTTTTTTCTTGACGGCATCGCGAACGGTCAGCCATGCGCCCTTGTGACCGGGGATCGCGCCCTCAACCATCACGAGGCCATGCTCGGGCTCGACCGAAACGACACGGAGATTGAGCACCGTACGGGATTTGTTGCCCATATGGCCGGGCATCTTCTTGTTCTTGAACACGCGACCCGGATCCTGACGCATACCGGTGGACCCAAGCGAGCGGTGCGACACGGACACGCCGTGTGTGGCGCGCAGACCGCCGAAGTTCCAGCGCTTCATAACGCCCTGATAGCCGCGGCCGATCGTCATGCCCGTGACGTCGACATATTGCCCGGCAACGAAGTGCGAAACGCAGAGTTCGGCGCCGACTTCGAGAACCTTGTCGTCATCCACGCGGAATTCGACGACTTTTTGCTTCGGCTCGACTTTGGCTTTCGCAAAGTGGCCGCGCTCGGCCTTGGTCAGGCGCGTGGCTTTTTTGGCACCGGCGCCGAGTTGCAGCGCGGTGTAGCCGTTCTTCTCTTTCGTCTGCACGGCGACGACCTGGCAGTTGTCCACTTTAAGGACGGTCACGGGAACGTGCTTCCCGTCCGCGTCGAAAACGCGGGACATGCCAAGTTTCTGTGCAATCAATCCGGTACGCATTGTTTTTGTCCTTGCTTCAGTTACTTCATCAATTCCAGTTTTTTCCGTCCGGTCGCAGCGACCCCTTTAAGCTGCGCTTTCAGGTCAGGATCGGAGACCTTGTCCGCGATCCTGGATATCTCGTTAAACAAACCGGCCATGTCGTTCGCGGCGTCGTGCTTTGCGTTCAAAGCCTTCGTTTCGCGGATAAGATCAGCCGACAAGTACATCACCATTCTCCTTAGAGCTTGATCTCGACGTCAACGCCGGCGGCCAGATCGAGCTTCATCAGCGCATCGATGGTTTGCGGCGTCGGATCGACGATATCCAGCAAACGCTTGTGCGTGCGCATTTCGAACTGCTCGCGCGACTTCTTGTCGACGTGCGGCGAACGCAAAACG
The DNA here is from genome assembly GCA_021805245.1 of Pseudomonadota bacterium. Taxonomy (GTDB): domain Bacteria; phylum Pseudomonadota; class Alphaproteobacteria; order Micavibrionales; family UBA2020; genus PALSA-926. Next base: position 20,225 of record JAJZFS010000011.1, on the reverse strand, counting down.
GTGAATTTCTCAATCCGTGTCGGCAGCGGAATCGGGCCGCGCACCTGCGCGCCGGTTCTTTTGGCCGTATTCACGATCTCTTTCGTCGATTGGTCGAGGATACGATGATCGTAAGCCCGGAGCCTGACGCGGATATTTTGAGAGTCCATTTTTTAGTCCCTTACCTAAATCTTTCTCTCACCCCCTCCCGCCACTATGGCGGGAGGGCGGGAAGAGAACCTGTTATTCGACGACTTGCGCCACGACGCCCGCGCCGACCGTACGGCCGCCTTCGCGGATAGCGAAGCGCAGACCCTGGTCCATCGCGATCGGAGCGATCAGTTCGACGTCCATCGTAATGTTGTCGCCGGGCATCACCATCTCGACGCCCTGCGGCAGCTGAACCACACCCGTCACGTCGGTCGTGCGGAAGTAGAACTGCGGGCGGTAATTGGTGAAGAACGGCGTGTGGCGGCCGCCTTCGTCCTTGGTGAGGACGTAGGCCTCAGCCTTGAACTTGGTGTGCGGCTTGATTGAACCCGGAGCCGCCAGAACCTGGCCGCGCTCGACTTCGTCGCGCTTCGTGCCGCGCAGCAGCGCGCCGATGTTGTCGCCCGCCTCGCCCTGATCGAGCAGCTTGCGGAACATTTCAACGCCGGTCACGACCGTCTTGATGGTCGGACGCAGGCCGACGATTTCGACTTCTTCGTTGACCTTGATGATGCCTTGTTCGACACGACCGGTCACAACCGTACCGCGGCCGGAGATGGAGAACACGTCTTCCACCGGCATCAGGAACGGCTTGTCCTTCGGACGGGCCGGGGTCGGGATGTATTCGTCGACGGCCTTCATCAATTCAAGGATTGCTTGCTTACCGAGCTTGTCGTCCGTGCCTTCGATGGCCGCGAGAGCGGAACCCTTGATGACCGGGATCTTGTCGCCGGGGAACTGGTATTTCGTGAGCAGGTCGCGAACTTCCACTTCGACGAGCTCGAGCAGTTCGGCGTCGTCAACCATGTCGCACTTGTTCAGGAACACGACGATCGCGGGAACGCCGACCTGACGGGCGAGCAGGATGTGCTCGCGCGTTTGCGGCATCGGGCCGTCGGCGGCGGACACGACGAGGATCGCGCCATCCATCTGCGCGGCGCCGGTGATCATGTTCTTCACATAGTCGGCGTGGCCGGGGCAGTCGACGTGCGCGTAGTGGCGTTTCGCCGTTTCATATTCGACGTGCGCGGTCGAAATGGTGATGCCGCGGGCGCGTTCTTCCGGCGTCTTGTCGATCTGGTCGTACGCGGTATATTGCGCGCCGCCCGTTTCAGCCAAAACTTTGGTGATCGCAGCCGTCAGCGAGGTCTTGCCGTGGTCGACGTGACCGATGGTGCCGATGTTGACGTGCGGTTTGTTTCTTTCAAATTTCCCTTTAGCCATTTTTGTAGTTCCCTTCCTTTCAAGTTGAATTAAGTAGTTCCCCGTTTAAAGTTTAAGCCAGCTTCGCCTTCACCTCGTCGGCCACGGCCTGCGGCACTTGCGCGTAATGATGGAATTCCATCGAGTACTGCGCGCGGCCTTGGCTCATGGAACGCAACGTATTGATGTAACCGAACATATTGGCAAGCGGGACCATCGCGGTGATGACGCGCGCGTTGCCGCGGCTGTCCATGCCATCAACCTGTCCGCGGCGGCTGTTGAGATCGCCGATGACGTCGCCCATGTAATCTTCCGGCGTCACGACTTCGACTTTCATGACCGGCTCGAGCAGCACGGGCTTGCACCTCGGAATGCCTTCGCGGAAGGCGGCGCGGGCGGCGATTTCGAACGCCAGCGCGGACGAGTCAACGTCGTGGTAAGCGCCATCATACAGCGTCGCCTTGAAGTCGATACAGGGGAAGCCGGCGATAACACCCGTTTCCTTCTGGCCTTCGATGCCTTTTTCAACGCCCGGAATATATTCCTTCGGCACGGAGCCGCCGACGATCTCGCTTTCAAAGGCGAATCCCGTCCCCGGCTCGGTCGGCTCGAAGCGCAGGATGACGCGGGCGTACTGACCCGAACCGCCGGACTGTTTCTTATGCGTGTAGTCGATTTCGCCCGTCTGGGTGATGGTTTCGCGGTACGCCACCTGCGGCGCACCGATGTTGGCTTCGACTTTAAACTCGCGCTTCATGCGGTCGATAATGATGTCGAGGTGCAACTCGCCCATGCCCTTGAGGATGGTCTGGCCGCTTTCGAAATCGGAGGAGACGCGCAGCGACGGATCTTCCGCCGCGAGACGGTTGAGCGCGATGCCCATTTTTTCCTGATCGGCCTTGGATTTCGGCTCGACGGCGATGGAGATCACCGGCTCGGGGAATGTCATGCGCTCAAGGATAACCGGCTTGGCGGGATCACACAGCGTGTCGCCGGTTGTCGTGTCCTTCATACCGACCAGCGCGACGATGTCGCCAGCGCTTGCAGACTTGATTTCCTCGCGGTTGTTGGCGTGCATCAAGAGCATGCGGCCAACGCGCTCTTTCTTGTCCTTGACGGAGTTGAGGACGTAAGACCCCGACTCCAGCGTGCCGGAATAGATGCGCACGAAGGTGAGCGAACCGACGAACGGGTCGTTCATGATCTTGAAGCCGAGGCCGGCAAACGGCTCGCTATCATCCGGCTTACGGAGCAGTTCCTCGTCCGAATCCAGTTTGTGACCCTTGACCGCGCCGATATCGAGCGGCGACGGCAGATAATCGACGACGGCGTCGAGCAACGTCTGGACGCCCTTGTTCTTGAAGGCCGCGCCACAGAGGATGGGCACGAATTTGTAGCCAATGGTGCCTTTGCGGATGCACTTCTTCAGCGTCTCGATAGACGGCTCCTTGCCGTCGAGGTAAGCGGCCATGGCGTCATCATCCATTTCGACCGCGAGTTCGATCAGCTTGGTGCGGTATTCTTTGGCTTTTTCGACGAGATCCGCGGGAATGTCCATTTCCGAGAATTCCGCGCCGAGAGCTTCGTCTTTCCAGACGATGGCTTTCATTTTCAGAAGGTCGACGAGACCGACGTGCTCGGCTTCGGTGCCGATCGGCAGCTGGACGACCAGCGGCACGGCGCCGAGGCGGTCGATGATCATGTCGACGGTGCGGTAGAAGTTCGCGCCGATGCGGTCCATCTTGTTAACGAAGCAGATGCGCGGCACGTGATATTTGTCAGCCTGACGCCACACGGTCTCGGACTGCGGCTCGACGCCGGCGACCGAGTCGAACACGGTGACCGCGCCGTCCAGCACGCGCAAAGAGCGCTCGACTTCAATGGTGAAGTCGACGTGGCCGGGGGTGTCGATGATGTTGATGCGGTGATCCTTCCAGAAGCAGGTCGTCGCGGCGGAGGTGATGGTGATGCCGCGCTCCTGTTCCTGCTCCATCCAGTCCATCGTCGCGGCGCCGTCGTGGACTTCGCCGATCTTGTGGGACTTGCCGGTGTAATAAAGGACGCGCTCGGTCGTGGTGGTCTTGCCGGCATCGATGTGCGCCATGATGCCGATGTTGCGGTACTTGTCGAGCGGATATTTCTTCGCTTCAGTCATTTTTGTTTCCTATATCCCTTGTCGTTACCAGCGGAAGTGAGCAAAAGCCTTGTTGGCTTCGGCCATCTTATGCGTTTCTTCACGTTTCTTGATCGCGCTGCCGCGCTCGTTGTGCGCGTCCATCAGCTCGCCCGCAAGCTTTTGTTCCATGGTTTTTTCGCCGCGCTTCTCGGCTGAGGTCTTCAGCCAGCGCATGGCAACGGCCTGCGCGCGCGCCGGACGGACTTCGACGGGCACCTGATAGGTCGCGCCGCCCACGCGACGGGATTTCACTTCGACCGCCGGCTTGATTTTGTCGAGCGCTTCCTGAAAGAACACGATCGGGTCCATTTTCGTCTTCGACGCGACGATGTCGAGCGAACCGTAAACGATGCGCTCGGCAACCGACTTCTTGCCCGATTCCATGATGCAGTTCATGAACTTCGCCAGAACAAGGTTGTTGAACTTCGGATCCGGCAGAATTTCGCGTTTTTTGGCTGAGTGACGACGTGACATTATAAAATACCTTTCTCTGGCCTCTTACTTCGGACGTTTCGCGCCATAACGGGAGCGCGCCTGTTTGCGTTTATCGACGCCCTGCGTATCAAGCGCGCCGCGGATGATTTTGTAACGAACACCGGGCAAGTCTTTCACACGGCCGCCGCGCACCAGCACGACAGAGTGTTCCTGCAGGTTGTGGCCGACGCCGGGGATGTAGCATGTGGCTTCGCGGCCGTTGGTCATACGCACGCGGGCGACCTTGCGGAGCGCGGAGTTCGGTTTCTTCGGCGTTGTCGTATAGACACGCGTGCAAACAGCGCGCTTCTGCGGATTGGATTGCAGATCGGCGTTTTTCTTTTTCTTCACCTGCGGTGTACGGCCTTTGCGTACGAGCTGGTTATAAGTTGGCATTTATCTATACCTTCTCTTTTGTTACGCGAAGAAACTTCGCATGTCGTTCAACACATATCCGCATGTCATGCATGCAAATAAAAAATCCACTTGTCTGTCCGGATGGATCTAGAGAAAACAAAACCCGTCCATGCAGCAATGCACGACAGGCTCCTGATTTAAAATCAGCCCGCTTCCACTTTTCCCGCGGAAGCATCGGTTAAAAACCGGACTGCGTTTAAGCCCAAGGCCTACTACCAGTCCATCCTTACGAGCGTGGGCAATATAACACGGAAAACGCCTCCGTCAACGATTCGTCGCCGTTTTTTTGACATTTATTGCTAATTTTATGATTATTCCTATATTTTTCATAATACTATAACAAGCACGAGTCTTTATTCCTTAAGTTAAATACGGAGCCCTGATTATATTATAATTAAGCAAAATAACCACTCACCCCTCTCTCCGCCCCCTCCGGCGGAGGGGATGGCTCCGCTTTATATTGACGAAATTCTTGACATAGTAGGCTTAAAAGGTATATTTCCACCCTCGGGCGGAATCACCCCTCGGTGAATCGGCCCTGTTGGAACATTTGAAAGTGAATACCATGTACGCAGTCATTAAAACCGGCGGTAAGCAATACCGTGTCGCCAAAGACGATATTATCGAAGTCGAAATGCTCGACGAGCCCAAAGACGGCGCGGTCACGCTCGACCACGTGCTGATGGTCTGCGACGGCGCGACGGTCAAGGTCGGCGCCCCGACGGTTTCCGGCGCGAAAGTCTCGGCCACGGTTCTCGACCAGAAGAAGGGTGAGAAGATCATCATCTTCAAAAAGAAGCGCCGCCAAAACTACCGCCGCAAGAACGGCCACCGCCAGAATCTGACGGTGCTGAAGATTACCGACATCAAAGGTTAATAGGAGAAAGAACAATGGCCCACCATAAAACCGGCGGCAGTTCCAGAAACGGACGCGATTCGAAAGGCCAGCGCCTCGGCGTGAAGGTCTACGGCAGCCAGGAAATCGACGCCGGCGGCATCATCGTCCGCCAGCGCGGCACGCAATATCATCCCGGCAAGTTCGTCGGCATCGGCAAGGATCACACCCTGTTCGCCAAAGTCGCGGGCACGGTGAAATTCCATAGCGGTTTGAAAGACCGCCAGTACGTGTCGATCGTCCCCGCCGAAACGGCGGCTTAAAGAGGCCGATACAATATTTTAAAAGGCCGGGGACATTTATCCCCGGCTTTTTTTTGGGCAAAGACATGAAATTCCTCGACGAAGCGAAGATATATCTTGAAAGCGGCACGGGCGGCGCGGGTTGCGTCGCCTTCCGGCGCGAGAAGTACATCGACATGGGCGGCCCCGACGGCGGCAACGGCGGGCGCGGCGGGCATATCATCTTCGAATGCGTGCCGAACCTGAATACGCTGATCGATTTCCGCTACACGCAGCACTTCCGCGCCGAAACGGGGCATCACGGCGAAGGCAGCAACCGCACGGGGCGCGACGGCGAAGATCTTGTCGTCAAGGTGCCGGTCGGCACCGTAATCCTCGACGAAGACAAGGAAACCGTCCTTGCCGACATGACCAGCCCCGGCCAGCGCATCGTTTTTCTCAAGGGCGGCGACGGCGGCTTCGGCAACGCGCATTACAAATCCTCCACCAACCGCGCGCCGCGCAAGTTTTTGCCCGGCTGGCCGGGCGAAGAGCGCGCCGTATGGCTGCGCCTCAAACTGATCGCCGACGCCGGCATCGTCGGCCTGCCCAACGCCGGCAAATCGACGTTTCTCTCCGTCGTCACGCGCGCAAAACCGAAAGTGGCGGACTATCCCTTCACCACGCTCGCGCCCAACCTCGGGGTGCTGCGCGTGCACAACCATGAATTCGTCATAGCCGACATTCCGGGACTGATCGAAGGCGCGCATACCGGCGCCGGTCTCGGCACACGCTTCCTCGGCCACGTCGAGCGCACATCCGTACTATTGCATCTGGTTGATGCCACGCAGGACGATATCGTCGGCGCTTACAAAACCATCCGCAATGAATTGAAAAAATACGGCGGCGGCCTCGCCAAAAAGCCGGAGGTGATCGCGCTCACCAAAGCCGACGCCCTCGGGCCGGAGCTCGCCGAAGACCAGCGCAAAACGCTCGCCCAAAAAATCCGCAAAAAAGTTTTCGTGATGTCGAGCGTCAGCGGCGAAGGCGTGGAGACGGTGCTGGACGCGCTCTGGCAGCATATCGACAAAACGCGCGCAGAGGATGCCGCGCACGCGGCGCAAGACATCGTCTTCGACGAAGCTTGAACCTGCTGAAATGTCAGGGTTTGAAGTCGGGCCTTTTGTAATGCCGCGCGCGTTCCTTGAGATATTCCGCGACGCGCTCGGCCGAGGCAGACCTGCGCTCTGCGCGCGTCTTTTGCAGCAGGGTCACAATATCGGCATGCCCGTTCTGCCGCGCCATGTCTTCTGCGGACAGACCCGAACACGACCTCTTGTCCATATCGGCGCCGCTATCGACCAGCATTTTCGCCATGTCCTTCAGGCCGTAGATGGAGGCGAGCATCAGCGCCGTGTGGCCGCTGACATTGGCGGCGTCGGCGCCGGCGCCGGCATCGAGCAACAGGCGCACGCCTTCCCTGAAATCGCCCCTGATTTCCCAGCTGTAGGCCGCGAGCATCAGCGGCGTGAAGCCTTGCGCGTCGCGGCAGTTGACGTCCGCGCCCGCGGCAATCAGGTCGCACATGGCCGCAACGTCGCCGCTGGCAACCGCCGCGGTGAGTTTTTCCGACAGTGACTTTTGATTTTCCCTCACGGCTTGAACCTGACCTTCGGGCGCTTTACAGCCTTGCCGCGCAAGCTGTCCTGCACGTTTTCGGCGGCGGAATGGAGAACCGATTCTTTTTCGGCTTCGGCGGCAGCGCGAAACTCCTCCGCGGCGCGGCGGCGGCGGTCTTCAAGGGAAGTTTTCATCATCTCCAGCGCATACTCGTTCTGCTGGGCGACGGCCCAGTCCATCGGCGTTTTGCCGCTGGCCTCGCGCGTTTCCGGACTGACGCCCCGCTCCAGAAGAATGCTCACAATATCAAGATGACCGCGCAGCACCGCCAGCGTCATCGGCAGGCAGTCGAAATTGTCGGGTTTGTTCAAATCTTCGACAGGCAGGCGGCGCGCAAGGCGGCGCGCCGTATCGACATCTTCCTCCCAGAGCGCGGCGTTCAGGGTATCGGACGGCGTATTGCTCCTGGCTTGCGCAGGTGTGCCTTGCATCAAGAAACTCCGTTGTTATCCGCAGCCGTTGTCAAAAAGAGAGGTTAATATGTTACCCCCTGGGAAATATATGTCAATACCGGGGCGCGGACAGCCCAAAGCCGCCTTCTTTTTTATAAAAATTAATTGAAATCAGTAAGTTAAATATTATGCAGCGCTGACGGCGGACGCAGCGTCAGAACCACCGGCGTATGGTCGGAGGCTTTGTCCTCGGCCCGCGGCGCCGAATCTATCGTGCAATCCTCCAGCAAGTCCGCCGCTTGCGGCGAAAGCAGAAAATGGTCGATGCGCAGGCCGTGGTTCTGCGGCCAGGCGCCCGCCTGATAGTCCCAGAACGTATATTGCGCCGCCTTGTCGTTGCCAACGCGCAAGGCGTCGGTGAGGCCGAGGTTCAAAAGGGCGCGGAACTTGCGGCGGCTTTCAAGACGGAACAGTGCATCATCCTCCCACCCTTTCGCATCGTAACAGTCACGCGCCTCGGGGATAATGTTGTAATCGCCGCCGAGGACGAAGGGTTTTTCGGCGGCAAGCAGGTTCGCGGCATGGGCGCGCAAACGGTCCATCCACGCGAGTTTGTAGGGATATTTTTCGCTGTCGACAGGGTTGCCGTTCGGCAGGTAAATCGACACGACGCGCACGCCCGCAACCGTCGCCTCGATATAGCGCGCCTGTTCGTCGCTCTTGTCGCCCGGCAAGCCCGTTTTGACATCGGTGATTTTATCACGCGCGAGAATGGCCACGCCGTTCCACGCCTTTTGGCCGGACACTGCGGCGTTATATCCCACCGCGGAAAACTCCATGCGCGGGAATTTATCTTCCGTCGTCTTCAGCTCCTGCAGCAAAAGAACGTCGGGCGCAGCCTCCTCCAGCCATGCGAGCACGTTCGGCAAGCGCGCATTGATCGAATTGACGTTCCAGGTGGCAATTTTTATCGTGGCGGTTTTCATCAGTCCTATCTTGCCTGAATGACATTCAAAGGGATAAGAAAAAAGTCAGGCGGCAACAGATATTGCCGCCTGACTCATCCGACTGCCCGCACATCAGCGGAGCAATAAAATCACAATCTAGGTGCCCGACCGCGCTTCATCGGGCGGCGCATTCTCCATACGCGCAATAAGTTCCTTGACCTTGAGCTTCTCTTTTTTCAGACGTTCGATCGTGACGTCGCTGTGGGACGGGCGCGTCCGCTCGGCGTGAATTTTGCGTTCCAGTTGATCGTGCTTGTCTTTCAAGGATTTAAGATGAGAAGCCTGCATATTTTTGTCTCCCATGTTCCAGTGTTTCTTATTCTGACTATTCTACCAGTGCAAAGTTAAAGAAAGATTTAGCAAAAGTTTAATCCTCCAGCCCCGCGACGAAGCCTTTGATTTCGCGTGCCGTTTTAACGGGATCCTCGACCATCAGCATATGTCCGTAGCCGTCGATGGAACAAAAGCGTCCCTTGGGCATCATCTCCGCCAGCGCTTGCGCCGCCGCAGCTTTTGCCATTTTGTCGTCCGATCCCGATATAACCAAAGCCGGCTTACAACAAGCTTTCGACGCCGCCTCTCCCGCAACATAGTCGTTGCAGGCCAAAAGGTCGTTCGCCAGCGTTTCCGGCTGCATCTGTTTCTTCAGCATTTCAACCGTTTCGGGGCTATTGCGCGACACGCCCCATTTGAGAATCAGGTCGGCGGCCGCGGGCGGCGCCTCGGCCGCCTGCTTCAAAAGGTCGGGATGGACCGGCATGGCGGCCGCCGCGCCCATCAGCACCAGCGCGCAGACGGCAGCAGACCGCGCCGCCTCCAGCGCCACCAGCGCTCCCATCGAATGACCGAGAAGAACGACGGATTGCGGCGGATAGTCCTCAAGCTGCGCGCGCACCCAATCCGCCATGCCCTTGACCGACGGCAACAGCGGCCCTGTGGTCATGCCGTGTCCCGGCAGGGATAAAGCCGTGCAGGGCAGTTCTTTCGCCAGCAAATTCCACGCATTCGCATTCATTCCCGCGCCATGCAGGGCGATAACCGTTTTCTGTGCTGATTCCCGACCGGACATACCGCCACTCTACACCTAAAGGCATCTTCCCCAAAGAGAGCATTAGGTGCTAAGAAAGGCGCAAAAGCGCGGCGGATCCAAAAAAAAACGCCCCGAAGGGCGCTTAAGGAAGATTATCACGAGGAGGCACAGATGAAACCTGATTTAAAGGTAGCATCCAATAGTTAATGTCCGGTTAACGCCCTGTCCTAGGAGGACACATTATCCGGCTTGCGCAGAAACTTTTCCTCATAAAACATTCGCCCCGCCGTCACGGCCGTCACAGTGCCGCCGATCAAAAAGAATACCCGCCAAAATGACACCGGGACAGGCATTGCCAGCAAAGCGCCGCACAGCACGATGATGCCGGCCTGCGCCGCCAGCACCATCACCATGGTCAGAACGTTCTTTCTATCGTTATTGGCCCACCACAAAAGCGGGGATACGGACACCGCCTCCGCCCACAACAGGCCGGGCTTCGCCGCGCTAATGGGAATTCTGTGCACGACGAAGTTGAACATGAGTGCGCACCACACCGCTATGAGAGCGACAAGGTAGCCGAAGCTGCAAAAAAGCATCACTCTTTCTTTCTTCCGTTGTCCGGCGGCGGCGTAGGCTACCATAAAGTGAGAAAAAATCCCCGCCGGAATGGCGAGAAGCGGAATAAAAAGCGGCGACAGAACCGCCAGGATGAAGGGAATAAACAAAACGTCATCCAGCGACAAGGACACAAGCCACGCCGCGCTGACGATCAACGCCGCCATATTGAGATAAAACAACGACAAAAACAAACGGGAGAGGCGATTTTTTTCGGACGACACGCTGCCCCCCTTAAATCAGAACGGGATCTCGTCGTCCATGTCGTTATGCCCGCCCGCCGCGAACGAGCCGCCCCCGCCGGCCATGCCGGCAGACGCAGCAGGTTCTTCGGCGAAATCGTTGGCGGCGGAGCCGCTGCGGCCATCGAGCATGGTCAGTTCACCGCGGAACGGCGGCAGCACGACCTCGGTCGTATATTTGTCGATGCCGTCTTTATCCGTGTACTTGCGGGTTTCGAGCTGGCCTTCGATGTAAACCTTGGAGCCTTTCTTGAGATAGCGTTCGGCGACGCCGATCAGCGGCTCGCTCTTGATGACCACGCGGTGCCATTGGGTTTTTTCCTTGCGCTCGCCGGTCGCCTTGTCCTTCCAGTTCTCGGAGGTGGCGATGGAGAGGTTGGCGACACGGCCGCCGTTCTGGAACGAGCGGATCTCCGGATCCTGCCCAAGGTTACCTACCAGAATCACTTTATTTACACTGCCCGCCATGTTAATTTTTTCCCTTCATCATCGAATGCGTTTGAAAACGCCTTATGTTTAACATGCTTTTGCGATTCTAAAAAGGGAGATTTCCAAGGATGCGCGCCTGGCAAAGAATGTTGAGCGGACGCAGGCTCGACCTGATCAATCCCGCCGCCGTTGACATTGAAATTGAAGACATTGCCCACGGGCTTTCCAGAGTCGCGCGCTGGAACGGACAGACGACCGGCGAACATTCCTTTTCCGTAGCGCAGCATTCCGTGCTGGTTGAAAAAATATGCCACACGCTGGAGCCCGCGGCCGACAAGACATGGCTGCTCGCGGCGCTTTTGCACGACGCTTCGGAATACGTTGCGGGCGACATGATCTCGCCTTTCAAAAACGCGCTCGGACTCGATTACCGCGCCTTCGAAGACAAGCTGATGCAGGCCATCCATATCCGCTTCGGCCTGCCGGCGGTCATCTCGCCGCAGCTCAAGAAGTTCATCAAGCGCGCCGACAGAATCTCCGCCTATCTCGAAGCGACGCAGATCGCCGGATTCTCGCATGCCGAAAGCCGCAAGCTCTTCGGCCCGCCGCCGCTGCCGGTGAGCGGCTGGACGCTGGAACAGATGGCGCCCAACACCGCCAAGCAGGAGATGCTCGACCGCTTTTCCATTCTTGCCGAACAGGCCGAAAGCGCGGCGGCCTAGCCTTCCTTCTTGCGGCACCAGAACTGGTACATGCCGGTGAACGTATCCGGATATTCTTTTTCGAACGCGTCCCAGTTGTCGATGTTCGTGCCTTCGCGATCGTCCGGATAGAGCGTGCGGTACCGGGCCAGGGCCACAATCTCCGCCATCCGCACAAATTCCAGCCCCAGCGTATCGAGCGCGGCTTTGATCTGCGGGATGTCGAAGCGGTGTTCCTGCACGTGGAACAACAGGTCGCGGCACATCGACATGTTATAGTAATCCTGCGCCTTCATGATATCCGCATACGCATCTTCCGGCAGGAGTTGCGGCGCGGCGCGGCGGAAGGCGCGTATGCCGTCCGGCGTGGCGGGGTAGCCCTTTTGGGCGATGACCTTGATGGCCTCCACGATATGGCGCCGGGCCTTCTCGCTGTAAAGGCCGATGCGCATCAGTCCGCCGGGCGCGAGCAGACCCGTCAGCACCCGCCAGCCCGCCAGCGGATCGGCCATATGGTGCAGCACGCCGCCGCAGGAAATCAAGTCGAAAGTCCTGCCGATGCCGCCGAGTTGCAGGATATCCGCCTGCTGGAACGTGATGTTCCGGGTGCCGTAGTCTTCCCGCTTGATCTCGGCATAGGCGAGGCTGGTGCGGGAGAGATCGACGGCCAGCACTTCCGCTTGCGGCAGCGTATGCGCGATCCAGAGCGCTTCGTGTCCCGTGCCGCAGCCCGCCACCAGTACACGCACGCCCTCTTTGTGCAGGTCTTGCGCGCAGGATTCGTAAATCAGCGGCACGTCGAACAGTTCTTCCCACGCCGGATAGGGAAACGCCTCATATTGCGCGCGCACCTTGCCTGATACATCGTCCTCGATCTTTGTGAGCGCCGTGATCGTCGCGGCCTTTTCCCGCAGCAGCCGCCAGCCGGTGATCTGCTGCGCGACCAGTCCTTTGAGAGCGGAATCGTCACCCAGCACTTTTTCGATTGCGGCGGCGTTGGCCAGCGCATAAAGCGGCGCATAGCAGGCATAAACAGCGATCTCGTTCTTCAGCGCGGCGATATCGCCCGCCCCCTCGATGCGCGCGCGCAGCGCCGCGGCTTTTTCCTTCTCCGCATCCGGCGCGTCGATAATGTATTCGACGGAAAAGCAATAGGTCGCCACATCCGCAGCCAGCGACAGGCGCTGCCGCTCGTCCAGCGCCGGCAGCGCCGCGGGATCGTCCGGCGCCGCCAGCAACCGGCCGCGCAGCGCCGTCAGAAGCCGCTCGAACGCCGGCCAGGGCACAGTGAGTTTCCCCTTCAGTCCGGCGCGGAAGTAAGGCGAAAGAAATATGCCGAAATCCTTGAGCGCGGCGAACTTGTCGGGGTGAAAAGCGCGCCCCGTCACGATGCCGTGAAACCGCGGGTCGGTCTCCAGCAGCGCATACCACGGGCCGTTGAGAGGCGCGCAGTTCAGACCGGGCGTATCGATGCACGCCATCACGGCGTTCGCCAGCGGCCCGTTGTATTCCCTGACGGCGGCGGCGGGAGCGATCAGCAGAAACCTCCGCTTGTACTTCAGCTCCTGCGGCGCCATCTGCATCGCCAGCATGTAATAACCGAACGCCTGCATCGGCCGGTCCATGGCGGCATAGACGTCGCCCAGCGTGCAGACGGTCTCGGGGTCTTCCTCGTCGATCTCCAGCGCCTCGTCGATCATCTCCAGCGCCTTCTCCTGATCCCTGTCCATGGCGGCGACAAAACCGCGCATGCGGAAGGCCTCCTTGGTCTTTTCGCGCGCCAGCGACCGGTCCAGATATTGCCGCGCGGCGGCATAGTCCTTCCGCTGCAGGCATTCTTCGGCGCGGGCACAAAGCGATGCCGCGCTCTCCTCTACGGCTGCGGCGGATGTTTTCTCTGTCAAAGGCGGTCTCCTTCCGGTTTGCTGCCCATCCCATAATAAACGCATGCACCACTGTTTTTAAAGCTATAAATCGATTACACTGTTTCAGGACAGCAGTGTCGGGCAAAGCATATGTTAGGTAAAGAAAAATTCTTTTTTTTAGGCGGAGCGCTCCTCGCCGCCACGCTGCTTCCGGCGCAGGCGGCGGCAAAACCGGAAATGCCGCACATCGCCCTTTACAAGGCGATTTACACCATGAATCTGGTTTCCACCGCGCCGAACAGCATCGTCGCCGGCGTGGGCGGCGAGATGTATTACGAACAGGACGACTCCTGCCACGCCTGGACGACCGAGCAGCGCCTCGCCACCCATTACGATTACAGCTCCGGCGCAAGCGTGAACGACGCCGCGCGCTACGCCGCCTTCGAGAGCAAAGACGGCAAACATTTCAGCTTCAACGCCCAGCATCAGGAAAACGGCAAAACCGACCAGCAGATCGGCGGCAGCGTCACGCGCGCGGCGGACGGCACGGGCAACGCCGTTTACACGCTCCCCGACGGCACGCAGTATGCCCTGCCCAAGGGATATTTTTTGCCGGTGGCGCATACGATTGCCATCATTCGTCACGCCGAGGCGGGCGAACATTTTTTCAACGCCGTGCTGTTCGACGGCACGGACGCCGCGGGCGCGGCGGAGACAAGCGTCTTCATCGGCAAAAAGGAAACCGCGGCCGAGCGGAAAAAAATCGCGGACTCGAACAAATATATCGACGCAAAACTATTGGCGCCACAAGCGTGGCACGTCCGCATCGCCATTTTTCCGCTCAAAGACAAATGGACAAGCACGCCGGCCTACGAAATGGACATGATTCTCGGCAGCAACGGCGTCGTCAGCCATGTGGTCGTGCATTATAAAAACTTCGCCGTCGCGCAACGCCTGATCGCGCTTGCGCCCCTCCCTGCCGTGCCCTGCCGATAGCCGCAGCCTTTTATCTTTGTGCTGAAAGAAGGTTAACTTTTCATTCATTCTTCATTAAGATGAGCTTGCTATAAGGGTACGAGAGGATACGCGTCATGAAAAACAGGGTTCTGATCGTCGAGGACAACGAACTGAATATGAAACTGTTCGAAGACCTCCTGAGCGCCAACGGCTACGAAACCTTTTCGACACGCGACGGCAGCCATGTTCTGGAATTGGCGCGGGAGCACAAACCCAATCTCATTCTTATGGACATTCAGTTGCCGGAAGTCTCGGGACTCGAAGTCACCAAGTGGCTGAAAGCCGAAGAAGATCTGAAACACATTCCTGTGGTGGCGGTGACCGCTTTCGCTATGAAGGGCGACGAGGAAAAGATCCGCAAGGGCGGATGCGAGGATTATATTTCCAAACCCATTTCCATCGGAGAATTTATAAAAATTGTGCAAAAGTATCTGGATAGACCGCAAGCTGCGGGATAAGATCGTAAGACTGAAGGAGTTTCCTTATTTATGACAGCCCGCGTCCTCATCGTCGATGACATTCTGCCCAACGTCAAACTGCTCGAAGCCAAGCTCTCGGGCGAGTACTTCGACGTCATCACCGCATCAAGCGGCGCAGAGGCGCTTGAGAAGGCCGCGTCTGAAAGTCCGGATATTATTCTGCTCGACGTCATGATGCCGGGGATGGACGGTTTCGAAACCTGCCATCATCTCAAGAACAATCCCATGACGGCGCACATTCCCGTCGTGATGGTGACGGCCCTGACCGATGCGACCGACCGCGTGCGCGGTCTCGAGTCCGGCGCCGACGATTTCCTGAGCAAGCCGGTCAACGACGTCGCGCTGATGGCGCGCGTGCGCTCGCTGGTGCGTCTCAAGATGACGGTCGACGAATGGCGCGTGCGCGAAAACACCGCCAACAAGTTTGGCCTCGTCGGCCAGCAAACCACCGCCATCAACGAATCCTACGAAGGCGCGAAAGTCCTGGTCATCGAAGACAAGGCGTTTGAAAGCGAAAAATTCGTCGAGACGCTCAAGACAGACGATGACGAGGTCACGCCAGTGCGCTCGGGCGAACAGGGTATCTCCCTCGCCCAGCAGAGCATCTTCGACATCATCGTCGTCAGCCTCAGTCTCGCGACGGAAGACGGCCTGCGCCTTTGCTCCCACCTGCGCTCCAACGAACGCACGCGCGCCATTCCCATTCTTATCGTCGGCGAGGAAAGCGACATGAAACGCGTCGCCGTCGGCCTCGAGATCGGCGCCTACGACTACATCCTCCGCCCCATCGACCGCAACGAAATGCTGGCACGGGTGCGTACCCAGGTCCGCCGCAAGCGTTATCAGGACCGCATGAAGGCCAACTACGAGGCCAGCTTGTCGATGGCGCTCACCGACACGCTGACCGGCCTTTACAACCGCCGCTATCTGATGGCGCACCTCGAAAAGCTGATCAAGAAAACCACCGACGCGCGCAAAACTTTTTGCCTGTTGATGGTCGACATCGACCACTTCAAGGTCATCAACGACACTTACGGCCACGCCGCCGGCGACGAAACACTGAAGATCTTCGCCGAGCGCATGCAACAGCGCTTGCGCGGCTTCGACCTTGTCGCGCGTTACGGCGGGGAAGAATTCATCGTCGTGTTGCCGGACATCAACCTCGACATGGCGATACAGGTCGCCGAACGTCTGCGCAAGGGCGTCGCGTCCGAACCCTTCAAGGTCGGCACGCCGTCGGAACCGCTTGACATCAACGTCACCATCAGCATCGGCGGCATGCTGGTTGACCTGAGCCAGGGCGAGCTCCGCCTCGAACAAATGCTCAAGCGCATTGACGAAGAGGTCTACAAGGCCAAGGAAGGCGGACGCAACCGCGTGTTCTTCGCCGGCCTCGGACAGATCGGCGACGCCCCGCCGCCGAACGTGGCAGCTGCACCCAAGCCCGCGGACGGCGCTGCCGTGACCGTGCCGCACCCCAGACCGGTGGACAGCCAGGGGCGCGCAACCGACACCCTTGAAGCACTACGGGAACAACTGCCCCCGCAATCGGGCGAAACGTCTCAGTAAGCTCCCCCCAATTTGAAAAATATGGAAATGCATGCTACACTTTCCTGAAGCTGTAACCAGAGGGCTTTGGGTGAGACATGTCCAATGTTCAAAAACCTGTCATCCGTGAAATAGGCGATGGAGACTGCGATGATATTTGCCGCCTGAATAACGCGGAAAACAGCCCGATGTCCAAAAACGATCCGCGCCATCCCTACAATGCCGCCGCGCGCCTCATAGAAGAAAGCCACGATCCGCAGTCAAAGGGCCGCGGCTGGTTCGCCGTCGCCGGCGGCAAAATCGCGGGAATCATCACGACGGAGAATTTCGGCGGCGGCATCATCGTCGATCCGGAGTTCAGAGGCCAGGGCATCGCGGGACATCTCATCAGGGCCCGCGAGGACTTCCTGCGCGCGCAAGGCCAGACAACCACGCAGGTACATATTCTGGCGGGCAATACCGCCTCCATCCACGCCTTCACCAAAGCCGGTTACGCGTTCGACAAAAAAAGCGCGGACACCCTCGCGGCGCACGGCGGCGACCGCGCGCAAGTTCCGCAAAACACCGTGCTGGTCATGGAACGGTCGCTGGGAGCGCCGGCATCGAGCGCCCCGCGCCAAAGCCCGCGCAAGGCCGCGCCGGCAACACCGAAAACACCCTAAAAAAGGCGGAAAAAGATCAGAGGCCGAGAAACTGCGCGAGGTCCGTCTTGTCGAGCACTTTGCCGCACTTCTTCTCCAGATGACGCGCCAGCGCCGCGCCCGTGGGCTTTTTGGGGCCCTTGCCAAAAGCGGATTTCAGTTTGTCCTTCGCCAGCAGAAACGGAATGGCGCGGCGCGCACTCAGTACGGCGTCAACCAGCGCTTCGCGCTTTTGCGACGGAAAGTCCTTGCCGAGCCTGTGGTCGATCATCAGCCCGATTTCCGCACGCTCGTATCCGGGCTTGCCGTAGCTTTTTTCGGCAAGATCGACGCACTTGGCCTGATATTCGCCTTCGGTCAAACGTTGCCCGTACTTATTGAATTCATTTTTCATGTGCCCCCCCCTAAATGTCATGCAACGCCGGCCTTAAACCAAGGCGGTGTAAAAAAACAGACTCTAAAAATGGGTAAAGCTCGCGCGGAAGAAAAAGCGCAGAAAGCTGTTACTTCATCTTGCCTTCGACGAATTCGACATGCTCGCGTTTGACGGGGTCGTATTTTTTCAGCTTCAGCTTTTCCGTCGTGTTGCGCGAGTTCTTGGTGGTGTAGTAGCAGTAGCCCGTACCTGCAGAGCTTTCCATCTTCACCGTCGCGCGGGGACCTTTTTTAGCCATGATATTTTTCCTTAATAAACCTTATCGCGGCGGAAGCAAAAACCCGCCAGAAGCCGAGAAAATAGCCCATCGTTCCGTAAAGTCAAGAAAAATCAGCAAAAAACAGGCTGTTGGCTTTACAGGGCAAGAGAGCTAAGGTATTCAGGTATATAATGTTTTTTCTCAGGGGGTCCGTGTTGAGAAAAATTTTTCTGCCGATCATGTGCGCTTTTCTAGCCATAGCAACATCTGTACCCGCTTTTGCAAGCACGGACAGCCTCACCCTGACCGCGCACTATCAGGGGTGGAAAGTCTACCGTTATCACGCAAAAAACGGACCTGTCTGCTTTATGAGCGCCCCGCCGCAGAAAGAGCAGGGCCACTACACCAGCCGCGGGCAGGTCTTCTTTTTCGTGACCCACTGGCCGCACGGCGGCGGGGACCACGTCGTCAGCGTTTCGGCCGGCTACACCTATCAAAAAGACAGCCGCGTCTCGCTCAAGGTCAAAGACAAGACCTTCACCCTCTTCACGCAAGGCGCCATGGCCTGGACGCAGGACGAAACGGAAGACGACGCCGTGGTGAAAGAGATCAAGTCCGGCGAGACGATGATCATCAAGGGAACGTCCAGCCGCGGCACGCGGACGACCGACACCTACAGCCTGAAAGGCAGCACGGACGCTTATCGCGCCATGATGCGCGCCTGCTCGGAAGAACACGGCAAAAAATAAATAACAGGCAAGAAGCACGATGGAAGGAAACAGACCCGAAGAGGTCATGCCCCGTGAGCGCCTGTTGTGCATATAAAACGAAAAAGCGGCCCCGAAACACAATTCGGAGCCGCTTTTTAAGCTGACTTAAAGAACGCGTTAGCGCTCGGCCGTCCCAGCGCGGTTAGCGCTCGACCGTCCAAGTGCCGTCCGCATTCTGGCAGGCGGTGCTGACGGCGGTTTGCGCCTGACCGTCGATCATGATCGCCTGCTTGAACTCGCGGCAGGTCTCGCCGGTCGAAGCCTGCGTGCCCTGACGGATCGGCGTGATCGAGCCATGGTGACCGGACTGCGGATTGTTCCATGTGATGGTCTGGTTCATAGGCGCCGTATAGGCTTGTTGCACGGCCTGCTCGTGATAAGCCATGTCCGCCCGATCGAGCGACTTGCCGACCTCGCTGCCCGCGAAGGCGCCGAGAAGCGCGCCCGCGCCCGTCGCCCAGAGCTGACCGCCGCCATGGCCGACCTTGGAGCCAAGGAAGCCGCCGAGGATCGCCCCGCCCGCAGTGCCGACGGTTTGCTTGGTGCCCATGCCCCACTGGTTCGGTTGGCCGTTTTGTGCGCAACCGGCCAGCGAAAGTGCGGCAACGGCGGCGAGGACTAAAATCTTCGTTTTCATATTTTCTGCCTTTCCTTAAAAATAACAGATCATCCTATGGATTTCTGAATTTCGTCTTGATATATCTAAACACAAGTCACGTTTACATCAACACAAACTTGACTACAATTTTTTGCAAGGTTCGTAAAGAAGACATGGAAATCAGCCCGCAAGAGAACCCGATCGAATTGTTCAAGAAATGGATGGCGGAAGCCTACAAAACCGAGCCCGTCGACCCCGACGCCATGTCTCTGGCCACCGTCGGCAAGGACGGCAAACCTTCCGTGCGCATGGTTTTGCTCAAAAGGGTCGACGAAAACGGATTTTGCTTTTACACGAATCTGGAAAGTCGCAAGGGCGGCGAGCTGACCAACAACCCCAACGTCGCGCTGTGCTTCCACTGGAAATCGCAAACCCGGCAGGTGCGCGTCGAAGGCGCGGCCGCGCAAATGGCCGCGCCGATGGTGGATGCCTATTTCAAGTCACGGCACTATTTGAGCCGTCTCGGCGCCTGGGCGAGCCAGCAGTCGCGCCCGCTGGCGAGCCGCAAGGAGCTGGAAGACCGCGTCGCCGAATTTGAAAAGCAATTCGAGGGACAGGAGGTGCCGCGCCCGCCGCATTGGGTGGGCTTTTGCGTCACGCCGGCGAAGATCGAGTTTTGGCAGGAAGGCAAAGGCCGCCTGCACGACCGCTTTCTGTTCAGCCGGAAAGATGACGGCGACGGCTGGACGCTGGCGCGCCTGAACCCTTAAGAACGGAACTATTTAAAAAACGGAGGACCCCATGTCTGAACAACATCAATTTCAGGCCGAAGTCGGACGTCTGCTCGACATCGTCGCCAATGCCCTTTACACCGACCGCGAGATTTTCCTGCGCGAACTCGTTTCCAACGCGGCGGACGCGCTCGACCGTCTGCGCTATGCGGCGATCGCCAGGCCCGCGCTGCTCGACAACGATCCGGACCTCAAAATCTCCATCGCCTT
>JAJZFS010000082.1 GCA_021805245.1 Pseudomonadota bacterium | reverse complement strand
GCTCCTCATGCCGATGCCGACGATGGAGATTTTGGCGACGTCGGCGCTCGACTCGACGCGCATGCCGGGCAGTTCCTGTCCGACATCCTTCAGCACCAGCAGCGTTTTGGACAAATCGGCGCGCGGCACGGTGAAGGTCAGGTCGGTGTTCTTGAAGTCGGGCGAAACGTTCTGCA
Organism: Pseudomonadota bacterium; assembly: GCA_021805245.1. Classification (GTDB taxonomy): domain Bacteria; phylum Pseudomonadota; class Alphaproteobacteria; order Micavibrionales; family UBA2020; genus PALSA-926. The sequence continues at coordinate 8,366 of JAJZFS010000082.1, read as the reverse complement.
CGATCATATCGACGTTGATCGCAGCCTCGGCCAGCGAGCCGAAGACGCGCGCCGCCACGCCCGGCACGTCGGGCAGGTTGCGCAAGGTGACTTTCGCCTCGTCGCGGCTGTGGGCGACGCCACTGACAACTTCCTGCTCCAAGATCTTATCCTCCTCTATGACGATTGTTCCCGAAAGATCGCTACCCACCGTGCCGCCAAAACTCGACAGCACCTGAACGGGGACTTTTTCCTTCATAGCCAGTTCGACCGAGCGGGTCTGTAAAACCTTGGCGCCGACCGACGCCAGCTCCAGCATCTCCTCATAGCTGATGCGAATGTTTTTGCGCGCGCGGTTGACGATGCGCGGATCCGCCGTATAAACGCCGTCCACATCCGTATAAATATCGCACCGGTCGGCCTTCAGCGCCGCCGCAACAGCAACCGCCGAAGTGTCCGACCCGCCGCGCCCCAGAGTGGAAATGCGGCCATCGGGCGCGATGCCCTGAAAACCGGCAATCACGGCGACATCGCCGTTCAGCACGCTATCGCGCAGCTTTGTGCCTTCGATGCTCTCGATGCGCGCCTTGCCGTGAACGAGGTCGGTATTGACCGGCACCTGCCAGCCCTGCCACGAGCGGGCGGAGATGCCGCGCTTTTGCAACGCCAGCGCCAGAAGACCCGAAGTCACCTGTTCGCCCGAGGCGACAACGGCATCGTATTCGCGCGGATCAAAAATCTGGTTGATTTCCGTACACCACGAGACAAGCTGGTTCGTGACGCCCGCCATGGCAGACACCACGACAGCGACTTTGTGACCGTTGCGGATCTCCGTCGTCACCTTGTCGGCAACATTTTCGATTGCCTGAACGGTTGCAACGGACGTGCCGCCGAATTTCAGAACCAACAGGCTCATGGGTTTGCCCTCGGAATCAGGATTTCTACGATATTACACGGATTTAACGTTGGCTTCTAAGATTCTTTTTGCCGACAGGGCCGATTTTTCTATATTTTTGCCCTGCCGGAAATGATACCTAATGTTTGTCAGACATAGTCTTTTATTTTTATGTAAAAATAACCGTATTGGCGGGGCATGGAGCCGGGTTTTTGGGCGAGATTTATGACGGAGCTGCGCACGCCCGGTTCTTTCTGGCGTGACCGAACGCTCATCTGCCTCGCCGTCGTGCTCTCCTATGCCAGCGTCTGGCCGAACAAGTTCCTGTTTGACGACGTTGTCCTGATACAGGCAAACGATTTTTTTAAAATGCCTGCGGGACTGTTCAAAATCCTCACCCACCGCAATGGCGCCGGCGCGGGTCTGGTCCAGGGGTTCTACCGCCCCGTACCGATGGCTGTTCATTTTTTCATTTACAGGCTCTCTTATCCTCTATGCAACGCCCACATGCCGATGACGGTTGGCTTTCATGCGCTGAACATCGCCCTGCAGGCGCTCAACGGCTGCCTGTTGCTCGCCTTCGGCGTGCGCGCCGGCTTCAACAGGAACGCCGCGCTTGCCGCCGCGCTGCTCTGGGCGGTGCATCCGCTGCACACCGAGGCCGTCACCTACATGGCCTCGACGCCGGAACTGATGTGGAGCACCTTCTGCCTGCTCGGCCTGGTGACGCTCCTGCCGAAAGCAGCGCCCATGAACGGCATCGTTGACCAGCAGGACGCCTTCTCTCCGCGCAGGACAAGGCTTTCCCTGGTTCTTTTCACGCTCGCGCTGCTCAGCAAAGAGTCCGCCATCGTCTTTCCGGCACTGGCGACGGCGACGCTTTTCTTCATCAGCGAACAGCGTAGGCGCCTCTCGACTTATTTCAAAACGGACCTGCTGTGGCTTTTGTCTTTCGCGTACATCCTGATCATCCTCCTCTTCATCCTCCAGCCCGCGCCCGGCACGCTGAATCAGGCGTACACCCATATATACAGATCCAGCATTGCCGTGCGCCTCTGGACGGCGCTGGCCACCCTGCCGACCTACGCGCACCTCATCATCTGGCCGCAAGGCCTGCACTTCCGCCGCGTATTCCCGGTATTTACGACCCTCTGGCACAGCCAGCCCCTGCTTGGCCTGGCGATGGTTCTGGCGGCGGCGCTGCAAATCCTGTGGGGCCGCGGCAGGCGCGGCCTGGCCCTGACGTTCGGTCTGCTCTGGTTCGCCGCCGCGCAATCCCCCAATACCGGCATCGTCGCCCCCATCGACGGGTTGATCTCCGAACACTGGATGTACCTGCCGACCATGGGGCTGTTTCTGGGCGTGACGCAAACCTTCGCCGGTCTGTTCCGCAATCGGCAAAAAGCGGCAATCCTGCTGGTGGCGGTCATGACCGTTGCCCTCGGCACGGCGACGTTCCGGCAAAACATGGAATGGCGCAACATCAATACGCTCTATCAAAACACAAAACGGAACGGCGGCAGCCTCATCCTCATGAACGGCCACGAGGCCGTGTACCTCATGGCGCATCGCCGTTTCGCCGATGCGCGCCGCCTGCTGCAAAACTCCATCGACGCCCTGCCGAAAGGCCTTTCCGGCGACCAGGCGGTGTTGCACAAGCTGATGAGTTTTGCATGGCTTGGGATCGTCCCCAAGAACGGCTGGGAATTCACCGTCGAAACCCTGCGCAGCGCACTGCCCGCCACCCGTCATATGGACGAAGCCATCGCGGAATTGCAAAAATCCGCGCGCATCAACCCCGCGCACAGCTACTGGCAGCATAAATTCCTCGCCGTCATCTATGCCTATCAGGGCGACAGGCAGAAGGCCGCGGAACAGCAGAAAATCGCCAAACAACTCAAACCGGAGGATCAGTAAAACATGGCAAACATAACCGTAATCGGCGCGCAATGGGGCGACGAAGGCAAGGGCAAGGTCGTCGACTGGCTGGCGGAAAAGGCCGACGTCGTCGCGCGCTTTCAGGGCGGACACAACGCGGGGCATACGCTTGTCATCGGCAATCAGGTCTATAAGTTGCATCTGCTCCCGTCCGGCATCGTACGCAAGGGCAAGCTTTCCATCATCGGCAACGGCGTGGTCATCGACCCGTGGGCGCTGCTTGAGGAAATCGACACCTTGCGCGGACAGGGCGTGGAAGTCTCGCCGAAAAATCTGCTTGTCTCCGAAAGTGCGCCGTTGATTTTGCCGTTGCACGGCGCGATCGACCGCGCGCTGGAAGAAGCCCGCGGAGCTTCCAAAATCGGCACCACGGGGCGCGGCATCGGACCCGCCTACGAAGACAAGGTCGGCCGCCGCGCGCTGCGTGTCTGCGATCTCGCCCATCCCGAGACTTTGCGCAAAAAACTCGACAATGCGCTGATGTATCACAACGCGCTGCTCAAAGGCCTCGGCGCCGCGCCGCTCGACGCCGATGAACTGGTCAAATCCCTGACCGAGATCGCGCCGAAAATCACGCCCTACGCCGGCTCCTGCTGGCAGGCGCTCGACCGTGCGCGCAACGACAACAGAAAAGTCCTCTTCGAAGGCGCGCAAGGCATCATGCTCGACGTCGATCACGGCACTTATCCTTTCGTCACTTCGTCGAACACTGTCGCCGCCAACGCCACCACCGGCACCGGCACCGGCAAGGCGGGCACCGTTCTCGGCATCACCAAAGCCTACACGACCCGCGTCGGGTCCGGCCCGTTCCCGACCGAACTTAAAGACGGCATCGGAGAAACTCTGGGACAGCGCGGCCACGAATTCGGCACGACCACAGGACGGAAACGCCGCTGCGGCTGGTTTGACGCCGTGCAGGTGCGCCAGGCCGTCAAAACCGGCGGGCTCGACCATCTCGTGCTGACCAAGCTCGACGTCATGGATACGCTGGAAGAGGTGAAAATCTGCATCGCTTACGAAGCGCGCGGGAAAAAATACGATTATCTGCCCGCGTCATCCGACCTGCAGGCGGAGGTCAAGCCGGTCTATGAAACCCTGCCCGGCTGGCAAAAGTCCATTCAAGGCGTGCGCAAGTTCGAAGACCTGCCGGAAAACGCGGTGAAATATATCCGCCGTCTGGAGGTGCTGACCGGCGCGACAGCCGCGGCCATCTCGACCAGCCCCGAGCGCGAGGATACGATTTTGGTGAAAAGCCTGTTTTAGAGGCTCTGCTTTTTCAGACGCGCCTGATCGGCCTTCAGCGTGCCGTATTGCAGCGCGAAGAGCCCTGCCGGAGTTTCGCCCGTCAGTACGCCAAGAGCGGCACCGGCATAGGCGGCGGTGGTGTCGAGAACGATTTGTGCGTTGTAGAAGGCTTTTTTCAGTGAGTTTTTGAGGTCTTTCATGATCCATGCTCCTTGTAAGCAAATTGTTATTGTTATGCATTATGTATAATAATAAATATCCTGTCAACAGGAAATATAAAATCATTTGAAATCATATAGTTAAATATAAAATCAAGGAAGGCTATTGACTTTTTTCATAAATATCAATACTTTTGTATCGGTTTATATTTTGCCCGCAGGACGTAGCATCCGGAAACGTCCCTTTGAAGCGGACGCCGTTTTTAAAAGAGATTTATGTAATGGGTAAAACGATCAGAAAAAGCAGCCTTGTCCTGCTGGCCATGACAGTCGCAGCCTATGCGGCTATCCCGCTCGCGCAGGCGAGCTACGACAAATACCCCGATCTCTCTGCCTCCAGCCTGCGCTATAAAGTGAAGACGAAACACAAGCTCGACCTGCATTACAGCGTTTACGCCGGCGGCTTCGAAGCCTTGCACGCCTCGCTGGTCATGAACCTCGATAAAAAAGCCTACGGCCTGAAGGTCATAGCGACAACGGAAGGACTCATCGGCGATCTTTTTCCATGGCGGGCCTCCTATATCACGACCGGACATACGCAGGACGGCAGACTTGTGCCCGCCGTCTATACCGCGCGCAGCACATGGCGCAAAAACGAAAAAATCACCGAGATGGATTACGGCCCGGGCGGCAGAATTCTCAAATCCACCACACAGGACGGCGAAAAAACCACCGTCAAGCGCGATTTCAAAGCCGAACTCACGCGGCACACGCTCGACATGCTGACCGGCGTTCTCGCCATGCTGCAAAGCGTCAAAAACACCTCCAATTGCGCGGGCGCCTTTCCGGTTTTCGACGGCAAGCGCCGCTTCAATATCGTTTTGAAGAACGACGGGCAAGAAATGCTTACGCCTTCCAGCTATTCCGATTACAAAGGTATGGCGCTGCGCTGCACGCTGACCGTCCAGCCGGTCGCGGGGTTCAGCAAGGAAGACCAGAAACGCGGCTGGCTCGCCGTGCAGCACCACACCGAGGCGCGCCATATGCTGCCCACATTGTGGCTCGGCCGCCTCAAGGGGACGGGGCAGGTCGTACCCGTGAAAATGGAAATTGCCAGCGAATTCGGCGCGGTTGTCGCGCACCTTTCCAGCAGTTCAAACGACTGATAGAATGTTATCATCTGCAACAAACTGTGATTTGCGCCATCAGGGCGCGCTCTGCAATGAATAAACCATGACAAACGGGGAACATCTGACATGAACGAAAAACTCGGCTGTATCGTCCTCGCGGCAGGCGAAGGCAAGCGCATGAAATCCGCTCTGCCCAAACCGCTGCATGAAGTTGCGGGCCGCGCCATGGTTCAACACGTCATCGCCGCAGCGGAAGCCCTGTCGCCGGAAAAAATCGTCGTCGTCATCGGCCCCGACATGAAACAAATGGCCGACGCCGTGCGCCCGCACGCCACCGCCGTCCAGCAAGCCGTCAACGGCACGGGCGGCGCGGTGCTGGCGGCGAAAGAACATTTCAAGGGCTTCGACGGCGACATTCTGATCCTCTATGGCGACACGCCGCTGGTGACGGCGCCGACGCTGCAAAAGATGGTCGACATCCGCCGCCAGTTTCCCGCCGTCGGTCTCACCTTCTCCGGCATGCGGGTCACGGAACCGAACGCCTATGGCCGCATGGTGCTGGACGACGACGGCACGCTCAAAAAAATCGTCGAATTCAAAGACGCTTCGGCGGAAGAGAAAAAAATCGCCCTCTGCAACGGCGGCCTTGTCTGCGCCGACGGCACGAAGCTGTTCGACTGGCTTGCAGAAGTCGGCAACGACAACGCGCAGGGCGAATATTATCTCACCGACCTGCCCGCCCTCGCCCGCAAGGACAACCGCCAAACGCATGTCGTCGAGGTGCCTGCGGAAGAGATGGAGGGCGTCAATTCGCGCCTCGATCTCGCCCACGTCGAAAAACTCTTCCAATACCGCTTGCGCGAACAGCACATGACGAACGGCGCGACGCTCGTCGATCCCGAAACGGTCTATTTCAGCTTCGATACGCAGGTGGGGCAGGACGTCGTGATCGAGCCGGACGTTTTCTTCGGTCCCGATGTCACCGTGCATGACGGTGCGCATATTCTCAGCCATTGCCACATCACGGGCGCCGAGGTCGGCAAAGACGCCTCCATCGGCCCGTTCGCGCGTTTGCGCCCCGGCACCAAAATCGGCAAAGGCGCCAAAGTCGGCAATTTCGTCGAGACCAAAAACGCCCGCCTTGGCGCGGGCGTGAAAGCAGGACATCTCTCTTACCTCGGCGACGCAGAGGTCGGCGACAACGCCAACATCGGCGCAGGCACCATCACCTGCAACTACGACGGCTTTGAAAAACACAAAACCGCCATCGGCAAGGATGCCTTTATCGGCTCCAATACCGCGCTCGTCGCACCGGTGAGCGTCGGCGACGGCGCCATCACGGGCGCGGGCAGCTCCATCAATCAGGACGTGCCTGCAGGCGCACTTGGCATCAGCCGTGCGCCACAGGTCAACAAGGACGGCTGGGCAAAAGCGTTCCGGCGGGAAAAAGAAAAAAAGGACAAATAAGCATGTGCGGCATCGTTGGCATCATCGGCAAAAAAGACGCGGCCCCTCAACTGATCGAGGGTTTGAAAAGGCTTGAATACCGCGGTTACGACAGCGCGGGCATCGCCACGCTGGTGGGCGGAAAAATCGAGCGGCGGCGCGCCGAAGGGAAACTTGTCAATCTCGCCGTGCGCCTTGAAAAAGAGCCGCTCGGCGGCACGGTCGGCATCGGCCACACACGCTGGGCGACCCACGGCGTCGCCAACGAGACCAACGCCCATCCGCACGCGACCGACAGGGTCGCCGTCGTCCACAACGGCATCATCGAGAACTATCAGGAACTCAAAAGCGAGCTGGAAGAATCGCAGTGCCGCTTCGAGACCGACACGGACACCGAGGTCATCGCCCATCTCGTCACGCATTACCTGAAACAAGGCATGACGCCGCAAGCCGCCGTCGATGCCGCACGCGCGAAACTGAAAGGCGCCTTTTCCGTCGCCATGATCTTCTCGGGCGAGGAAGATTTGATGATCGGCGTGCGTTGCGGCACGCCATTGGCGATCGGCTACGGCAAGGGCGAAATGTTCCTCGCTTCCGATTCATACGCGCTTGCGCCGCTCACCGACAAGATCAGCTTTCTCGACGACGGCGACTGCGTGCATATGACGCGGAGCGGCGTCACCATTCATGCCGCCAACGGCGGCAAGGTCGAACGCGAGATCCGCACCACCGCGCAATCCGGCGCGATCATGGGCAAGGGCAAATACCGCCATTTCATGTTGAAGGAGATTTACGAGCAGCCCGCCGTCATCGCCGACACGCTGAATTCCTACATCAATCCGGCGACCGGGCACATCACCATGCCGGACGACATCATCGCGCTCAGCAATGTGCCGCGCCTCACCATTTCCGCTTGCGGCACGGCTTTTTATGCCGGCATGGTGGCGAAATACTGGTTCGAGCAAATCGCGCGCCTGCCGGTCGAGACCGACATCGCCTCGGAGTTCCGCTACCGCGAGGCGCCGCTGCCCGAAGGCGGCGCGGCCCTGTTCATCTCGCAGTCGGGCGAGACGCTCGACACGCTCGAGGCCCTGCGCTATTGCAAACGGCAGGATCAGAAGATCATCTCGCTGCTCAACACCATCGAAAGCACCATCGAGCGCGAGTCGGACCAGGTGCTGCGCACGCTGGCGGGGCCGGAAATCGGCGTCGCCTCGACCAAGGCCTTCACGACCCAGCTCACCACCCTCGCCTGCCTCGCCGTCGCCTTTGCGCGCACCCGCGGCAAGATCACGGCGCCGCGCGAACAGGAACTCACCACCGCTTTGCGGGAACTGCCCGCCCGCTTCGCCGCGCTGCTCAACCATGACGAAAAAATCCAGACCATCGCGCAACAATTCTCCGAAACCCGCGACGCTCTCTATCTCGGCCGCGGAACGGCCTATCCGATCGCGCTGGAAGGCGCGCTGAAGCTGAAGGAGATCTCCTACATTCATGCCGAAGGCTACGCCTCGGGCGAAATGAAGCACGGGCCGATCGCGCTGATCGACGAAAACGTGCCGGTGATCGTCATTG
>JAJZFS010000047.1 GCA_021805245.1 Pseudomonadota bacterium | reverse complement strand
CGGCAACGCCACCGCCTCCGCCGTCGTCGCCGACATCGCCGACATCGCGCGCGGCTGTGCAGATCTGCCGTTGCTCGGCGTCGCCGAACCGCAAAAGCTGCAAAGCGCCGACATCAACGCGCGCACCGGCTCCTACTTCCTGCGTCTGATGGTGCTGGACAAGCCGGGCGTGATCGCCGACGTGTCCGCCATCCTGCGCGATTGCCGCGTGTCTCTGGAATCGATCCTGCAGCGCGGCCATGCGCCCGACCAGCCCGTGCCGGTCATCCTCACCAGCCATGAAACGCTCGAGGGCGACATGCTGGCGGCCGCAGCGCAGATCGGCAAACTGAAATCTTCCGTCGAACCCCCGCATCTTATGCGCATAGAAACCTTTGAAAGTGGACATGTATCATGAAAGCAGCAGCAAAAATGACCAAAGCAGAATCAGTTGAAACCTATCGCCAACCGGCCTTCACCATGGACCGCAACCTCGCGCTCGAACTGGTGCGCGTGACCGAGGCGGCGGCGCTCTCCGCCTCCCTGCTCATGGGCCGCGGCGACGAAAAGGCGGCCGACCAGGCGGCGGTGGACGCGATGCGCAACGCGCTCAACAACCTCAGCATCGACGGCACGGTCGTCATCGGCGAAGGCGAGCGCGACGAAGCGCCGATGCTCTACATCGGCGAAAAGGTCGGCACCAGGAACGGCCCGCAAGTGGACATCGCCCTCGACCCGCTCGAAGGCACGACCATCACCGCGAAAGGCGGGCCGAACGCCCTCGCCGTCGTCGCCATGGCGGAAAAAGGCGGCTTTCTCAACGCGCCCGACGTCTACATGGACAAAATCGCCATCGGCTCAGGGTTTCCCGAAGGCCTCGTCGATATCGACGCCACGCCCGCTGAAAACCTCAATGCCCTCGCCCGCGCCAAGGATGCACATGTGGCGGAAATCGTCGTCTGCATTCTCGACCGCCCGCGCCACGAAGAGCTGATCGCCCGCGTGCGCGAGGCCGGCGCGCGCATCATGCTCATCCCCGACGGCGACGTTTCGGCCATCATCGCCACGGCGCAGCCCGAGGCGGGCATCGACATTTACCTCGGCTCCGGCGGGGCGCCCGAAGGCGTTCTGGCGGCGGCGGCCTTGCGCTCGACCGGCGGCTTCATGCAGGGGCGGCTGATCTTCCGCAACGACGACGAAAAGGCTCGCGCCAAAAAATGGGGCGTCGCCGACCTCAACAAGAAATACGAACTCGACGATCTCGCCCACGGCGACATCATGTTCGCCGCGACGGGCGTGACCGACGGCGCGATGCTCAAGGGCGTGCGGCGTTTTTCCGGCGGCGCCTCCACCCATTCCGTCGTCATGCGCTCGAAAACCGGCACCATCCGCCGCATCGAGGCGACGCACAACTTCCGCAGAAAGACGGGCTATAAATGACCAACGGAAACGCGGCAAATATGAGCGGCATGGGGGCGATAACCATCTGGTTCTTCGTTCCGCTGACGCTTGCCCTCATCGGGGATATGCCGCCTTTCCTGCTCGGCGCTTTTGCCAACCTTGTGGCTTTCAGCATCGTATGTCTCTGGTGGCTCTACAAAGGTGAAAGCCTGCCGGGCAAGTTCCGCATGATGCCCAAGGCCTATCTGATGGGCATTTTCGGCTTTACGCTTTATAACACGCTCTTCGTTTACGCGATGAAGACCGGCCCGCTGCTGGAAGTCAGCCTGCTGAATTTCACCTGGCCCGCCTTTCTCATCATCTTCAGCGTTCTTGTGCAGAAGATGAAGCCGGACGGCTACGCGCTCGCCGGCATTGCGCTCTGCTTTACGGGAGCGGTGTTCGTCTTCGCCAGCCGCGGCGCGCTGACGTTCAGCGCCGGCCATATAACGCTGCTGATGGGCCTGCTCTGCGGACTCATATGGGGCGTATATTCGACACTTCTGAAACGCATCCCTATCCGGAGCGATCAGGTGGCGGTCTTCTTCCTTACGACCGGCGTCACGATGCTGACCCTTCACCTGCTGTTCGAGCCGACGGTCTGGCCGTCCACGGCGCTGCGCTGGAGCCTGCTGCTCGTGTTCGCTTTCAGCAGAATGGCCTATATGATGTGGAATTACGCCATGAAGCACGGCTCGGCGCGCGTGGTGGGATCGCTCTCTTATTTCATTCCGCTGGTCTCCACGTCGCTGCTGGCGGCCGCGGGCTTCGCGCGCTATAGCCCGTATCTCGCACTCGGCGCGGGGCTGATCATCACCGGCTGCCTGACCATCAATTTCAAGGCGATCGCCGGAAACGCTTCTCTGGCCTTCAGGAGGATACGCGCATGACCGCCCGCCTGAAACCGGACATCAGCGAACAGCTTGCCGCAACCGGGAGCCACGTTCTCGACATCCAAAGCTCCATCCTTGGCAAGAAATGGTCCTTCACCCCCGCCGACGAACGCCTCGCTGCGGGCATCAGCCAGTCGTTCGGCCTGCCGGATATTCTTGGCCGTCTGCTGGCCGCGCGCGGCGTGGGCTTTGACGAAGTGGAAAATTTCCTCAACCCCACGCTCAAAACGCAATTGCCCGACCCCAGCACGCTCAAAGATATGGACAAAGCGGTGGAACGCATCGCCGCCGCCATCATCGCAGGCGAAAAAACCGCCGTGTTCGGCGATTACGACGTGGACGGCGCGACCTCCTCCGCCTTGCTGAAACGCTTTTTCAAGTCGCTCGGCGTCGAGCTGCACATCTACATTCCCGACCGCATCGCCGAAGGCTACGGCCCCAACGCGCCCGCCCTGCTGAAGCTGAAAGAACAAGGCATCGACCTCGTCGTTACCGTCGATTGCGGCGTGACATCGTTCGATGCCATCGACGCGGGCACAAAAGCGGGTCTGGACATCGTCGTGCTCGACCACCACCGCGCCGAACCAAAACTGCCCAACGCCGTGGCCGTGGTCAACCCCAACCGCCTCGACGACGACAGCAATCAGGGCCAGCTCGCCGCCGTGGGCGTGACCTTTCTCGCCATCGTCGCGGTCAACCGCATCCTGCGCGCCCGCGGGTTTTACACCGAGGCGCGTCCCGAGCCGCGCATTTTGCAATGGCTTGACATCGTCGCGCTTGGCACCGTCTGCGACGTCGTGCCGCTGACGGGCGTGAACCGCGCCTTCGTCTCGCAGGGCCTCAAAGTCATGGCCATGCGCCAAAACCCCGGCATCGTCGCGCTTGGCGACGTGGCGGGATTGTCGGAAGCGCCCGGCACCTTCCATGCGGGTTTCATGTTCGGCCCGCGCGTCAATGCGGGCGGCCGCGTCGGCGAATCCATTTTAGGCGCGCGTCTGCTCTCGACCGACGACCCGCTGGAGGCCAAAGCCATCGCCCTGCAACTGCACGAATACAACGCCGAGCGCAAGGAAATCGAAAAGGCCGTGCTGGACGACGCCATTGCGCGGATCGGCGAAGACGCGGGCGATAATCTCGTCCTGATGATCGACGGCGACGGCTGGCATCCGGGCGTGATCGGCATCGTCGCGTCGCGCCTGAAGGAAAAATACAACCGCCCCGCCTGCGTCATCGCCTTCGATGAAAACGGCGTCGGCAAGGCCTCGGGCCGCTCGGTTTCAGGAGTCGATCTCGGCGGCGCGATTTTGGCGGCGAAGGAAAAAGGCCTGCTCGTCGCGGGCGGCGGACACAAAATGGCCGCGGGCTTCACCGTCACGCGCGACCTGCTGGCGGACTTCTCCGCCTACTTGAACGACCATGTGGCGGCGCAACTGGGCGGCCAGCCTTTGGCGCCGGAACTGCGGCTCGACGCCGTGCTGTCGCTCCACGCGCTGACGCTGGACCTGGCCGCAAAGCTCGACACGCTCGCACCCTACGGTCAGGGCCACGCCCAGCCGCGTTTTGCCCTTGCGGGGGTCAAAATCGTCCGTCCGCGGGTGGTCGGGGAAAACCATGTCAGTTGCTTCCTGCAGGACACCTCCGGCGGCGCGACCCTCAAGGGCATCGCCTTCCGCGCGCTCGACTCGGATTTGGGCGAACTGCTGCTGAAATCCGGCCCGACACCGCTGCACATCGCGGGGCACGTCAGCATCAACGAATGGAATGGTAGAAAAACGGTTGATTTTCAGATAGTTGACGCTGCTCTGGCGAGCTGACGGCAACGTGCGCAGAAGTTGCGGTGTTTTTTCTCGACAAAAAAGACTTCACGTATTATAAGACTCCCCAAGTGGATCCTTAGCTCAGTTGGTAGAGCAGCTGACTCTTAATCAGTAGGTCGTGGGTTCAAATCCCCCAGGGTCCACCATTTTTCAAGGCAAAAAACTGCCCGGATACTGCCCAGTAGCCCAAATTATTGACATAATATCAAATCTCTCCTATAATATTAAAATACAGGGGTTTTTTGGGGGATGCGATGCAGCAAGATGGATTTACTCAGAGATACGATCCGGCCGCCGTTAGTTATAAAGTATACTCATCTAAAAAGGCTACCGCTATCAAAGCGCGACTGGCGAAGCTGTCGGGGCCTGAAAAGGATTTATACATTGCCAAGGAGCTCTCCAAAGTCGAATCTTCCAATGACGCTAGAAAAAATGCGGCGAAACAGATTGGTGTCGAGCTAACCAAAGAGGCAAACAAAGCGATTGATCGCTGTGCCGAAACGACCGACAAGAAATCGGTGGGGGTTTTCGTTGCCGCCTTTACCGTAGGGATATTCGCATCGTTGGGCGTGGCCACACTGCTCCCTTTTGTAGGCTTGGCTATGTTTATCGGTACTTCTGCCTATATGGGGCACGAAGCCGCCTCAGGCGGACAATTGACTAAGGATTTTCTGGACAAGCGCGGATTTTTCAAAAAAGAGCAAACTGTCATGATGTCTGACATAGAGCGCAGCAAACCCAAGGATAATAAACCCGCACCCAAGACCGGCCCCACCAGCACGGCGGGCAATTCCAATGCACGAACAAAAAATTTTTCTTCTGCCTTTCCTGACATACATGAGAGCTTTAATAAATCCGCACATGCATACTACAAAAGACCCGAAGTTCAAAGTCCGGCGCTTGGCGCGCCTACGCCTATCACGTTGAGCCAGACCGATGTGGCGCGGCTGGAAGCCATGGAAAAAGCGGGGCTTATCACCCCCGGGACCGTACCAACGGCGACAAGATACGACGGCGCGAAAATTCAGGTCATCAGGCCGGCCGCGTCTGCTCCCAAGGTCTGACCCAGAGTGGCATTCAGCCTGCGGTGCGTGGGCATTACACCTTTCCTGATCCATCTATGATCGGCAAGGGCTTTTTTTTACCCTGCATGATCCTCGGCAATTGATTTCCCGCTGTAAAAACAGCGCGTTAAACCGGATAGAGGATCTGCCCCCCCGTCATCCTTAATTTTAATTCATCATGCCCCCCATCCGCAGACAACACGAGAGCCGGTAGACTGGAAATATAAGCTGAAAGTGGATGTTCATTCGGAATATCCCTCAATATACAACAACTCTAACAGGAGATATCTTCATGAGAAAAAGCATCTATATACTGGCCGCAACCCTGATGATGGCGCCTGCAGTCGCTTTCGCGCAAACGGACACGACAACAACGCCGCCCGTCTCGTCGACCGCGCCCGTGCCGGGTGTCGATCAAGGGAAGGAAAAGCTTGGCGACGCCCGCCGCGATACCCGCGACATCCGCCATGACAGGCGCGTGCGCAACGGCACCGACCGCAAACTCGCGCGCGAGCGCGTCGATGCGCGCGGCGACAGGCGCGAGATGAAGCAGGACAAGGCATCGGGCGACAAGGCCGGATATATGAACGAGCGCCGCGACATGCGTCGCGATCACAGCAGGATGGAACGGCAAAAGGACCGCCGCAACCATATGACCCGCGACATGCGCCGTGACAAGCGCGACCGCCACGGTGACCGTCACCATGGGGGCCGCCGCTAAACCGTCACAGGCGTTCTCGTCTTGAGAAAGGCAGGGCCGCCTTCGGGCGGCCCTGCCTTTTGCGTAAAGCCTAATCATATGGCTTAATGTGAATAAATCGATTACTATGACCTTTACGCGGATTTACAAGGATGACAAAACTTGCTTCGGAAACAGGCCACACGGAACATTGATGCGGAGCGGCTTATTCTCGTCGGGCCGGTGCAAAAGAATATTTTGCGCCCCGCGCTGCTGAAGCCGCTGAAGCTGGACGGCGCGCCGCAAGTGGCGGTCGACGGCGGCGTGAAGTTTGCGGTTGATCCGGTTATGTGGGCGGGCGACGGCGATTCAGGCAAACCGCCGAAATCCGCGCCCATCGCCTTCAAAAAAGATCAGGACGTCACCGACCTTCGCTTCTGTCTCGAAATTATCCGCAAGGGCGACTGGCGCGAGCTGCACATCTTCGGCTTTCTCGACGGCAGGAAGGACCACGAGCTCGCCAACTTCGGGGAAATTTACGCGGTGTTGAAAAAACGCCGCAAGCCCTCCTCCGCCGTTTTTTATGATGCGCAAAACCGCCCGTCCATCCGCTTCTTTCAGGCGGGGCAGCACAAAGTCAAATTGCGGGGCATTTTTTCTGTCCTCGTCATCGAGCCTGCGAAGATCACCATCACGGGAAAATGCAAATATCCGGTGCGCGGATTTTCACTGCCGCCGCTCTCGGGATGCGGCGTATCCAACGTCGCTTCCGGCGAAGTGCGGATCAGCGCATCCAGGCCGTTTTTTATTGTCGGTTAAGCAAAGTCCGGTTTCGGAGCCATAGGGCAGCGCTTGGGCGCGTCGTCGAAATCCCGTGCGTCCATCTGCAGCTTCAGCTTCTGTCCGTCCACGACGCCGCCGCGTTCCGCGAGACCGTCGAGCAGCGGAAACAATACTTCTTCAAGCACAAGCTCCTCGCGTTCTCTTCTGCCACGGCGCATGGCTCTGATATCCAGTTTCACTTTGCCCTGCGCGAGCTGCGGGCAGAATTTGCTCATGAGATGTTTAAGGCCGCGGTCCGGAATCCGCGGGTTTTGGGGCTGTATGAAATTCGACGGCGCGGCATTGATTTTCTTGACGGTTGCCTTGACGCTGTCGACCAGCGCCTTCTTTCTCGCCTTTTCCATTTTCTCGTTGAAAACTTTACTGAACGGGCCCATGAGATGATCTCCCTGTGACTTCTAAAGCGTTATAGCTATTATAGGGAAAGATAGTTAATATAAGATAAAAATTCGCCGGAGCGAGCCAAGCCGTGCGGGTTTGCTGGTTTTCTTTCTTTCCGTATCGGAAATTTTTTTTCTACGCCGCGCCGGCGCGTTCCGCGTTGTCGGCTAGTGCATTCTTCTCCTGGGGACGGGCGGAGAACTGGAAGGCGCATTTTCAAAGTCCCTGACATCCACATGCAGCACTACTTTTTGCCCGTGTATAATGCCGCCGCGTTCCATGAGGCCGTCGAGCAGCGGAACCAGATCGTCTTCCATTGTACCTTTGAACTTTATCGCGTCATTACGCATGGCGCGGATATCCAGCTTCACTGCATTGGAAGCGCCGTCCGTCATTTGCGCACAATATTTGGTGACGAGATACTCGAAAGCGTTGTTTGAAATGCGCGGGTCTTGCGGCTGCTGAAAATCTGCAGGCCTGGCGTTGATGGCCTTTACCGTTGCTGTGACGCTCTCGATGAGCGCCTTTTTCTGCGCCTTATCCATTTTTTTGTTGAAAACGGTGCTGAATGGACCCATGAGAATAACCCCCTGCCGGCTGCAAAAGCCTAATAAAATTATAGGGAAAATTGATTAACATAGATTTAACGGGTCATATTCACGCGCGGCGGCGGAGTTTTTTCTTTTCTGTGCTGAAAATCCCGTCCCACAGCGCATCGACGCGCTGCACGGTTTTTTCGTCCATGTGCAGCGGCCTGCCCCATGTGCGGTCTGTTTCGCCGAAGGTTTTGTTGGTGGCGTCGAAGCCGATTTTGCCGCCGAGGCCGCTCTGCGGCGAGGCGAAATCAAGATAATCGATCGGCATATTGTCCAGCGTCACGACGTCGCGCGCGGCGTCCATGCGCGTTGAAAGCGCCCAGAGCACGTCCGTCCAGTTGCGCACGTTGATGTCTTCATCGACGACGATGATCATTTTCGTGTAGCTGAACTGGTAAAGATACGACCAGAAAGCCAGCATCATCCGCCGCGCGTGTCCGGCATAACGTTTCTTGATCGATATGACCGCGATGCGGTATGAACAGGCTTCCGGCGGCAGCCAGCAATCGACGATCTCGGGAAATTGCTGCTGCAGCAGCGGTAGAAACACATCGTTCATCGCAATTGCCATGGTCGAGGCTTCGTCCGGCGGGCGGCCGAGATAGGTCGAAAGATAAACCGGCTTCTTGCGCATGGTGATCGCCGAAACGGTGAAAACCGGAAACGGCTCGACGCTGTTGAAATAGCCGGTATGGTCGCCGTAGGGCCCTTCCATTGTCGTTTCCTTCGCCGAGACATGGCCTTCCAGCACGATCTCCGCTTCTGCGGGCACCAGCATCGGCACGGTTTTGCAGGGCACAAGGCCAAGTTTTTCACGGCGGATCAAACCGGAGAAATGATATTCCGAAAGCGTATCAGGCAGCGGCATGACGCCGGAGAGGATCGTCGCGGGGTCGGCGCCGATCGTCACTGCCAACGGCATGTCGATGCCCCGCTCCTGCCACTGCCTGTAATGCCGCGCGCCGCCGCGGTGATCG
>JAJZFS010000033.1 GCA_021805245.1 Pseudomonadota bacterium | reverse complement strand
GCCGTCGTCATCGGCGTGGCTAATCGAAAGGTCGATCCGCACCGCGCCCGAGAGCACGTCGGCAATGTTGCCGACCAGCACGACGAAGGACTGGATGTCCGCGCCCTGCGTGTCGATATTGCCGGTTGAAAGCGCCGCCGCGGCGATCACCTGCGGCATCACGGATTGCATCACCGCAATGTTGTTGACAAGATCATGCATTGTTCAAAGTTTCCTTTCTATATATGTTAGGCCGCGAAGGTCATCAGCTTGATGGCTTCGAAGTTGACGACATCGCCGCCGACGCGCTTCGTCGTGTAGAACTTGACGTAGGGTTTGGCGGTGAAGCTGTCGCGCAGGATGCGGATGCCCTGACGGTCGACGATCTGGTAGCCCTGGCTGAAATCGCCGAACGCGATCGAGAGGCTGTTCGCCGCCATCACCGGCATGTCCGCCGCTTCGACGACGTTGAAGCCGAGCAGGTGGCCGCCCTGACGCATCTGGAAGTCCGGTTGCCACAGGTAGCGGCCCATGCTGTCTTTCAGTTTACGCACTTCGCCCAGGGTTTCGCGCGCCATCAGGAAGCAGGCCTTGTTGCGGTACGGCGCTTTGAGCGCATAGACGAGGCTGATCAGCGCGTCGCCCGGATCGGTGGAGGCGAATGCGCCTGCCGCGCCGGAGTGGATCTGCTCGATGATGTTGAAGCTCGACGCGCTCGGCACGCCCGCCGCATAGGTCAGGATGCCGCGCGGCTGACGGATGCCGTTGCCGGTGATGAAGGCCGTGTTTTCCATGCGCGAAAGGCGGTCGGCGATCTTCTTGGTGAGATAGGCCTCGACGTCGAACATCGCATCGTCCAGCAGTTTTTGCGTCGCGGACGGCTCGGCATACTGCTCGTGCACGGGGATCCTCCACTCGCCGATCTGCGGCGTGGCGGTGTCGGAGCGCGTGTCCGTCTCGCCGACCCAGCCGGAAGTCGGCTGGTTCAAATCGTTGATGCCTTCCAGCGCGTCGGAACCGATGGTCACCACGTTCGCCACCTGCCGCACCGGCGAGGTTTCATAGACCATCTCGACGATGCGCCCGCCCATGTCCGGCGGCACGGCGAAACCACCGTCCGGATCGGAGCCGACGCTCAAGGCCTTGATCTCGTCGATGTTGGAACCGGCGTTGTTCTTGCGTAAGTAATTGTTCAGCGCCGCCTTGTAATGACGGTAGGTTTTCACATCGAGTTCGCCCGAGAACTGGTTCTTGCGCTCGACGGCGAAGAGCTGCGCCTCTTTTTCCTCGTCGGATTTTTGCGCGGATGCGGCGCGGGCGGTGCGGCGCATCGCCGTTTCGAGATGGTCGAAGCGCTCGTTGAGGCGGTTGACCTTGATCTCGGTGAGCGGATCGGCGTTGCCCTTGGCTTCGATCTCGCGCAGGCGTTCATCGTTCGCCTCCTTGAACATTTCAAAGGAGCGGTAAAGCTCGGTCAGTTGGGAGTCTTGTGTCATTCTCTTTTTTTCCTTTTCGGTTTGTGGTGGTGGTTACTGTTGCGGCGTTTTGAGGCCCGCCAGGGTGGCAAGGCCCAAGGCCGCCTGCTCGGAAAGCGCAATGCCCTTCGTCTTTGCCAGACTCAAAGCCGCGCGCCCCCCCCGCGATCGCGGCGGCTTCGGCGCCGGTGAGCGTCAGCCCACCGGAGGCCGTGACGGCAGCGGCGGCAGCGGCGGCGCCGGCTTCGGCAATGTCTTTCAAGTCCTGCTCGGCGACGGGTTTCAGCTGTTCTTCCAGCGGCGCGAGCAGATGGTGCAGCGTTGCGCACTCGGCTTCGAGCGCCTCACGCAGTTTGATCCAGAGTGATGTCATGGTTTTTCCTTTCGGGGTTTTGGGTTAACGGTCGATAGTTTCCAACGCCGCATCGCGCAACAGACGCGTGAAACGGCGGATCTCGACGGCGCGTCTGATATCCTCCGCCGCATCGCGCATGATTTGCGCGAGCAGGCCCTCCTCCGGCGCGGCCTTCACGCCCGTCACCCGCGCTTCCGCGTTGGCGGGGAAAGTGACGAGCGAGACCTCGATCAGGTCGAGTCTGGTCAGCACGCGCACGCCGGATTTTTTCTCGATGTGCGATTCTTGCGCGCGGTAGCCGATGGACAGGCCGGTGACGACGTTTTCCTTGAGCAGTTTATAAGCCTCCTGCGCGCGGGGAATGTCGGCGGTGAACAGATCGCCTTTCACAAACAGGCCGCGGCTGTCCTCGCGCATCGTGCGCCATGCGCCGACCGGCGCCGCGGCGTCGTGTTGCCAGAGGAGCGGCGGGAAGCTTTTTTTCCTGCGCCACGCGGCGAGGCTCTCTTTGAACGCGCCGGAGGCGATTTTGTCGTTGACCTGATCGACGACGCCGAACACCGAGGCATAGCCTTCGAACACGCCGGTTTCGGCAAGAAACTTGATTTCAAAATCAGCATCGAATTGATTATGCGTCATAGGCGCCCTCGTAAATGTTGTTGGTGACATCCTTCATCCCCGCGGAAAAATCCACCGGTTTATCGTTGTTGCTCGAAGCGACCACCGTGTCGCGGCAGAGCGTGCCCGCATCGCTCAGGTGCCCTGTGCCCGCTTCCCACTCGTTCAGGTCACGATGGCTGACGAGATACAAAAACGCATCCGGCGCGCCGCCCGCCCCGAAAGTGGAATAAAAACTGCGGCTGCCCGCCCGGCGGGTGAGCAGCAGATCGCCCGCGCCCGCCGTCTCTGACGTTTCATAGACGCGCATTTCCTTCACAGCCTCATTCGCCATGCAGCACCAGATCGAGAAATACTTGCGCGGCGGCGAGGTAATGCGCGATTCCTTCGCGCAGCAGCGCATTCCCCAGCTCGACGTAATCGACCGTTTTGCCCGCCGCCTGCAGCATCATCTGCACCAGCACGACGAGGTCGGAGACCTTCCAGCCGTCGCTTAGAAATTTCCTGCGCAAATCCGCAATGCCGCCGAGTTCATATTCGATCTCGCGCACCAGCGCGAAAGTCGGCGCGACGGCATAGACCCTGTTCTCCAGCTTCAAGGGAATTTTATTTTTCATGTCAGCAGCCAAGGGCGTCTCCTCCTTCGATCGCGGGATAGCCGAGTGCGGCGCGTTTTTCGTTGGGCGTGAGAAAACTTGCGTTCGAAAGCCTGTCCCACACCTGCTGGCGGCGGAGGTTGAGCGCCTCGACCTTGTCCGCGTCGTATTCGATCTCCAGATCCTCGCCGAACAGCGGCGCGAGCCAGTTGTTGAGCGCGTCCTTCACATGGTCGATCAGCGGCAGCACCGCATCGTCGAACAGCGCGAGGCGCGCCTGCTCGAAGTTGGCGAAGGTCTGCGAGCCATGGATACCGACGAGTTGCGACGGCACGTGGAAGGCCAGCGCGATCTCCCGCGCGGACACGTCCTTGCCCGCCAGCCAGTCCATGTCCTTGGGCGAGAGCGACATTTCTTTCCAGTCGAGACCGCCTTCCAGCACCAATGGCCGCCCGGCGTTGTCGTGGCCGGTGAAAAACCGCTCCAGCTCGTCTTTCAAAATGCGCCGCTGCTCGGTGGTGAGCGTATCGGGCGCATCGGGCGTCGACGGCGAATAGACCAGCGCGCCCGAAGGCCGCCCGCCGGTTTGCAAGAGCGCCGCGTTCCACCGCGCGGCGTCGTTGTGCTGGTCGATGCTCACCGCGGCGGCCTCGAGCGGGCTCATGCCGTACCAGTCGTCGAGCGGATGAAAGTGCCGGATGTGCAGGACATGCGCGCGCCCGGACAGCGGATCGACGGGGAAATCGACCCATTTGCCGTCCACCGTATAACGGTAGGCCTCCGGCACGCCCTGCACACCGGGAATGACGCGCATCCGGTCCGGACGCAGCGTCCATAGTTCGCGGGGGGAGCCACCCGTCGGGCCGACGGCCTCGAGATAGGTGTTGCCCGCGATGAGCGAGAACGCATAGAGCGCCTCGAACAGTTCCGCCCCGCCCTGCGTCGGGTTCGGGCGGGAGAGCAAGCCCAGCAGCGGATGGTCATGCAGCCGCACCCGCGCCGCGCCCTTGCCCTGATACAGCGCGAACGGCACCGCCGCCGCCGTCTGGCTGATCAGCCGGATGCAGCGGTAGGCGATGACGTTTTTCTGATAGCCCTCGTAAGCGAGTTTATCATACTGCCTTGGGGTGAACTTCGGCTGGTGCGCGGAAAACTGCACCAGCAGCGGCGCGGCGGGATTGTCTTTTTTCTCCCGCCGGAATATTTTTTTTAAGTTCATGTACTTCTCCTTCATCTCCAGATCGCCGGCCCTTGGGCGGCGCGGTGCAGCATCAGTTCCGTCATCGCCCAGACGCGCGCATCGACGCGATCGGGACTTGCATTGGTCGAGCCGGCCTTTCCATCCGCCGTAAAGCGGCACATTTGATCTTCCAGCGCGCCCAGCACGCCGACATGGTGGATGCGGCTTTGCGCATCCAGCGCGGCGACCGGCTCGGCGCGGGTCACTTTTCCGCGGCTGGCGTGCACCGCCTTGTAAGGCACGTTCGGCTCGTAAGTGCGTAAGGTATGTTCGACCATGTCGCCGCCCTGATTGACCTCGGCGACGATGCGGTCGGCTTTATATTTCCCAAATGCGTTGAGCGCTTTCGACGCCCATTCGGCGGGCGTGTATTTGCCGCTCACATCCTCCAGCACATAGCCGTGACCGTCCGCGCCCAGACCGGCGACGATGATTCCCGTTTCGTCGCTGCCCTGCTTCGACGTCGTCGCGGGGTCGATCGCCACGACGATGCGCTTCATCTCCGGCAGCGCGTCCGCATCGACGCGGTTGATCTGCAGCGTCTCGCGCGTCCACAAGGCGTTCGGCCGGTCGGCGTGGAAGGCCTCGTCGACCGTCGCCGGATATTCGCGCCTGAACGTCCAGATATTTCCCGTCTCGTAAATCTTCGCCCGCCGCCAGCACATCTGCGCGTCGTCGAGCCCGTGCGCGCGTTTGTAATCCTCTTCTTCCGCCGTGAGCGTGAAACCCTGCGGCGGCGGTCTTCTGTATTCCGTCTGCATGAACCACGGCACGAAGATCAGCTGGTAGTCCGACCGGTCATGCCTTGCATCGTCGCAGAGTTTGTAAAACAAGCCCTGCGCCCCCGCCGAGGTGCTCTCCAGAATAATTTCCGTCCCGTCCATGTCCGCCACGGCCTGCAGCACGCCGGACATATGCTCCCGCGCGTTCGCCCAGTAGGCGACCTCCGAGCCGTGAAAATATTGCAGCGTGTCCGACCGCCCGACCCCCTGGGATTTGGCGGTGCCGACGTGATAGCCGGAGTCGAGGCGGTCGAACAGCATCTCGCGGGCGTTGGCGCGTCCCTCGTGCGTCTTCACCGGATAGGGGCAGTTGTCATGAAACCTTTTCATGATCGCGAATAAATTTTTCGTCGCGGCGTCGAGGTGCGCGAGGATGAAGGCGCGCGCGCCCTTGCTGTGCGTCACCTTCCAGTAAAACCTTGCCTCGACATAGGTCGAGACGCCCTGCTGGCGCCCCTTGACGACCAGCGCGCGCACGCGGCCGGTTGTTTTAAGTTGCTCCTCCAGACGGTCGTGAACAAAACGTTGCGCGTTGTTGAGTTCCAGCCCGCGCAGCGCGCCCTGCTTGGTGCGGATGACGAGGCACTTTTCCGCATAATGCAAAAAATCCGCCTTCAGTTTCCGGCGGATTTCTTTTTCGCTTTTATTCACTCCAGTTCTCTTAAAGCCTCTTCGTGCGCTTTTATCTTTTCGTCCCGTCCGGCCGCGGCCGCCGCAACTGCCGACGGAATGTCCGGCAATATCTTCTTCAAAAGCGCGACGGCGGCGGAGACCTGCGTGGCCGTCATTTTATTGCCGCCCAGCACATGCTGTTGCAAAGCGCGTATCAATCCATCCGCGTCTATGCATCCGCGCGGATCTTCCGGCGTTCCGTCATCGTCCATCTCAATTCCAAAATCTGTTTTCTTTTTTGGGGCAACAAAAAACGCGGGCTCCCGAGGAGGCCGCGTCGTTTTTATTTCGTCCGGCCCATCGACACTTCGCGAGCCTGATGAGATAAGAACAGAGATGATCCCCGCCCGTCAACAACAATTTTCAAACGCGCGGCGCGTGAAATCAAATCACCGAGAAAATTCAAAAACATATCCGGAGAAAATTTTTTGCACAAAGCCCGTTCGCCGTTTCAAGGCGTTTCAGCGCGTTTCAGCGGCTTTGTCAGCGGGCTTTATTGGTTCAGCCGGACGAAATCTTTCGCGTGATCGTTGGGCGGCGGAATGAGGGCGAACGACGGATGCGTCGCCAGATAAGCCTGTTCGGGGTCCTGCGGGACGAAGGGAGCCGCGGCGGGCGGCTGTTGCGGCGCCGGCGTCCGCTGCTGCGTCTGTTGCGGAACGCTGTAGTAGCCGCCGGTCTTCGTGATGATGTGCTCCGCGGTGCCGCCGGAGGTTTTTTGCATCTCGATCTCTTTTTGCGTGAGCGAGTCTTTCTCCTGCTTTTCGGCGGCCGCTTTTTTATCTGCGGCTTTTGTCTCTTTCTCCGCCGCCTTTTTCAGTTTCAAACGCCGCACGCATTCCATGTAAGGGTGCTTGTAATGCGACACGATCTCGTCCGTCTCGTCTTGCCCGAGCGCGGCAAAGCATTTGTCGGCCGACATCACGACGATGGTGTGCAGGGAGTCCGCCCCGCCGGAGGTGGGCGGCGCGGCGGCTGACGTGCCGTCGGCGCTGTAATACCCCGCCGCGGCCACGGGCAGCTGCAAGAGCAGCGCAAAAACAAAAACGATTCCGCCGGCAGCACGCGCGGCGCCTTTTCTATGCTGTGTACTAAACATAACTTTTGTTTCCCGTTTCGGTTTATGAAATATAAATGCCATCTCTCATTACCATATCCCCGAAGGATTTGACGCCTGACAACAAACGCAGCGACCCTCTCCAAAAAATCGGCGATTAAACCAGTTTTATTTCGGATGACGTATTATCACAACAAAAAATAATTGCTAGTATACCGGCTTCACAATATTACGACATTTAAGAATCACGAAGGAGATTATATATGCCCCGCGACAATGCCTCCGCCCGCAAACGCGCCACGGAGCAGCTGGTAAAGGCTGTCGGGGATGAAGATGTGATCTCCGTCCGCCGGCTTTTGAAAAATGGCGCCAATCCCAACGTGCAGGACGACTATGGGAACCTGGTCCTGCACACGGCGGTGCAGAGCGGCAACGCGCTGATCGTGCAAGCCCTCATCCAGTACAAGGCGGACGTAAATGCGCCGGACGGTTTCGGCAACCTGCCGCTGATCACGGCCGCCACCAGCAAGGAGAAAAAAATCGCGAAAATGCTGCTCGACGCCGGCGCCGATGTGAATGCGAGAAACAACCGCGGCGAAACCGCGCTGAAAGAGGCCGCGCGCTGCGATAGCGCCGAGATCGTCGAGATGCTGCTCGACCACAAAGCCGACGTCGACGCGAAAGACGACAATGGCGACACGGCGCTGATGGAAGCCGTGAACGATACCGATATGCAGATCGCGAAAATGCTGCTCGCCCGCGGCGCCGACGTCAATGCCAAGAACAATGACGACAAAACAGTATTGATGGAAGCCGTCGGCCGCGGACATCCGGACATCATCAGGGAGCTGCTCAAACACGGCGCCGGCGTCAACGCGAAAGACAACGCAGGCACCACCGCGCTGATGGAAGCCGCGCAGAACGACGATGCGGACGTCATGCAGATCCTGCTGGACAACAAGGCCGACGCCAACGCAAAGGACAACGAAGGCAAAACGGCGCTGATGACGGCGGCGCGCTGGGGCAAAACGGCGATCATGAGCGTTTTGCTGAAAGGCGGCGCGGACGTCAATGCACAGGACAACGAAGGCAATACCGCGCTGATGGAAGCGGTGCGTTACCAGTCTTATGATTACAATACCAACAGCCGCGACGACGGCTCAGGCAACACAAGGCTGCTTCTCGGCAACGGCGCCGACACGAACATCAGAAACAACGCCGGCCAAACCGCTATGGACGTCGCCGCAGAGGAAAATAAAGGACAGATCGTCCAGCTGATCAAGGTGGAAAGCGCCAACCGCAAGCGCCTCGCCGAGGAATATGCCAAGGCGGCCGAAGACAAACGCCGCGCCGAGATCGGCGGCGCCTTCCAGAGTCTGCGCGAAGCCGCCGGCAAAAAACCCAAATTCAAACTGAAGCCGCCCAAACCCTGACGAAGGAGAGAAAAGCATGCCGTTCGATAACGATTTCAACCGCAACTCCGCCCCGGCGGCGCGTCTGGCCAGAGCCGTCGAAAGCAACGATCTTCAGACCGTCAGCGATCTTTTAAGCCGCGGCGGCGACGCGAACGGCAAAGACGACTACGGCAGCGCCCTCCTGCATGTGGCGGCGCGCGGCGGACATGAGGACATCGCGAAGCTCCTCGTCAAAAGCGGCGCGGACGTGAACGCCAAGGGCAACAACGGCGACACGGCGCTGATGGCGGCCGCGCGCAGCAACGAACCCGGGATCGCCGCACTGCTGCTGGCGAACAAGGCCGACCCGAACGCGGCGGACGAGCAAGGCAACACCGCGCTCATCGAAGCCGCCCGCTCCGGCGCAGAAAGCTGCGCCACGATACTGCTCGCCAACGGCGCGGACGCGCATGCGAAGAACACCGTCGGCAGCACGGCGCTGATGTCCGCGGCGCGCAAGGGCAACCTCAAGATCACGCAGGCGCTGCTCGCCCGCAACGTCGACGTCAACGCGAAAGACAACTACGGCAACACGGCGCTGATCGAAGCCGCCGACGGCAACAACGCGGACATCGTGCGCGAACTGGTCACGCACGGCGCCGACGCCAACATGAAAGACAATCAGGGCAAAACCATATTGATGCAGGCGGCGCGCGGCGCAAACGCCGGGACCATGAGGACCCTGATCGAGCTCGGCGCGGACGTGAATGCGAAGGACAACGAC
>JAJZFS010000020.1 GCA_021805245.1 Pseudomonadota bacterium | reverse complement strand
GCGTTTGCGGCGCGGGCGGCGGCGCGGCGGCGTTTGCGGGCTGGGCGGCCGCGGGCGGCGGCGGCGGCGGCGGTGGCACGCGCCCGGCGAAGAAGGCATAGTAGCCAAACGAGAAAATCATGGCCCCCGTCACCGCCACGAAAAAGACGGCGAGCTTGATTTTATCGCCCTGCGGCGACTGCCAGATCTGCTGCGCGCCCGGCGGGGGCGGCGGGGGCGGCTGCATCCATGCCGCCCGCTCCATCTCCTCCTGCTCGTCCAGCCAGGCGTCATACTCCGCGCGCTTTTGCGGGTCGGACAGGACGGCATAGGCCTGATTGATTTCCTGCATGACCTCGTGGGCGACGGGGTTGTCGAGGTTCTTATCGGGATGATTCGTCTGCGCCAGCGCCTTGTAGGCACCGCGAATCACCTCTGCCGGGGCATTGCGCGCGATTCCGAGACGTTGATAGTGGGTTACCGTTTTCACTGCAGCTGCACCATGAAACAAAAAATGGCGTATTTTCAAAGAGTAACATAGCAAATCACCGGCATCAGGGAAATAAAATCTGGCCCGACAATCCACCCTGCGGTGCTTTTCCCGCGCTGTCAAATAAATCGGCTCTCCGCCAGGGGGCTGGGCAAGGCTGAATGCCCGCCATCGGCCCGCTCTGCCGTCGGGAACGGTATATACATATATTTTACTCACTCTCCCGAAGACATGCGTTATCAATTTCCATAAATTAAATACATTTATTGTCCAGATTTTCGGCGGATCATCCATATTTATATTATGTATAAACAAAATACCTCTAAAATTCCCGTTTTTGTAATATTATTTCAGGACGCTTATTGAACGTAAACCATAGTGATTCATGTTGACGTATTATGGTTTTATGTATATGTTTACTTCCGTAGACGTTAATGGAATAATAATGTTTCTTAACACCCACTTAATTATGAACGACCCCAACTCTGGCTTGAAAAAACAAGTACACACATAAGATAGGAGAATTGATAATGGCGAACGGCCCCTCCCCCCAACTTCAGAAACTCTTGGAAGAAGCAAAGAAGCGCAGCGACAAAACGGCGAAAAAGCCGACAACGACCACCGCGACTCCTGAAGCCGAGAAGAAAAAGCAGGAAAAAACTTTCGATATGGACAATAACACGTTCTATAAGATCGTGTTTTCCGATGCGGCCCCTGAGGAAAAGAAAAAGAAATTCGTCGAGGCGATGACTTTTGATTCCACGCTCACGCAGGAAGAAAACAAGCGCCGCCAGAAAGAACTCGACCTCTTTAAAGAATATCTGCAGTTCGAACGCCGCCGCATGGCCCAGGACATCATCACCCTGGCCGACACGGACGCATTCGCCCAAATGCACGATATGATTAACGACATGTGCAGTTCTATTTCCGAATACGACAAGAACATGCAGCCGCTGTCCGACATCATCGACGCCATCTGGAAGCTCCGTCAGGAAGGCAAAGAGATGACGCTGGAAGTCTACAAGGAAATCCAGAACGACAAGGAAGCGCAAGTCAAGCGCAATCAGGACATCGCCGACAGGCAAGCCGAAATCGCCAAGCTGGAAGCGCAAGACGTCTCCGACGAAGCGAAAATCGCAACGCTGCGCCAGCAAAAGTCCGGCCTGCCCTTCTTCCGCAAGACCTCGGACGAGGCTTTGGCGAAGATCGCGCAGATCGAAGCCGAAATGGCCCAGCGCGCGGAAAAGCTCGAAGCCAGGCAGGCCGAGCTCGAAACCCTGAAGCAAGAGCCGCTCTACAAGACGAAGTTCGAAGGCTTTGAAAAGGAAAAGGAACAGCTGCGCATGCTGCTGGACATTTCCTCCGACGAATGGAAGCAAAAACAAAAGAGACTGATCGAAGTCGCCAACCACTTCATCGACACGACGGCCGAACGCGGCGCGGACGTGCAGAAGCTCCTGGAAAGCGTCGGCGAGCAGATCGATACGCTGAACGAAGCGAACCGCGGCGTCCAGAGCATCTACGGTCTGCTGGCGGAAGCCTCGGTCGAAGCCTCCAAGGTCAACAAAAAGCAGCGTGACGAAGTCATGACGCCGGGCGAGAAAGAGTCGAAAGTCCAGCAAACGGTCCGCGAGAACAAACTTGCCGCGATCGAGGAATTCATCACCAACTCCGAAACCTCGGCACGCGACACGGCCAAGAGCTACGCCGATCTCGCGCTTCAGGGCAACCGCATCGTCGCGATGAAGGGTGCCAACGTCGAACAGCGCCAGAACGCACGCGAGCTGACCACCTCCGGTATCGCCGGCGTGGCGGAAGGCCTCAGCGTCGCCCTGACAACGATCTCGGCCGCGGCCCTGAACGAATCGACCGAACACGCCCGCGACGCGCTCAAGCTGATGAGCGAAAAGACCGACCTGCAAAACCAGCAGGAAGCTCTGCGTCAGGCCGCCGGCTACGCCGATCTGGCCGAAACGGTCAACGCACAGGCTGAAAAGCTGCGTTCCTTTGAGGAAGTCTCCAAAGCCGCGACCGAAATGAAACGCGACGGTCTGGAAGCGCTGAAGCAGTCGATGAAAACGGCTATGGAATGCGCGCAAGACCTGCTCGACTCCACCGCCGTACAGCGCGGCACGGATGCCGAGGCGGACGTCACGGAAAGCCTCGGCGGCTTCAACAAGAAGGCCGCGAAGAAGGAAGCGTCCAACGACGACAAACCCGAAGCCAAGGACAAGCCCGAAGCCGAGAAACCCGCCCCCAAGAAGAAGGGCCTCGGCGATCTCGGTAACGGAGGTTAATCAGACAAAGGAACCGGTTACCGCCGGGGGCATGGCAAAATATGAGCCGCCCCCGGCGAACCGGATCTCCTTAACCTCCCCGCCTGTATTAGGGTTTTTATAATGGAGCGATAGGATATGGTTGCAGCAGTCAAAGAAAGTCCGGATTTTCTGGTGCGCGGCAGTGATTATCTGGCGGCACACCCCGATTTCAAACTGATCGGCCGCAAAGATGAACTCGACACCATTATGGACGTCCTCCTGCGCAAGAACACCGGCAACAATCTCGTCCTCCACGGCAAGCCCGGCGCCGGCCTCTCTTCCCTGATTCTCGGCCTGCAGCAAAAGCAACTCGGCGACGACATGCCGATCGGCCTCGCCGCGAAAGACTTCTATTATCTCGACGTCGACGGCCTGTTTTCCTCCAACGACGCCAACGCCATCAACACCGGCTTCAAGGCAGCGCTCGATACGCTGCAAAAATCGCAAGACCCCGTGCTGGTCATCGACGACACCAAAGGTTTCCTCGACGGCCTGCGCAACAGCGGCACGAACAACCTGATGAACCTTTTGATGCGCGCTGCCAAAGGCGCGCCGCGCGTCCAGATCGTTTTCGAAGCTGCGGACGCTGACCTGCAGGATCTTTTCTCCGCGCACTCGGACATTTCCAAGCTCTTCACGCTGCGCGACGCCGGCGAGCCGAACCCGCAGGATCTGCGCGCCATCCTCGACCATGCGGCCAAAAAATTCTCCGAACAATACGACGTCACGGTTTCGAAAGAAGCCGTCGACCAGGTCATGGAACTGACGAAAAAATATCCCGGTCTGACGCTCGATCTCGCGCAGCCGAAACGCTCGATCGTCATTCTCGAAGGCGCGATGGCCGCCTATGTCCGCACGGCGCGGGCGCGTCCGGCGGAACTCGACGCGCTGGAAGAAAAGCTCGACAGCATCACGCACGCCATCGAGGTCGGCGAAGTGGAGGGCGCCCTCGCCGGCAAGTCCAGGAACGAGCTTGAGGGCCTCAAGCTGGAAACCGAAAACACCATCAAGGAGCTGAGCGAAGACTGGGCGAAGCGCAAAGAAAGCCTCCGCGCCATCCGTCAGGAGCAGACCGACGCCGTCACCGCGCTGCGCGAATTCGACGACGCCATCGCCACGCAAGCGGCGAAAGAGAAAGACCTGAAAGACGCGCGCAAAGCCTATCACGACGCGCAGGACGACGCGACGCGCGCCGAAATCAAAAAACAATATAAGCTGAAAAACGGCATCGATCTCGTCGTCGGCGACGATGCCGAAGGCTCCGCCAAGAAAAGCTTCAACAAGTTCGGCAATCTCAACATCTCCGAATCGGCCGAGATCGCCAATCTCAAAAAAGGCCGCAAGGAAATCGAAGACGAAATCGCCGCGAACAAGGAAAAATACGCCGAACTGCTCAAAGACAGCGGCGGCGGCAACCTCGCCCTGACGGACGAGCAGGTGCTGGCGGAATTCAGCCGCCTGTCGCACGTGCCGATGAACAAGCTCCAGCAGGACGAAAGCCAGAAACTGCTCAACCTCGCCGAAACGCTGAAAGAGCGCGTCTTCGGCCAGGACGAACCGATCGAAGCCGTCGCCAAAGCCGTCAAGCGCGGCCGCGTCGGCCTCAAGAAGCCCAACAAGCCGATCGGCTCCTTCCTGTTCCTCGGCCCCTCGGGCGTCGGCAAGACCGAGCTCGCCAAGGCGCTCGCCGCGCAGCTGTTCGGCGACGAATCGGCGCTGCAGATCTACAACATGTCCGAATACATGGAAAAACACGCCAGCGCCGTGCTGATCGGCGCGCCTCCGGGCTACGAAGGCCACGCCGAAGGCGGCCTCCTGACCAACAACATGCGCCGCATGCCCTATTGCGTGAACGTTTTCGACGAAGCGGAAAAAGCCGACAAGCAGGTGTTCGACCTCTTCCTGCAGATCATCGACGAAGGCGTGCTGGTCGACCGCCGCGGCGTCAAGGCATCGTTCGCCAACTCAATCAACATCCTGACATCGAACGTCGGCGCCAAATACTTCCTCGATGAAAACCTGACCTTTGAAGAAGCCAAGCAAAAGGCGCTCGCCGACCTGTGGAACCCCGAGGGCGACCCCAACGATCCGAGCGGCCAAAAAGGCTTCCGCCCCGAATTTCTCAACCGTTTCACCGGCATCTTCTGCTTCAACCGTCTGGGGCAGGTGGAGATCATCAAGATCGCCAACAAGAGCCTGAAGGAACTGAACCAGTGGGTCAAGGAAGACGGCATCTCCGTCGCCATGCCGGAGAAGGACCTCAAGGCCATGTGCGAAGACCAGTACGACCCGAAAAACGGCGGCCGCGGCATCATGAACTACATCGAAAACCAGATCACCTCCGATGTCGCCGACACGCTGCTGAAGCACCCCGGCACCCACGGCACGGTGGAAGTGACCTACACGCCGGCCCCTGATAAAAAGAAACGGGAAGAAGCCAAGGTCGAAACGAAGTTCATCGCAGCCGGCGCAGACGACAAGCAGGCGCCCGCGAACAACAACGACGTTCCGCCCGCCGCCGCCAAAAAGACCCCGAAAGCCGGCTAACCCCAGGCAGCCCGCCCACCGACAGAGCGAATCTGCCGCGCCTGCGGTTTTGCAGCGCGTTGCGTCCGCGCCGTCTTCAGAAAAAGCCCGAAAAAAATCCCGCAAAAGGTTTGACATTATGATAAATTTTTGATAGAAATTCTGCAGTATGGAAATCAATTCCCTACATGAAACAAAAAGACTTTGAGGAGAGATGCACATGGACAAAGGTAAACTGAAAAAGGCGTTCGCTGCTGCCGCTGCCGGCGTGGGCGGAGCTGTTGGTGTTGTTTTGGTCGGTCACATGATCGTGCCGATCGCTGCGCTCGGCGCGCTCGGCGCAGGCGGCTACTACGGCTACAAGTACATGACCGGCGACGACGGCGCCGCCAAGCCAAAAGGCGTCACCAAGCCGAAAAAAGGCCCGGGCCCGAAACAATAATCAACGTTTCGGCCGTAAAGATAAAAAAACACCCGCTGGATTTCAGCGGGTGTTTTTTTGCGTGTCGGATTGTCAAAGCGGCACTTAAACGCCGGGGCCTTTCGGGCTGTTCTTGTTCTTCGCGGCGGCAAGGCGCGCGACCGCATCGTCGTAGATCTTCTGCTCGATGGGGAACTTCATGCCGCTGCCCGTGGTCAGGTCGACGACATAGCCCTGGCCCTGCGCGTCTTTTTCCAGCTTGAACAGGTCGCCGTTGGTTCTGACGGCGATGCGCACAGCCGCTTCCACGGCCGTCTGGTTGGTTTGCATCGCGTCGATGATCTTGTAGAGAATCGGGTCTTTGCGTTCCGCCGCCTTGCCGAAGGCATCGAGCATCGAGGGGATAGACGAGGCCTTTTTCATGGCGCTGGCCGCATCAAGCATGCCGAGCTTGCCTTTGAGGACAAAAGACGTCGCCAGCGGCACGAAGCCCGCAACGGTGTTAAAGGCCGCGCTGAGGTTTTTGTCGGAGGACGTGCCGCCGACCGTGTTCAGCGTCTTGATCGCTTCCTTGGAAATGGTCTGGATGTCGTTGGCGACCTCTTTGTCTTCGAGGTATTTGCGCACTTTCGGGTCGTTCAGCACGGCCGTGACCTTGTTGACATGGGCTTGCGCTTCGGGCGGAAGGAATTTGGCGACTGCAGCAACTATATCCATTGAAAATATCTCCTCGCGTGGGGGTTATTATTAAGTAGTGCGGAAAACTGGTCTTATTGATATAAAATATACCGTGATATGTCAATGAAAATCGGATCCCTCCGCACTGTCTGGCAGGGCTGCTTTCACCCTTGTTTTCAAGACCTTCACAGTGCTGCAGCGCATGATTGGGTTTATATTTTTATGTAAATCAATGGCCGCCGCCCGTTGTATCCACCGCCCCGTCCGCTGGCGGATCCGGCTGCTTTTTCGGCTGATCCTGCGGCTGCCGGTCCCGCTGTTCTTTCTGCGCCTGCTGTTTCTTTTTTTCCGCGTCGCGCGCGTCTTGCACCTGTTGTTCGCGCGCCTGCGCCGCCTGCCGGCTTTGCTGCATG
Source organism: Pseudomonadota bacterium (assembly GCA_021805245.1). GTDB lineage: Bacteria > Pseudomonadota > Alphaproteobacteria > Micavibrionales > UBA2020 > PALSA-926. The sequence goes on along the minus strand of JAJZFS010000020.1, from coordinate 2,253 downwards.
ATGTACTTCTGGATTTGCTCTTGCTGCATGCGCTCTTGCTGGATCTCCTGCGTTATGCCCTGCTGCGACATCTGCATGGCCGCCGCCGCGCCCAGATCCTGCGCCTCCGCGGAAACGCTTACAGCCGCCAGCGCAAGGGCTGCCAGCACCGTCACTGTTTTTTTCATGACCTCTCTCCCTTCATCTTGCTCAGCATATTCTGCACGGCCCCCGCGGCCAGCGCAATGGCGCGCTTGCAATGCTCCGGCGCGGCGGGCGGCGGCGGGTTAATCACCATCGTCGCATTCGCCTCGAAGAGCAGAATATTCCCCGCCGCATCAAGGCCGAAGTCGATGCCGCCGTAATCCAGATCAAGCGCCGTGGCGATGCGTTCCAGCGCCGCCACGCCGCCCGCGCCGATGACGGAGGGCATATCCTCAAGGAAGTTCTTTTCCTCGTCCTGATATTGCAGGGAGGTGAAGTAATGCACTTTCCAGTCCGCCGACACCGCCATGTGCAGCGGATAGAGTTTTCCCCCGACCGTCATCACGCGGTATTTGCGGGTGAGGCCGTCCGCCCCGCGCGCATCGAGATACTGCAGCGCAAGCAGGTCGTCGCCCGGCAATTTTTCCAGCGCCGCGGCAAGGTCCTTTTCTGCGTCGACCTTGAGAAAATGCTGTCCGGTATGAAAGCCGGGCGCGCGCAGCAACAGCGGAAAGCGCCAATCTTCGGCGGCGATCCGGTCTTTTTTCAACAACCGCGTCGGCGCCGTCCGCACGCCTTTCAGAACGCCAAGATGTTTGGCATTGTCCGCCCGCCCCGTGCGCAACACTTTTTCCGGGGCATTGATCACGGGCGCGGTTGTCTTTTTCAAGAGCCGTTGCGCCGCCGTCAAAGCCGCGCCGCAAAAGTCCGCATCGCCGATCACATTGAACACCACGTCATGCGCGGGCAATACCGCCGCATCGTAATAATCCGCGAACACCGCCGTGACCTTGAAAACTTTATTATCGATGTGATGTTTGAGCGGAATATTCCCGCCCGCCGCCGCGGCGAGCAGCAGCAATTCCACCGCCTTGCCGCTGCCGTAATATGGCCGCAGGCTGACCGCATGACCGCGAAAGCCGCGTTCACCGTGGCGCGCCACGCCCGCGGCATCGCGCAGGCTTGCAAAAATCCGCGTCATGCCCTGATGCGCCTCCGGCATATTTTCATCGCAGCGGAGCGCGGCTTCATAGCATTTTTTCGCGCCCGCGAGATCGTTTTCATCAAACAAAATGTTGCCGAGGTTGACGTGCGCCATCGCATCGCCGCCATGGTGGGCGATCGCCTGCGCGTAAACCGTTTTCGCCGCGCTGCGGTATCCGGTTTCAACCAGCAGCGCGCCGAAGTTGTTGAGCGCACCCAAATGTGCCGGGTCGCGGGTCAGCACTGCCAGATAAACCTCTTTCGCCGCTTCCGCTTCGCCCTGCGCGGCGAGACCGTTCGCGCGCGCGAACAACGGCGTTACATCTTCGGCATTGTCCTTCAATTTTTCCCCTGCCATATCAGGCGCGCGCTTTTCCAAGGCGCACCACCGCTTCCAGCAGCGCATCGATATCGCGCTCTTCGGTGCGATGGTTGAAGATCGCGCAGCGGATGGCGCGCCGGCCGCCGATGGTCGTCATTGACGGCGCGGCGACGCCCTGTTCGTGCAAATCCGAAACGATCTCCGTGTTCACATCATCGGCATTGGCGGACTTGTAACGGAAGCAGACAATGCTGAGCTGCGCGGGCGCGAGCAGTTCCAGCTCCGGTGCCGCGCTGATTTTTTTCTCGAGATATTGCGCCAGCTCGCAGGTATGCCAGATCATCCGGCCCAATTGTCCGGCACCATAGGTTTTGAGCGTGATCCACGTCTTGAGGGCGCGAAAGCCCCGCGACAGATCGGTGCCGTAATCCGTCGGCCAGAAATCTCCGCCCGCAAGGCCGCGCGTTTCGCGCCGCAAATAGGCCGCAGGCGTGGCGAAAGCGGCCTTGTGTTTTTCGCCGTCGCGCACGAGGACGAACCCCGCGTCATAGGGCACCTGCCCCCATTTGTGAAAGTCGAGCGCGACGGAATCCGCACTCTCGATTCCCGCAAGGCGCGGGGCGATCTCCGGCGCGAGCATGCCGAGCGCGCCGTACGCCCCGTCGATATGAAGCCATAAATTTTCTGCGCGGCAGAGCGCGCCGATCTCTTTCAAATCGTCAATCGCGCCGACATCGACCGTGCCCGCCGTGCCGATGACCATG
>JAJZFS010000062.1 GCA_021805245.1 Pseudomonadota bacterium | reverse complement strand
TCAAAAAAATCAAAAATTCAATCAGGCAAAACCAACCTATCTCCAACAATCGGCAGCCAAGCCAAATTTATTAAACTTATCTACCCATATTTCTCAAAAAATCTTTCATCATCCCCTTAAACACTTCCTGCCCCTGCGCGGAGCGCACCTACTAGAACCCTCAAACCGAAAAGGAAAAATCTAAATGTCAAATGGCTATTTAAAATTCAACGGCAACGGAACAATCGAAGGCCGCGTCATCACGAGGCAGATCGATTTCACGTTCTTGGGCAAGCCCACCAATTCCACGAACGAGAAAGCGCCGGCGCTGGAACTGTTCGCCAAGTCAAGATCTGGAGCGGAGTTTAAAATCGGCGTCGCCTACGAGAAGGAAATGAAAGACGGAAAAGATAAATTTTTCTCGATGTCTTTCGATGACCCGGCGCTCGATGCTCCGTTGTACGTTACGGCTTTTCCATCGAAGGACGGAGAAGTCGGAGTCTATGAGATCGTATGGCAGCGCCCGCGCAAAAAAGAAGCCGCTTAAATGCACGCGCAAGGCATAGACGGTACTGCGCAGCCCGTTGGCGCAAAAACAAAGGTCATTCGTGGACTATGCCCCGCGAATGACCTCTTTTTTTCTGTACCCGCTGATCGCATCGTTTCTTGGAACAAGTGGGTAGAGAAAAAAACAGCACAGGAGAAAAAATCTTGTTTGTAAAAACCTCATCTTATGTAGGGGATTATATTAATCTCTCAGCAGCTTCTCGAATTCTGCACTTAACAGAGGAACAGAACGACGGTAAAGAAAAGATTGTTTTGTTTTTCGGCAACCCGAAAAATTATAACATCGCGTCCTTTTCAGACACTGAATCCATAGAAGCGATTTTAAACGCGCTGAAGGAGAAAAAGGCATGAGCGGTCTTTTTAGCGGTGGAAATCAGACGTTCTCCGAGAAATCGACGGCCTTCTATGCGGAAGGGAGAAAAGTTTTCCACCGTCCGATTGAGAAAAAAAATCCAGACGGCACCAGCAGCATGACAATGGGCTTTTTCGTTTGTGAGGTTTCAGAATCTTTAGAACCGGCGAGTGTTGTTGAGCTTTTAAACCGCGGGGATTCTAAATCATGAAAAAATCTAAAAAACGATTGGTCCAGGAAGAAACCGTGAAAAAGGTCGCAGTTTTGTTTTGCACGAAAAAAAGCGTTTACAAAAGAATCAATGGCTGCGACGTCTACGACGAAGAACGCAACGCCCTGACATTTCGCGGGGATCAACCTGTAATAGCGCACCCGCCATGCAGGAAGTTCTCGCGTTTGTGGCATATGTCCACCGCTCCGGAAAAAGAAAAACAGCTTGCATATTGGACATTGCGGCAAGTCAGAAAAAACGGCGGCGTCCTCGAGCATCCTGCTCATTCAAAACTTTGGGAAGTTAGAAAACTGCCGCTTCCCGGCGCCCAAGCAGATCAATATGGCGGCTGGACGTTGTCTATTCCGCAGTTCTGGTTCGGTCACAGGGCGCAAAAAGAAACTTGGCTCTACATCGTCGGCTGCGCGCGTAAAGACATTCCCGCGCCAATGCTGCAGCTGGGAGAGGCTCAATTTAAAGTTTCAGGTAGCATTTCCGCCGGCCGCCGGGCGATGGGATGGAAAGAAAAACCGTGTATAAAAAAATGGGAGAATAACGCCACGCCGCCGGCCTTCGCGGATTGGCTGATAGAATTGGCGTTGCGTTGCAAAAGGAGGGTCGCATGACGACCACGCGCCGCATGGAACTGGAAGGAACGCATGACGGTTACGGCGGCACGCACTACACAGCGCCGCCGTGCGCCCGTATCCGCAGCTTTGAGATTTTCAGGGGGCGCGTTCTCGCGGATGTTGAGTTTCCAGATAGCTTCAAAGAAACTTTTTCGACAGGAGAAAACCGCGCACCCCCCACCGTCTAATAGGGGGTGTGCCAACCCTTTAACATAGCATGAAAAGAACAATTCCAGAGATAAACATTGAAGGAAAACAAGGATATGCCAAGTTGCTCGGGCATAACTTTGACAGCTTGCAGGAATGTTACGATCTTTTCATGTGCGCGGCCACGGCGCGCCGGCTCGATGAAGCCCAGAAAGAGGCACTTGAGAGTGAACATGAGGTTTCGATCGACTTCGGCCCCGAGACTTTTCAAGTATGGCAGGGAGGGGCCACAGGCGGCGTTAAATGGGTTCTAAAAAACGATGATCTTCAATTCTTCTTTTGCACGCCGGTCACCAGCAGCGGGCAAATACGGCGCTGGGCGGTACAGGTGCGCTATCTTTCAGCCGGCCTTTGGGAATACGGTATCGATTTTCTCCGGCAGCGAGCCATAGCCTGTTTAACGCAGGCGGGATTTACATGGGTAGACGAAGCCGGCGAAGTCGTCGAAGGAAGCATGCTCCAGGAATTTGCCCCCAGCTGGCAGCGCATCAACCGGGTAGATTACGCTTTTGATTTTGAAAGCCCTAATTTCACCAACGAAATGCGGAATAAACGCCTCGGAGAACGGCTTGTATTACCGTCAGGCGTGAAGTATGGCGACGTTGGAACCTCCACGACGCTGCAAACCATCACCATCGGTATGAACCGGGCGAACGTACAAATTCAGGTGTACGATAAGGGCGCGGAGATTACCGAGGCATCCGGTAAAGTCTGGATGTATAAGGTTTGGGAAAAGAACGGTTTTAAGCCGCCGGAAGAAGGTAAGCCCGCGAACATATGGCGCATGGAAATCAGATTTGGAAAGGATTTTTTAAAAGACCGCGGCGTCCGGACATTCGACGAATTTAAAGAGAAAATGCAGGAATTTTTCTGCGAAGCAATTTTTAAACGCCGGCTGAGCAATCCTCAAAACAAGATGAAGCGCGAAGAATGGCCGCTGCATCCGCTTTTCGCGGAGTGTTACAGGGCAACAGAACAGGCGGGGAAATATGCCCCTATAGGCCGTCAAATGACGCTACGGCATGAAGAATTAAAAACCATGCTCGACAAGCAAACGCAAGGCTTGGCGCGGTCGCGCTCGGTTCTGGACTATGGCGATTATAAGGATGCAGAAACACAGCAGAACCTTATGCATATCGGTGAGGAAATCAAAAACGCCCCGGGCCATACCGAAAAAATCGAGAAAGCAAAGGAACGATACAAACATGTCAGGGATGCGCGATGAAGGACGATACCCCGCAAAAAATCAAGGTTAAAAAACTGCCCCCTGGATACGCGCACGGCTACGCAAGGACGAGCGAGATTATCAGGCCGGCGACACGGAGCATTGCCTTTTATGGGAGTGGAAAAATCGATCCGAAGGAGAGGGATAGGTGAAGATATTAGAATGCAGTGTACAGGTCTATAAAAATTATAAAACTTGTATACATGTTCCGAAGGGGGCAACGGCAATAATTATTAACATCGAAGGAAGAAAATATATTTCAACGGTTATCGAGAGAATTCAATTTTCGGTGAGGAACCATCTGTTCGTTGACCTTTCTGGTACGCTTGCGCGGAAAATTCAAGGCGGCTTGCCTTTTATAAGTTTAAATAGAAATGTTTTAAAAATGACCTTGGGGCATGAGAATGAAGAATATCGTTTAGTATTCTTAATCACGAAGAAAGAAGCGGTGATCAACTACCATTTTCTTTTTGAGGATTTAGAAAAAAAAATCATGAGGGAAGAAAAAGACGAGCGCGGATTTTTTGCGCGCATGTTGAAAAGAAGAAAGAAAATAAATGCCGCTACATAGCGGCATGATAGCGGCATATAGGCCTATCATAGGCCTATACGGCACGCCTTTTCCGCGCCTTTCTCTCGCGGAAAACGGATAAAAAACACGGCACTATGGGGGTATGGTGGACCGTTCAAAGATGACTTCGGAGGAACTTAAGGCGGAACTGGACAAGCGTGGCTGGTCGTTAAGCCGCGCTTGCATTGAGATTTCCAACCGCGTTAACACAACGTTCGAGGCCTTTCGCATTCAGCAACACATAGACCGGCATGGCACTATGAGCCGGTCTCAAACGGTATCTTTCCGCCTGTTATTCAGGGAAGTACCGCCACATGAAACCGCTTGATACGGAAGAAATAGCGCTAGAAGACATCGCCGCGCGGCCGCAGGTAACGGGTAGCGGCAATATGGCGGCAGATAGCGGCATAGGTGCCGCTAAACAAGCAAAAAATAGCGGCATGGATAACGGCATCGATGCCGCTATAGACCTTGAACCGAACCGGATGGAGAAGGCGGCCGGCAAGGTGCTGGCCTCGAGCGTCGGGAAAATCAGGGAAGCCTTCGGTCAGGAAAACGACGAAGACGTAAAAATTCTCCTGCAGGAAGTTTTGCAAGGCGGGTTCGCAGCGGTCAGGGAATTGACGGCGCGGCCGTGGGTGACTTTTGTCATTGCCCTGGGCGCGCTAGGCGCTTCCATGATGCCGCCGGTTATCAAGAAATGGCTCGCGCGACGGCAGGAGGAGGAACCAGAGGATGACGGCGCTTCATGACGTAGAGGCCGTCCTTTTGGCGGCATCGTGGATTGTCTGCATGGTGTTTTTCTTTATGGCCGGCCAGATAGCGGCAGCGCGGCAGGCCCTGGCGGCAAAGGAACGGCTTTTTATGGCGGCAAAAAGCGCCATAGGAAACTTGTTAGACGGGAGAAAAAAACATGACGGACACATTCAAGGGGGCATATCCGGGAGCAGCGGAAACGGTAATCCCGCAGCCGCAACACAAACAGCCGAAGCAAAGCACGACGGCAGCGCCGCAAAGAAAAAGCCGGAAGCTTCTCTGGCTCGGCCTCGCCGCGGTGGGGGTGCTGGCGGTCGGAAGCATGTTCAAAAAAAGGGGGAACCAAAACAATGACCAGCCTGGCGCGCCGCGTGAAGCGGTATCAGAAACGAAAGGCGACGAAGCCAACCTGGACAATGCGGGTGATCGGGCCGCGGCAGGCGGCACGCCTAAAGAACGAGCAGACGCCGAACAAAAAAAAGTAATGCGCGAGCTCGGCCGCAAGGGCGCGGCAAAACGCTGGAAAAAGGGAGAGAAGAAAAATGAAACTGAACAGAAAAGTTAAATATTTCGGCGTCGTTCTTTCTCTGGGGATGACTGTTTTCATTGGTTATGTAGGCTCCGTATGTGATCGCTACCAGAAAGCCTTCGACGAAATCGAAGTTTATTTTTTGGAGAAGGCAGCAGAAGAAGAACTTAAAAGGCGCAAAAAAGCCGCGAAGAAAAAATGACCGGCGGGGAGTTTCGGCATAAGGCCGTTTACGGATTCACCGGAACGGGGAAAAGCACACTTGTCAAAGCGTTCACGAAAACATACCGCAGGCGACAGCAACAGGTTATCGTTTACCCAGGCACGGGGGACACGGCTTTCCCCCCAGGGTGCAAGTTTGCCTGGTCTGCTGACGAGCTTGAGGCGCTTCTTGCAAACCCTGAAAACTATGGCGCTTTCGTAATCCTGGATGAAGGCGCGGCGCTCTACGACGAGGTTACGCTTAAAAAGCATCCGATTGTGTACGGCCTTTTTATGCGCGGCCGTCACCTGGGTTATACCTGCTGGATTATCACACAATACCCGACTTCCATCCCGCCGCGCGTCCGAAGAAATTGCACCGAAAGATACATTTTCGGAACGGCCGACGAGCACGACGCGCAAATGATATGGCAGGATTGCGCGCGCATCAGCTTTGAGGGCAAGCCTCTCTGGCAACACATCATGCAGCTGAAACGCTACGAGTTCTTCCGGTACATTCACCCCGGGGAAATCTCGAAGCACGTCACAAGGAAAGGCTAGCGTTTATATAGCTATTTCCTCGCCGTTGTATCGTGAACAAGCGAGGCGATACATGAAATCCTGAAGGTATAGGACAACAACAACCTTCACGAAGGATTTTTTACATGAAACGCCACGGACTGGAAAAAGCTACGGAACACACAATCGGCCTCGCTCTCGGTGTAGGCGTCGGGATTGCGGTGGTCGTTCCCCTCATTCTCTGGGCCATCTCGAAAGTGGGCATCAGCCTGCCGAGCGCGTCCAGCACCCCCGTAGCCGGTTAAGGAGGTCTGACACATGGCATTCCAGTTTAATCAGCAATATTCCAAGCGCCTCAACTATTCGCCGAACGGCACGGACGTTTTCCGCCTGCCGGCCGCGAACCTGTACGCAAGCTTTGACGCTCTTCTGGTCGCCAAGGTCAACATCCTGACCACGGCTTCCAGCAACCTGCCGGATTATCAGATTTTCAATCTGATTGACAACATCTCGCTTATGCAGGACGTCAAAAACGCGGTCTGGAGCCTCTCCGGTCAGGCGCTGGCGCTCATGTTCACCAATGACCTGCGCTTTGGCGGCGTCGCGGCGGCGGGTAACAAAACCATCCCCGGCACCGTCGCCAATGCGGTCAGTGGACAACACTATCTACACTGCCCGTTTTATCCGCAAAACGCGCCCAATCCGGGTGAGTTCGCGGTAGATACGCGCTATCACACTTACGATCTTGTGATTAAATGGAAGGACGCGACGGCCGCCAGCTCTCTCTTCGGCACCATCGGCTCTTCGGTCACGGTCACGGCGAACACGGACATTTACCTCGACATCCAGCTGAACAAGCTGGGCCTCATTCCGAACCCGCAAACCGGCGCCCCGGACATCCTGACCAACATCAAGCCGCTGGTCGTGGGCATCCAGGAGCAGCGCATCGGCATCACGCAGGCCAACAGCAAGTTTGACATTGCCCTGCCGAAATTCGATAGCTATAGGAAAGTCCTGCTCTACACCACTGACCAGGCGAACACAGATCAGGAACTTGGCGTCAACAGCGTTATTTCTGGCGATGTCATGCTCATGAACAGCCAGAACCAGACGTTCAATGACGTGCTGGTGACAATGCTCAGTCAACGCACTTCGCAGACGTGGGGGCAGGGGGCGAACATCAACGCGGGGCTGTATGACTTCGATTTCCTCGCGTTCGGCTCGGTCATGGACGTGCTGGTGACAAACACCGTCAACGACATGTTCTTGCGACTGAATGTCACGCCCGGCACCAATGCGTATGTCAGGCCGATCATGATCACACAGGAAACCCAATAAGGGCGGGAGGCTCTCGCCATGAACAGTTTCTTACAGATGCTCGGGAACGGCTTCAACGCCCTGACGGGTACTGCAGCAAAGGTCTACAGTTCAAGCCTGCAGGCGCAAGCCGTAAAGAACCAGTACTCCCTCCAGGAGCAGCAACTGGCCTATCAGGCGGCGCAGCAACGGCAGCAAGCCGCACAGACGGCGGCGCAGGCCGCACAGCAGCAGACGACCGGGAACATCCTGCTTTACGGCAGCCTTGCGGCCGGCCTGGTCATGCTCTGGTACGTCGTTAGCCGGGTAACGCGGAGGAAATAAAATATGCCGACATTTCTGGACGCAGTACCGGGCATATTGTCCAGTTTGGGCGGGGGCGGGGGCGGCGGCATAGGCGGCGCTCTAAGCGGTTTGTTTGGTGGTTCACGCACCACGCAAAACGCAAGTAATAGCACGAACGTTTCTTTAAACAGCTATCTGATTAACGGCTCGCCGGCATCGGGCGGCGGAACGGCCTCGGGCAGCTCGAGCGCGCCTTTGACGGATACGCCGGCAGGAAATGCAGCTTACCCCCTGCAGAATATCGGACTGACGCCCGGCGCTTTGACATCGCCGGCAGCTTTGACGGCGCAAGGCGTCATCGGCAGCGCAGGCGTAACGGCGGCCACCGGCTCGACGGCAACGGGCTTCCTGGCAAGCCTCACGTCAAATGAAAAGATTGCGCTTTTCGTGGCGGCAGTCGGGGCAATCGTCCTTTTTATGTTTGGAGGCAAAAAATAATGTTCTTTGTAATCCCTCTTTTGCTCGGCGTCGGCGGTTATCTCGGCTGGAAGGCGAATAACGGCGTTTCCGAATTGACCGGCTCGGCCAACCTGCCGGCGACGACGGCGGCCGCGACGGTAGCGGGAATGTCCATGACAGACGTCATTTTGCTGGGCGGCCTCGGCCTCGGCGGGATCTTCCTTTACGAGCATTTCAAACATAAGCGGGGCTAGAAATGGGCTTTCTCGGGGGGATTGTCGGAAGTTTATTTGGCGGGGGCGGCGGCACGACGCAGACGGCGACGAATAAAACTGCCGTCACGGTAAATGATACCATCCAAAACCAGATCGACCTCACGCCAGTAGCGAATGCTATCAAGAGCACGGCCGCCGGCACGCAATCCCTTCTTACGAAGATGCAGGCGCAGCTCGCGGCGCAGACGGCAGCGGCCCAGGCAGCGGCCGCGAATGCCGGGCATTTAATATCTATCATCGGCATGGCGATTGCCGCCGGCGTCGGCATTTATATTTGGAGGCACTAAAAAATGGCAGGCCCAAACAGTCAATCCGTTATTCCTTTTCGCATTCCGCTCGATGCGGCACTCAACAAGGAAAAATATACCGCGCCCGGCGGTCACCTGCGCATATCGGATACCTCGAGTTCGGGGGTGAAGGTAGACATTGCCCTTGAAAACAATAATCCGTTGTCCTTCCGTACCAACCTCGAGAAGAATGCACATCTGAATATGGGCGCAGGGTTCGAGCAGTTCTATGTCACAGCGACCGCACAGCCGGGGGAGTGGGTGGAAATCATCGTCACCCCGTCGGCGAAGGACTACGACGTAGACAACCAGGGCAGCGGATCGACCATTGACAGCATCACGCAGCCGGTACAGGTCTACAACAAGACGGGCGATACGTTAGCCGTATCTGACGCGACCGCACAGACTGACATTGCCGCTATTAAAACTGCGCTCGAGACGGATGCGAGCGTAAAGCCCACATTAACAACGATGGGCGCGAACAACGCAAGCACTTTAGGAACGGCTGGAGTCATTACGCTGGTTGCAGCTGCTACGAACGTCAACGGATTAATAATTCGCTGCGGATCATTGGCGGGGGTAGGCAATTATGCCGCGCTTGCGACTGGCCCTACGGCGCCAACGGGTATCTCAGACACGACGGTGCCATGGTTGCGGTTTGCAGCGAACGGCGAAGCGGCCAGTCTGGATAATATAAAACTTCCTGCTGGATATGGACTTTTCCCGACAGGATCAAGCACCGGCTGTTATTGCAGCATATCTTACGAC
>JAJZFS010000022.1 GCA_021805245.1 Pseudomonadota bacterium | reverse complement strand
GATTTGAGCTGGCCTTTCATCACCGCGATGTTTTCGAGCGTCCATTTTCTCGGATGCACGCCGCGCTCCAGCGCCGCGTTCTCGGCGGGCAGGCCGAAGGCGTCCCAGCCCATCGGGTTGAGGACATTATATCCCTGCGCGCGCTTGAAGCGGGCGACGACGTCGCTCAGGGAGTAATTGCGCACATGTCCCATGTGCAGCTTGCCGGACGGGTAGGGAAACATGGCCAGCGCGTAGAATTTCTTCTTCGAAGCATCCGCGGCGGCGGTAAAGCAACCGCTCTCGTCCCACTTTTTTTGCCAGCGGGCTTCCGTTTCCTTGACGTTGTATCTGTCCTGCCCCGCCATTCTGTTGCCTTATTGCGGCAAAGACATGTCGGTCACGCGCAAAGACCGCGCGCGGGTGAGAATGGCGTTTTCGATATTGCCCGCCATGTCCGAGCTGACTTTTTCGTTGCGCCACTGGTTCTTGACCATTTTTTGATGGAATACGGAAACGCGCACGCCGTCGGCGCGCAGTTGCCGGTCTAATATATAGATGTCGACCTTGAAGCGCTCGCCCGGATGCGACGGATCTTCATACCAGTCGGTGAGGATCGTGCCGCCGAACGGGTCGGCCGAGGAGACCGGCATAAAGGCGATGGTGTCGAGCGAGGCGCGCCACAGGTAGCTGTTGACGCCGATGCCGCTCTTCGAAGCGTTCTTGTTGCCGCTGGAGAACAGCATGCTGCCGAGGCTCTCGCCTTTGCCGAAGATCGTGGTGCGCGGCTGGTCGGTATATTGAATATTGTCGGTGCCGCGCGCGCGGGTCGGGTAGCTCGCCTGCGTCTGGATCGCGCCGGGCGCGCAGGCGGAAAGGCCGGCCATCAGGCCAAGGCCGCACAAGAGGGCGAAAAGACGAGGTGCACGCTGCATTATTTAGTATCCCTTTGAAAGATGTTCGAGAATACCACTGATTAGCATGACGACCATCATTTTTAAACGGGGCATTTCTAAAAGGGGTACTTTTAAAGGCGCGGCGGGGGTTTGGCCTGACGTTATGGCTAGATTAATTTTTCTTGTTATGGCAAAAAAAGACCAAAACTGTGCTGTTCCTGCAACAGTGGCCTCCTATTATCGGGGGAAAGCCCACGGGCGAGTTGACCGTTTCAACAAACCGCCCTAATCCTTTACAGGAACGTGCAAAACGGTCATCCAGGCCGTATCCGCACTTCTTTCAACAAACGCCCCTGCATTCAACAAGGGGCACCAACGGAGAAAACAGAATGAAAAAACTGCTTATTGCAAGCACGGCGCTCGTCGGTGTGGCATTTATGGCCACGTCCGCGCACGCTGCGCTTAAGATGGACCTCGGCGGCTATTTCGATGGCTACGGCGTCTATGCGAACAACCACCCGACGGCAACCAACACGTATGCCAAATACGAATTCACCCGCGACAGCGAAGTGCATGTCAACGGTCAAACCACGCTCGACAACGGCCTGACGGTCGGCGCGCACTACCAAATGTACGTTGCTGACAACGCCGCTGCCGGCGTGAACGTCAACGGCGGCGCTCTGACGGCGGGCAACATGCTCGCCATGTCCTCCAACCAGTTCCCGCAAAACGCGGTGAACGGCACGGTGGTTGACGAAGCCTACATCTACGGTCAAGGCGGCTGGGGCCGCGTCAACTTCGGTGAAGAAGACGGCGCAGCCTACCTGCTGCAAGTCGCCGCTCCTTCGGCCGACAGCAACGTCGACGGTATGCGCGTTTACGTGCAAGACCTCACCACGGCGGCTTGGAACGCCGCTCTGGCCGGCGTCGTGCTTGACTACCAGCAAGCCGACTTCCGCCAAACCGACCGTCTGACCTACCTGACGCCGAAATTCAACGGCTTCCAGGCCGGTCTGTCCTACGCTCCGCGTCCGGGCACGTCCTTTATCGGCAGCAGCGTTGGTGCCCCGTTGCAAACGGACACCGCTGGCGTTCTGCTCACCAGGACGTTCAAAAATCCTTGGGAACTCGCCGCCCGTTGGGATGGCCAGTTCCAAGGCACCGCGATCAGCCTCGGCGCAGGTTACTCCTATGCGTATGACGAGAACACCACTGCTGCGGGTCTCGTCGGTTCTGCCGCTCTGAAGACCTACAACTTTGGCGCTAACGTCGCCATGCAGGGCTTCAGCCTCGGCGGTGCGTACAAGCACTCCAACAACGGCATCTCGAGCAACGGTGCGAACAGCTACGACACGTCGATCTATGACGTCGGTGCTGGTTACGACAACGGCCCGTACCATGCCGGTATCAGCTACTTCCACGAGAAGTTTGATAACGGCCTGACCGGTGCGGCTTCCAACACCACCGTTCACCGTTACGCTCTCGGCGGCGGCTACACGTTCGGCCCCGGCATGACGTTCCGCGGTGCGGTCGATTGGGGTCAGTACAGAGCTGCCACCAACACCAAGTTCGAACAAGTCACGTTGGGCACCGACATCCAGTTCTAATCCGGACGTCTGATCAACAAACTTGTTGAGACTTAAAAGAGAGGCGCTCCCGCAAGGGGGCGCCTCTTCTTTTTTGATGCGCGTATATTTTTTTAAGGCTGCCCGCGGCTCATGCGCGCACCTCGAAATCGAAGGCGATCCGGTCTCCGGCGGCCTCGCCGTCGAGCTGCAGAAACGCGAACGCCAGCCGGCGCGCGAGGTCGAAAATTTCGTCCTTGTCTTTGGATTCGGCGGTGAAGCCCGGCAGCTCCTCCGCGGTGGCGAGCCAGACGTCCTCCGGCCCGTCCATGTCTATTTGCCGTTCGATGATGATTTTAACCTGCCGCATTGGCCCTCCTCACATGAGCGAACAATGACCTTATTATAGTAAATAAAGCCCTGATGGACACCCTTTTTCTGTTGTCCTTTGGCAGCCGCAGGCCTAAGTTTATCGCAGCGCAACAAAAATCGGTATTTTTCAAAGAGGTGTATTATGAGTAACAATGATCCCGTCGTTATCGTCAGCATGGCCCGCACGCCCATGGGCGCGTTTCAGGGCGAGCTGTCCGGCTTCACGGCCGTCCAGCTCGGCTCCGCGGCGATTGCCGAAACCCTGAAGCGCGGCGGCCTCAACGCCGGCGACGTCGACGACGTGATCATGGGCTGCGTGCTGCCCGCCGGCCTCGGTCAGGCGCCCGCGCGTCAGGCCGCGCTCGGCGCCGGTCTGCCGGACGCCACGGGCGCGACCACGGTCAACAAGGTCTGCGGCTCGGGCATGCGCGCGGTGATGATCGGCCACGACCAGATCCTCGCGGGCTCCACCACTCTCACCATCGCCGGCGGCATGGAAAGCATGACCAATGCGCCCTACCTGCTCGACAAGGCGCGCGGCGGCTACCGCATGGGCCACGGCAGGGTCTACGACCACATGTTCCTCGACGGGCTGGAAGACGCCTACGACAAAGGTCAGGCGATGGGCGTTTTCGCCGACGAAACGGCGCACAAGCTGCAAATCACCCGCGACGATCAGGACAAGTTCGCGCTCGCCTCTCTGGAGCGCGCCACGCGCGCGATCAAGGACGGCGACTTCAAGCCCGAAATCGTGCCGCTGACGCTCAAAAGCAAAAAGGGCGACACCGTCGTCGCCGACGACGAAGGCCCGAGCCGCGCCAAGCCCGACAAGATCCCGCAGCTCAAGCCCGCTTTCACGCCCGACGGCACGGTGACGGCGGCGACCTCGAGCTCGATCTCCGACGGCGCGGCGGCCCTGCTGCTGATGCGCAAGTCCGAAGCCGACAAGCGCGGCCTCAGAATCATTGCCGCGATCCGCGCCCACGCGACCCACGCGCAAAAACCCGCGGAATTCACCATCGCGCCCATCGGCGCGACCAGGAAGGTCGTCGAAAAAGCGGGCTGGACGATGAAGGACGTCGAATTGTTCGAGATCAACGAGGCCTTCGCCGTGGTGACGCTCGCCGCGATGCGCGAGCTGGGTCTGCCGCATGACAAAGTCAACGTCAACGGCGGCGCCTGCGCCCTCGGCCACCCGATCGGCTGCTCGGGCGCGCGCATCATCGTCACGCTGCTCGCCGCGATGGAGAAGCGTGGCCTCAAAAAAGGCGTCGCGTCGCTGTGCATCGGCGGCGGCGAGGCGACGGCCGTCGCGCTGGAGCGCGCCGCATAATATTTTGCTGGAGCGCGCCGTGCGGTATTTCTCCGGCGCGCGCGGCAGAATATGGCGCCTGAAGCGGCGGCGCAGTCTTTATTTACGCGGCAGGACTCCCTATAATGAAGGCGGCCGGAGCGGCGCCGGCAGGCCGCCCGTGCCCGTGCGCGGGCACAAGGATTAACGGGCTGCGAGGGTAGATGGCTCCCAAAAAACCGAAGCGGACATCCAAAAAGACCGGCGGGCGCAAGCGCGGCGGCGCGGGCACAAGCAAAACCTCCCGCACAAGGCGGCCGCGCAGGAAAAACGGCCGCCTCAAGCTGCTGCTCGCCGTTGCGGCGATCTTCGCCGGCGGCCTCGGCTGGTATCTGTTCCACGGCCTGCCGAGTCTCGGCAACGCCAAGCCGATCAACACCCGCCCGAGCGTCGTCATCCTCGCCGACGACGGCACGCCGATCGCGCGCTACGGCGGCCTGCAGGGGCGCATCCTGTCCATCGCCGACGTGCCGCCCGATCTGGTGCACGCGGTGTTGTCGGTCGAGAACCGCGATTTCTATTCCGATTACGGCATCGAGCCGCTGGCGATTTTGCGCGCCGCGCTGGTGAACGTGCGCCACGGGCGCTGGGTCGAGGGCGCCTCCACCATCACCCAGCAGCTGGCGAAGAACCTCTTCCTCACCCCCGACAAGACGCTGCGCCGCAAGGCGCAGGAGGCGATCATCGCGCTCGAGCTGACGCACAAGTACAGCAAGGACCAGATTTTGATGGCCTATCTCAACCGCGTCTATTTCGGCGGCGGCGCCTATGGCGTCGACGCGGCGGCGGAGACCTATTTCAACAAGCCGGCAGCGCAGCTCGATCTCTTCCAGTCGGCGCTGCTCGCGGGGCTGCTGCGCGCGCCGGAACATTATTCGCCCACGCTCCACCCGAAACGCTCGCTCGGGCGCACGCACATGGTGCTGCACGAGATGGTCGCGGCGGGCTACATCACGCCCGCCGCCGCGCGCGCGGCCTATCAGGACGCGCGGCTGCCGGTGCATCTTTCCACCGCCGGCAGTCTCAATCATTATTTCGCCGACTGGATTTTGAGCCAGATCGACGGCTTTACCTCCTCGACGACCAACGACCTCACCGTCAAGACGACGCTCAGCCCGCAACTGCAGCTGATGGCCGAAGCCAAGGCCGAGCGGATTTTCGAGCAGATCCCCCAAAGCCGCCACGTCACGCAAATGGCGCTGGTGACGGAATCGCCCGCCGGCGCGATCCTCGCCATGATCGGCGGGCGCAGCTACACCAAAAGCCAGTACAACCGCGCGACGCAGGCCCTGCGCCAGCCCGGCTCGACCGTCAAGCCGTTCGTGTACCTCGCCGCGCTCGAGGCGGGCTATACGCCGGACAGCACCATCAGCGCCGCGCCGATCAAGAGCGGCGACTACCATCCCGGGAACTATGACGGCGAAAAATACGGCACCGTCACGCTCGCCGAAGCTTTGCAAAAATCGCTCAACACCGCGACGGTGCGCCTCTTGCGCGCTATCGGCGTCGGCCGGTTCATCAACGTCGCGCGGCGCGCCGGCTTCACCCATCTGCCCAAGCCGCAGCTGTCGGCGGCGCTCGGCGCGGATAGCGTGGACTTGCTGGAGTTGACCAACGCCTATGCCGCCTTCGCTTCCGGCGGCAAGGAAACCTGGCCTTATGCCGTCCTCTCGATCACCGACAGCGCCGGAAACCTCCTCTACCAGCGCCAGCCGCCGGTGCGCGCGCAGACCTTCCAGCCGGACAACATCGCCGCGCTCGACGGCATGCTGCAGGGCGTGGTCGCCCCCGGCGGCACGGGGGTGCGCGCGGCGATCCCCGGCGTGACGGCCGCAGGCAAAACCGGCACGTCGCAGGATTTCCGCGACGCGTGGTTCGTCGGCTATACCGACAAGTTCGTCACCGGCGTCTGGATGGGCAACGACGACAACACGCCGATGCGCTATGTGACCGGCGGCATGTATCCCGCGGAACTGTGGCACGACTATATGGGCGCGGTGCAGGGCTTTACCCTGCCGCAGTTCGTGCCGGAGACGGCGCAGTCCCTCGTGCCGCCCGGCAACTCCTTCGCCGACATGCTGAACCGCTGGTCGTCGGGCAGGGGCGATTTTATCAGCGGGTTTAAAGGCAGCAACACGCCGGTTTACAATCATTAACGCCAAATCGCTTGACGGAATCGCAGAATCGATGGACACTTGAAAACATGATCAACGCGCAAAACATATCCGCGGGTCTTTCCGCCCGCATTTCCCGACGTACCGGCGCGGCTATAGACTAGCCGCCGGGCGCGCATCCTCGTTTCTTTTCAGGCATAGCCCCAAACCGCCCGACATTTTATCCTTTAAGGGATAAAAGCAGAGTCCGCGGCGTATTTCCCCAACTTAAGGCGCCTGACAAATGACAACCGAAATCGATATCAAAGAAACCACCGTCCACGAGACCGGACTTTTGAAGAAAAGCGGCGGCCAATTCGCGCTGGTCGCGCTCACCGCTGCGCACATGGAGCAGATCCTCGCGCTGCAGGAGGCCGCCTTCAAAAGCCTCGCCGCCGACGAGCAGCATTACCTTTTGCAAAAAGACAGGGGTTTTTTCACCCGCCATTTTGCGCACGGCGGCGCGGTGATCGGCGTCGTCGCGGACGGGAAGCTGGTCGCCCAGAGCATCGTTTTCAATCCTTCGGCGGCGCATCCCGCCAGCGGCATGACGGACATGGCCATATCCGCACAGCCCGAACAGCTCACCGTGCTGGAGGGGGTGGTCGTCGATCCCGCCTATCGGGGCAACAAGCTGATGGACGTCATGGTGCGGCACTGGCTCGGACAGGCGGCGCAAAACGGGCGGACGGAAGCGCTCGCGGAAGTGGCGGTGGAAAACGCTTTCAGCTGGTCGGTCTTTCTCAAGGAGGGGCTGCATATCGAAAGCCTCGGCACCGACCCCGCCGACAACAGCGTGCTGTATAACCTGCACGGGCATATCCCCGACCTGAAAGCCGCCTTCAACACCGCCGCGAAAAAACAGGAAGACGTTTCGACGAGCGATCTTGCGCGGCAGAAAGAGCTGCTGGCGCAAGGCCACAAGGGCGTGGCCCATGACCGCGCGAAAGACACGCTGACCTTTGCGCAACGGAAGAAGGCGTGCGGCGGCTTCGGGCTTTAGGCGGGCGGAATTCCGGCGCGGGCGAGCGCGTCGGCGCGCTCGTTCTCGGGGTGGCCGTTATGGCCCTTGACCCAGATCCACCTGACCCGGTGCTTTTGCAGCGCGGCGTCGAGCGTTTGCCACAGATCGGGGTTTTTGACCGGTTTGCGGTCGGCGGTTTTCCAGCCTTTTTCCTTCCAGCGGGCGAGGTATTTGGTCACGCCGTCCATGACGTATTTGCTGTCGGTATGGACGGTGACGGCGCAGGGCGATTTCAACGCCGCGAGGCCTTCGATCACCGCGGTCAGCTCCATGCGGTTGTTGGTGGTATCAGCCGCGCCGCCGCTGAACTCTTTTTCATGCGCGCCGTAGCGCAAAATCGCCCCCCAGCCGCCGGGGCCGGGATTGCCCGAGCAGGCGCCGTCGGTGAAAAGGTCGACCGTCTTCAACATGAGAATTTTTCCGTCTGGTGAAACTGCAAAATCCGCACATGCTCGTAAGGATCGTGCGGCGCGATATGCGCGCCGTGGGCGGGATGCAGTTGGTCGTAGAGCCGCGTGGCGACGATACGCAGGGCGGCGGCGCGGCCGAAATAGGGCAGGGATTTTTTTTCCTCTCCCGAGAGCGGGCGCAGCGCCTGATAGGCGGCGGCGAACGCCCGCGCCCGTGCGGGCGCGAAAACGCCATTGTCAAAGCACCAGGCGTCGAGCGTCGCCATGAAATCGTAGGCGAAGGCGTCGGTGCAGGAAAAATAAAAATCGAAAACGCCGGAGATTTTTTCCTCTTGGAAAAACGCGTTGTCGGGAAACAAATCCGCATGCACCGCGCCGGCGGGCAGGCCCCACGGGCGGTTGTTTGCAAGAAAGGCCAGTTCTTCCTGCAGCTCCGCAAAAACCGGCGCGGCGGCGCAATCGCCGATCAGCTTTTTCCAGGCCGGCAGCGCGACGGGGTTTTCGCGCCGCGGTTTGAAATCCGCCGCCGCGTTGTGCATTTTCGCCAGCAGCGCGCCCGCCGCGCCGGCGTGCGCTGGCGTCAGTTCCTTCGCTGCCGCGCCGGCGAGAAAATCCGTGATGACCGCGGGGCGGCCGGCCAGCGGCACGATGGCGCGGCCGGTCTTATCCGCGATGACGGCGGGACAGGGAATGTCGCGCTTTTGCAAATGCGCCATGAAGGCGACGATAAACGGCAGGTCTTCCGCGCGGGTGCGCTTTTCGACCAGCGTCAGAATGTAATTGCCCGCCGACGTCGCGAGTTTGTAGTTGGTGTTCTCGACGCCCGCGCTGATCGGCTCCAGCGCCGTCACGGCGCCGATGTCGAAGGCGGCGAGGTGCTCCGCCGCCTGCTCTTGCGTGATGTGGGTGAAAACGGCCATTATCCCGCCAGCATGCGCGGGATGTTGAAAACGACCCGCTCGTCGGCGGTCGTTGCGGTTTCCGTCTCGACCTCGAAATAGCCGCGCGCCGCCTCGATCACCTCCTGCACCAGCCGTTCCGGCGCGGAGGCGCCCGCGGTCAGGCCCAGGGTGCGGATGTTTTTGAGCTTTTTCCAGTCGATGTCGGCGGCGCAGTCGACCAGAAAAGCGTCGGGGCAGCCGTGGGCCTGCGCCACTTCGACCAGGCGGTTGGAGTTGGAGGAGTTTTTCGAGCCGATGACGACCAGGGCCTCGACGCGCGGCGCGATCGCCTTCACCGCCGCCTGCCGGTTGGTGGTGGCGTAGCAGATGTCCTCCTTCTGCGGCGCGAAGATGGCGGGGAAGCGGGCTTTCAAGGCCCGGACGATATGCTTGGTGTCGTCGACGGAGAGCGTCGTCTGCGTCAGATAGGCGAGGCTTTGCGCGTCGCGCACCTTGATCTCCGCCACGTCCTCGATCTTCTCGACCAGCAGAATGTCGCCTGCGGGGAGCTGGCCCATCGTGCCGACGACCTCGGGGTGGCCCGCATGGCCGATGAGGATGATCTGCTTGCCGTTGCGTTGCAGCGCCTCCGCCTCGTGATGCACCTTGCTGACCAGCGGGCAGGTGGCGTCGACGTAGATCATGTTGCGCTGTTGCGCCGCGGCGGGCACGGCTTTCGGCACGCCGTGGGCGGAAAAGACCACGGGGCGGTTTTCGGGAACCTCGTCAAGGTCGGCGACGAACACCGCGCCTTTGGATTTCAGGTCCTCCAGCACCGCCTTGTTGTGGACGATCTCGTGGCGCACGTAGACCGGCGCGCCGAACCTGGCGAGCGCCCGCTCGACGATCTCGATGGCGCGGTCCACCCCCGCGCAGAAGCCGCGCGGGCTGGCGAGGATGATTTTAAGGCCAGGCTTCGTTTTTACCATTTTGGGTGTTGCCATGAAGGGAATATATATAGGGAAATATACATGCGCAAGCCGTCTTGAGTCTAGGGTCTAGACCTTGGGCCTTATGCGGGGTATCCTGCTGGCTCTGGAATCGAGGTTTCCCATGCGCAAGTACCTTCTGCCGTATCTGGCCTGCGGTCTTTTATTCGCCCTGATGCTTTCGGGCTGCGCCCACAAGCTTCCGCCAACGGGCATTTGTCCGGCCACCGGTTTTATCGATAATACCGACACCGTCACCTATCTTGCCGCCAATCCCGTTCTCGGCGCGGGCGAGAAAAACGTCGTCGTGCGCGGCAGCATCAACGGCTACCGCGGCTCCTGCAGCTTCGATAAGAAGAAGAACGCCGTGGAAGTCGACCTCAAGGTGCCGTTCGTGGCGCAAAAGGGCCCTGCGGGCGCGCACCTGAAAAAGCAGGTATTTCCATATTTTATCGCCGTGCTGTCGCCAGCCAACGAGATTTTGCAGCGGCAGGCCTTCACCACGACCGTTGATTTCGATAGTAACGAAAACGGCGAAAACACCGAAGACCACGCCATCAAGATCCCCCTGCCGCACAACAGCCACGGGGCGGCGGACTATAAGGTGATCGTCGGCTTCGCTTTGACCCACGCGCAATACGCGTATAACAAGGAGCGGAAAAAATGACCTTTCTCTGCAAGAAATTCTGGGAGTCCGAATTTGCCGAGCACCATGCCGTGCAAAAGGCGACGCATGAGGCGCTGCTCGAGCCGTTCGAGGAGCTGCTGCTCGCCGCCTCCGCCACCATCAAGGCGGGCGGCAAGGTTTTGTTCTTCGGCAACGGCGGCAGCGCCGGCGACGCGCAGCACCTCGCGACCGAGCTGACCGTGCGCTACAAGACCGACCGCGCGCCGATCGCCGCGATCGCGCTGACCACCGACACCTCCTCGCTCACCGCCATCGGCAACGACTTCGGCTTCGAGCATCTGTTTGCGCGTCAGGTCGCGGCGCTGGGCAAAAGGGGCGACCTTGCCATCGGCATCAGCACCTCGGGCAAGAGCCAGAACGTCATCAACGCGCTCATCGAAGCCAAGAAGCTGGGCATCGTCACCGCCGGCTTCACCGGCAAGACCGGCGGCCCGATGGCCGAACATTGCGACATCCTGCTCAATGTCCCCTCGACCACCACGGCGCGCATTCAGGAGATGCACATCACGCTCGGGCAGATGCTCTGCGGCGCGCTGGAGATGAACCTCGGCCTCGTCGACGGCGAGCCGGCCGTAAAAAGCGCCTGAAACATGCAGCTGCACGGCTATACCTTATCGGGTCTGCTCGGCGTCGTCGAAGGCGTTACGGAGTTTTTGCCCGTCAGCTCGACCGCGCACCTGCGTCTCGCTGAAAAAATCCTCGGAGTTTCGCTGCAAAGCGGCTACTGGAAGATGTATTCCATCGTCATCCAGCTCGGCGCGATTTTATGCCTGCCGGTCTACTTCTGGCCGCGCATCATGACGTTTTTGAAAAGCTTCTTTTCGACCAAGGACAAATTGCGTCATCCTTTCACGCTGATCATGCTGGCCTTCGTCATCACCGCCATTCCGTCGCTGCTGCTGATCAAGGTGATCGGCCACAATCTCGCCGATCCGCGGGTGATGGCCTGGTCGCTGATTGTCGGCGGCGTCATCATGGGCGCGGTGGATCTGATGAAGGCGAAGGCCGAAAAGGCCGGCGAAAGCGCCGGGAACAGCACCATCAACACATGGCACATGGAGAACATGACGGTTTTTCAGGCGGCTTTCATCGGCTTTTGCCAGATTTTCTCGGCAGTTTTTCCCGGCACCTCGCGCTCGATGTCGACCATCGCGGGCGGGCAGCTGGTCGGCCTGTCGCGCGCGGCGGCGCTGGAATTTTCGTTTTTCCTGTCCATGCCGACGATGGCGGCGGCGGTGTTTTATACGCTGCTCAAATCGCTGCTCGGCCACGGGCGCAACGCCATCGGCACCTCGCATCTCTCCCACGCGCAGTGGGCGATGATGGGCGAGGGGTTTGCGGTGTCGTTCGTCGTCGCTTATGTTTCGGTCGCGCTGCTGATGCGCTGGGTCCGGCAGGGCGGCTTCATGCCCTTTGCCGTTTACCGCGTGCTGGCCGGCCTCGCCGTTTTCAAATTCATGCTTTAGGAGAAGGTTTTTTATGACCGCCGTAAAAAAAGAACATGAAAGCCTGACGTTTGAAGCGGCTTTATCCGAGCTGGAAAAAATCGTCCGCCAGCTGGAATCGGGCGGCGCGGATCTCAACGCCTCCATCACCTCTTACGAGCGCGGCATGGCCCTGAAGAAGCTCTGCGAGGACAAGCTGAAAGAGGCGCAAACGCGCATCGAAAAGATCACGCTGGCCGCCGACGGCAGCGCCAAAACCGAGGCATTCCCCGTTTCCGATTAAAGCCCCGCTTTTTTAAGCCGCGCGGCGACGCCGGAAGACGCCAGCTTGTTTTTGCCGTTCGGGCTTTCGTTCGCGGCGGCCTCTTGCTGCGGGGCCGCCGCCGCTGAAACCGCCAGCGCGTCGAATTTTTCCCGCAAGGCGGCCAGAAGTTTTTCATCGATGTCCCTGAAGGGCACGACGACCGGCGCGGACGCGTTGTTTTGCGCATCGGTGAGAATGATTTGCTGCTGTCCCGTGGCGAAGTTGAAGAGGGTGGTCAGCGTCGCGTTATTGGGCAGGATTTGTATTTCGGCGAGCGTATGGCCGTCGAGACGCGCGTAATTTTCCGCGCTGTCCGTCCCGGCGGGCGTCTCCGCCGCCGCCGTCCGGCACGGGTTTTTCTTCAGCGCGTCACGGGTGGCGCTGTCAAGCGTGGCGATGATCCGCGGGTTCGCGCCCTTGAGCTCCAGCTGCGTGATAATGTCTTTGCCGTGATCCGCGAGATTGACCAGCGGCAGCAGCAAGCCGACCGTGCGGTCGTAGCCCTTTTCCGCCGCGCGGGCCAGCGCCCGTCCGCCGGCATAGTCGGGGTCGGCGTTGTATTGCAGCAGGACCGCAACTTTACCGGCATCGCCTTTTTCGGCGGCGGAGATCAGCGCCGCGTTCAAGACCTGCTGCGCGCTGCCGTCTTTCGGCGTGAAAGTGAGGACGAATTTCAGCTTGGCGGTGTCAAGCAGGCCGATATTGTTGACGCCGGTTTCGAACAGGGAAGGGTCTTTTTCAAGAACGGCGCGGATGACGTCGAGCGGCGCGCCTTTCGTCATGAAGTTCTTTTCCTCGAGGCAGCTCCACATGTTGTCTCCGTTCGAGGCATAGGCGGCCAGAAAAAGGCTGTCCGGCGATCCCGCATCTTCCATCGCCTTCCACAGCGCTTTGCCGAGCTCCTGATTTTGGCTCCAGGAATCGAAGAAGTAATAGCCGTTGTTTTTTGTCAGCAGCTTCTCCAGTGCGTCCGGTGCGTTGTGCGCGACGGCCTCGAGGCAGGCTTCATAGCAGCTGCTGCCCCGCCTGAAGTATGTGTCCACGCCCGCGGCGTCGTTGTTGCGCGCGGCTTCGAGCAGTTTTTTCTTTCTTCCGAACATAATGCAATCTCCTTTTGGGTCAGGCCAGCCCTGCGCCTTTGAGTTTTTTCACGATGCTTTTCGCGGCCAGGCCGTCTGCGGCGCCTTGCCGGCCCTGTTCTTCATATCTTTTCTGCGCGGCGGCGATGACGTCCTTGTCGATATCTTTGAAGCTGACGGTCGTCATCAGCTTCGTGCCGTCCGGCGTGGCCAGCACGTTATGCTGCTGCCGGGTGCGGAAGTTGAAGACCGTCGTCAGCGTGCCGCCGCCGGGCAGGGCTTCATTTTCGACCAGCGCCGCGGCGGCCGCGGCCGCAGGCGTTGCGGCTTGCGGCGGCGCGGCCTTTGCGGCCGCCGCGCGGATCATCGCGGCCACCGGCGTGTGTCCGTTTTGAACCGCGCGCGTCAGCGCCAGGCCTCCCGCGTAATGCGCGTCCGCGCCGTGGTCGAGAAGAAGCCGGGTCTTTTCAGCGTCGCCCGCGCCCGCGGTCTTGATCAGCGCGCCGCTCAGGGCAATTTGCGCATCCCCGGTTTTGGGCGTCAGGGTGAGGATGAATTTCAGCTTTTCGGTTTCCGCCAGACCGATGTTTTCCACGCAGCTCTTGAAGAGAAGCGGGTCGCGCTCCAGCTGCTGCTGTATGAAATCGGCCGGTGCGGCGCGCGTCAGGAAATCCCTGTCGGCCAGCCGCACCCCCTCGTTCTGCGCCGCCGCGTTGGCCTCGTGCAGGATGGTCCACAGGCGCAGAGGATCGGCGGCGGCGGAAATGGTCGCGAGCAGCCGGCGGGCGTTGCGTTTTGAATCTTCCCGGGTGTCCGCAAAAGCGAACGCGGAGCTAAAGCCCCGGCTTTTGGTTTTGACCAGCGCGGCGAGAACCTTCGGGGCGTTGTTGCGGATGGCGGTGTGCGCGGCCTCGTAACATTTGTCTCCGCCGAAATATCCGATGTCGGCCAGCGCGGGGTCGTCCGCGGCGATGGCCTGGCGGAGCGCTTCAAATTTTTTTGCTTTTCTGTTGAACATGGAGAATTTTCCTTGTCAGGTGAGGCCGGTGCCTTTGAGGCGCGCCGCCACGCCTTTCGCCGGTTGGTCGTCCGCGGGGGCGGCTTGTTCCGGCTGTCCGGCCCTGGCCGCGCGGGCGCCGAATTTCTCTTTCATGACGGCGATGACGCCCTTGTCGATGTTTTTGAAAGCGACGGTCGTCATGGCGACGCCGCCGTCCGGCGTGCGCACGATGTTATGCTGCTGCTGCGCGCTGAAACAGAAGACGGAGGTCAGCGGGCCGCCGTCGGGCAGGGCGCGCGTTTCCGTGAGCGTGTCGCTTTGCGCGGCCGCGGCCGGCGCGGCTTGACCGTCCGCCGCATCCGTCCTTGCTTCGCGCGCCGTTTGCGCGGCGGCGCCCTCTTCCGGCGCGGCCTCCGTCAGTTGCGTGATCAGCTGCGCCATTTCCGGATCGGCGGGCTCGACCTTGGCGGCGATATCCATGCCGTAGAGCGCGAGATCGACATGGGGAACCAGCAGCGCGGCCATCTCCACCTGTCCCCGCTGCGCCGCGCCGAGCAGCGCGCGCGCGGCGGCATAGTTCGCGTCCGCGCCGTGTTTGAGCAGCAGCGCGGCCTTGTCCGTATCCCCTCTTTCGGCGACGGTGACCAGCGCGCTGTCCAGCGCCTGCTGCCCGCTGCCGTCCTTGGGCGTGAAGGAGAGGACGAACTTGAGCTTGTCGGTGGCGTGCAGCCCGACGCTTTTCAGGGCGTTGTCGAACTGGCGCGGCGCTTCTTCCAGAATACTTTGCAGATCGTCAAAAGAGATGTTGGGCGCGAGGAAGTTCGTTGCGGGCTGCTGACCGTAACCTGTCGTCTTGTTGGCGCGGCGCAGCACCGCCATCAGGGCGGCCGCCGCGTCCGCATCGGGCAACTGGCGCGCCTTTTCGATCAGGAGGCAGGCGCCGCCGCTATCGCTGATATGGTGTTCGTTGGGGGAGAAGTCGAACCCCTTGTTTTTTTGCAGCAGGGCCTCCAGGGCTGCCGCCGCGCCGGCCTTGGCGGCTTCGAGGCAGGCGTCGAAGACGACGGGGCGGTGCATAAAGTATTTTTCCACGCCTTCGACGTCGTTGTTGCGGGCGGCGGCCAGCAGGTTTTGTATGCGTTCTGCACGGCGCTGCCTTTTGCTTTTATATCCAAACACGGGGCGCTGCTCCTTTCGGGCGAATCAGGCATGAAATTTGGGAGTATTATCATTTACATATTGCGCAAAGTCAATAATTTTTTCATAATTTAAATTCCCGAAAAAGATGACTTTTTCACATGCTTTGGGCTATAAAGAATCACCTCTATTTGACCCGTTCCAACCATTTACACTGAAAGAGTTTTTTCACCATGGCTCCCTCTCCACGCGAAGCATCGCCGAAACTGCAACAGGCCATGGAGGCCTGCCGCGACAGCGTCAATAAAACGATCGCCAGCCTGCTGCCGGGGACGGAGCTGGCCGAGGCGCCGTTGTTTGACGGCATGCGCTATGCGGTGCTGTCGGGCGGGAAAAGGCTGCGCCCGTTCATGGTGATGGAGGGGGCGAGAATCTTCGGCGTGGACGCGGCGCGCGCGCGGCGCGTGGCGGCGGCGGTCGAGTTTATCCACAGCTATTCCCTGGTCCACGACGACCTGCCGGCGATGGACAATTCCGACACCCGCCGCGGCAAGCCTTCGCTGCACAAGGCCTACGGCGAGGCGACGGCCATCCTCGCGGGCGACGGGCTGCAGGCGCTGGCCTTCGACATCATCGCCAACGCCGAGACGCACGAAGACCCGCGCGTGCGCATCGAACTGGTGGCGCTGCTGGCTTCGGCCATCGGGCCGCACGGCATGGTCGGCGGGCAGATGCTCGACATGATCGGCGAGAAACAGGAATTCGACGTCGGCACCATCAGCCGCCTGCAACGCCTCAAGACCGGCAAGCTGATCGCCTTCTGCTGCGAGGCGGGGGCGATTTTGGGCAAAGCCAATCCCGCGCACCGTCAGGCGCTCAGGAACTACGCGCATGATCTCGGCCTCGCCTTTCAGGTCACCGACGACCTGCTCGACGCCGAGGGCAACGCCGCGGAGATGGGCAAGCCCGCCAATCAGGACGGCAAAAAAGCCACCTTCGTCACCGCCATGGGCCGCGAACAGGCGCGCACCCGCGCCGAGATGCTGGTGGAGCAGGCGGTCGGCCACCTGCGCGCCTTCGACGAGGGGCGCGTCGATCTCTTGAAAGACCTCGCCTACTACGTTTTGCAACGCCGCCTTTAAAGGAAGCTTGAATTGTCCCTGCTCGCGCACATCAACACGCCGGAAGACCTCCGCCGCCTCGACAAAGAGGAGCTGCAGCAGGTGGCGGACGAAGTGCGGCAGGAGATGATCGCCGCCGTCGCGGTCACGGGCGGGCATCTGGGCGCGGGCCTCGGCGTGGTCGAGCTCACCACCGCGCTCCATTACGTGTTCAACACGCCGGACGACAAGCTCATCTGGGACGTCGGCCATCAGGCCTATCCGCATAAAATTTTGACGGGGCGTAAAGACCGCATCCGTACGCTGCGGCAGGGCGGCGGCCTGTCCGGTTTCACCAAACGCTCCGAGAGCGAATACGACCCGTTCGGCGCGGCGCACAGCTCGACCTCCATTTCGGCGGGTCTCGGCATGGCGGTGGCGCGCGACTTGACCGGCGGAAACAATAAAATTATCGCCGTGATCGGCGACGGGGCGATGAGCGCGGGCATGGCCTACGAGGCGATGAACAACGCGGGGCATCTCAAAAACCGCCTGATCGTGATTTTGAACGACAACGACATGTCGATCGCCCCGCCGACCGGCGCGATGAGCGCCTATCTGTCGCGCCTCATTTCCGGCAAGGCCTACATCAGCATGCGCGAGATCGGCAAGAAGGCGGTCGCCAAGCTGCCGCCGCCGCTCAAAGAGGCGGCGCGCAAGGCCGAGGAATATACCCGCGGCTTCTGGACGGGCGGCACGCTGTTCGGCGAACTGGGCTTCTATTACGTCGGGCCGATCGACGGGCACAACCTCGAGCATCTTTTGCCGGTGCTGGAGAACGTGCGCGACAGCATCCACAAGGGGCCGATCCTCGTCCACGTGGTGACGAAAAAAGGCAAGGGCTACGCGCCCGCCGAAGACGCCGCCGACAAGATGCACGGCGTGTCCAAATTCGACGTGATTACCGGCGCGCAGAAGAAGCCGAAAAACGCGCCGCCGAGCTACACCAAAGTTTTCGCCGAGAGCCTGATGGCCGAGGCGCGCGCAGACGGCACGGTCGTCGCCGTCACCGCCGCCATGCCGGCGGGCACGGGGCTGGACCTGTTCGAAAAGGAATTTCCCTGCCGCATGTTCGACGTCGGCATCGCCGAGCAGCACGCCGTGACCTTCGCGGCGGGGCTGGCGACCGAAGGCTTCAAGCCGGTCTGCGCGATTTATTCGACGTTCCTGCAGCGCGCCTACGATCAGGTGGTGCATGACGTCGCGCTGCAGAACCTGCCGGTGAAATTCGCCATCGACCGCGCCGGCCTGGTCGGCGCCGACGGCGCGACCCATGCCGGGGCGTTCGATGTCGCCTATCTCGGCTGCCTGCCCAACTTCGTGCTGATGGCGGCGGCGGACGAGCGGGAATTGCAGGACATGACGGCAACGATGATCGCCTACAACGGCGGGCCGGTCGCGCTGCGTTATCCGCGCGGCAACGGGCAGGGGCTGGAACTGAAGGCGCGGGGCGAAGTGCTGCCCGTCGGCAAGGGCCGCATCGTGCGCGCGGGCAAAAAGATCGCGCTGTTGAGCTACGGCGCGCGGCTGGCCGAATGTTTGAACGCGGCCGAGCAACTGGCGGCGCTGGGTTTGAGCGCGACGGTGGCCGATGCGCGCTTCGCCAAGCCGCTCGACACGCAGCTGGTCAACGATCTTGCGCACAATCACGAAGTGCTGATCACGATCGAGGAAGGCGCGGTCGGCGGCTTCGGGTCGTTCGTGCTGCAGCATTTATCCGACGGCGGCGCGCTCGATCGCGGCCTGAAAGTCCGCACCATGGTTCTGCCCGACGCTTTTATCGATCACGACACGGCGGAAAAGCAATATGCCGCGGCGGGGCTCGATGCCGCCGCCATCGTGAAAAAGGTCTGCGAAACGATCTGGCTGGACATGCCGGACAAGCTTAAGCAGTCTCTTTAAACAGCTCCCGCCCGATCAGCATGCGCCTGATCTCTGACGTGCCGGCGCCGATTTCATAGAGCTTCGCGTCGCGCAGCAGGCGGCCTGCCGGATAATCGTTGGTGTAGCCGTTGCCGCCGAGGCACTGGATGGCGTCGAGCGCCATCGCGGTGGCTTTTTCCGCGGAATAGAGGATCGCCCCCGCCGCGTCCTTGCGGGTGACTTCGCCGCGGTCGCAGGCTTTGCCCACCGCATAAACGTAAGCGCGCGCGGTGTTCATCATCACGTACATGTCGGCGAGCTTGCCCTGCATCAGCTGGAATTCGCCGATGCTTTGCCCGAACTGCCGGCGCTCGTGCAAATAGGGCAGCACGAGATCAAGGCAGGACTGCATGATGCCGAGCGGCCCGCCGGACAGCACCGCGCGCTCGTAATCAAGCCCGCTCATCAGCACGCGCACGCCCTTGCCGACCTCGCCGAGCACGTTTTCTTCCGGCACTTCGCAATTATCAAATACCAGTTCGCAGGTGTTGGAGCCGCGCATGCCGAGCTTGTCGAGCTTTTGCGCGGTCGAGAAGCCCTTGAATGAACTTTCCACCAGAAAGGCGGTGATGCCTTTGGAGCCGGCGGCGGGGTCGGTCTTGGCGTAGACGACCAGCGTGTGCGCGTCGGGGCCGTTGGTGATCCACATCTTGGTGCCGTTGAGGATATAGCGGTCGCCCTTCTTTTCGGCTTTGAGCTTCATTGAAACGACGTCGGAGCCCGCGCCCGGCTCGCTCATGGCGAGCGCGCCGATCCTGGTGCCGGCGCACAGGCCGGGCAGGTATTTTTTCTTTTGTTCCGCCGAGCCGTTGAGGTTGATCTGGTTGATGCAGAGGTTGGAAAAGGCGCCGTAGGACAAGCCGACGCTCGCGCTTGCGCGGGAGATTTCCTCCATCGCCACGATGTGCTCGATATAGCCCATGCCGGTGCCGCCGTATGCGGGGTCGGCAGTGAGGCCGAGCAGGCCAAGCCGGCCCATCTCCGGCCACAGCTCGTTGGGGAAGGCGTTGTCGTGGTCGATCTGCGCCGCGCGCGGGGCGATCTCGTTCTGCGCGAAATCGCGCACCGTTTCGCGCAGGGCGTCCGCCATGTCGCCGAGGTCGAAGTTCAGCGACGGGAAATCCTGCGCCTTGGGAACGTAAGTCTCTTTCTTCTGGACCTGTGTCATGGATTTTGGCTTTCCTCATTGATTCTACTGACAGAAATACAAAGCAAGAATATAGAGCAAACGGCGCAAAAGGGCGACAAGTCAGTTATTTACATAGTATTTCACATAAATTAAGGCATAAATAACCGGATTAATGTTAAGGTGAAGATGAAGGGGGCGGCCATGCGTAAATTGCTCTTGTTGTTGCAGGACAGGCGCGCGACGACGGCTATCGAATACAGCCTGATCGTCGGCGGTATCGCCGTCGCCATTTCCGTGATCGTGTTTGCCGTCGGCAGCGATCTCAAAGGATTGTTCCAGTCAATCGGCACGATGGTGGCCAGGTTTTAAAAAAAGACCCGGCCTTTTAAAGCCGGGTCTCTTTTAAAGCGGGTGTGAACCCTCGGCGATTTAAGCCGAGGGGCCTTTGCCGTGCGACGCATTTTTTATGCGGCGGCGCTTCGGCGTGTCGGTGATCTTCGCCGTGGTGGCGTTGTCGTTGGCGGTCGGGGTCGCCTTCTCGATCGTCGGCGGAACGACGTAGCTATCCATGTCGTCCAGCGCGAGCGAGTTGATGACCAGTTTCACGTCGCCGCCTTTCGCGGCCTTTTCGACCTGTTCGCGGTTGATCATGAGCCATTCGGTCAGCGGGTTGATGATCTTCTCGCGGATGACCTTCTGCATCGGGCGGGCGCCCATCGCGGGGTTGTAGCCCAGCTTGCACATTTCATCCATCACCTTTTCCGTGACCGACAGCGTCACGCCCGGCAGGTTCTGGCCGTCGGCGTTGCTGAGGCGCTTGCTGATGTCCTTGATCTGCTTGTTGGCGATCTTGGCAACGACTTCCTGCGCCAGCGGGATGTAGGTGACGAAGCCGCCGAGCATGTTGATGCGGTTGATCATTTCCGGCGCGAACGGGCCGCCGTTAGCCTTCTGGCGGGACTTCTCGTAGATCTTCTCGAGCTTCTGCTTCATCTCTGCCGGAGACTGCACGTTATCATCAAAGCCCATGCCGGTTGCGCCGCCTGTTTCGATCAGATTCATGGCGTCGGCCGCGCCGGCGTTGGTCGTCATCAGGATGATGACGTTGTTGAACATGATGATGTTCTCGTGGTTGTCCTTGGTCTTGCCGTCTTCGAGGATCGGCAGCAGGATGTTGAACACGTCCGGGTGCGCCTTTTCGATTTCGTCCAGCAGGAGAATCGAGTAGGGGCGCTGGCGGACCTTTTCGAACACCGGCTCCGCGTCTTCAAAGCCGACGTAGCCCGGAGGCGCGCCGATCAGACGGGCGATGGAATGCTTCTCGCTGTACTCGGCCATGTTGACCGTGATCAGCGCGTCTTCCGTGCCGAACAGGTAGCGGGCGAGCGCCTTGGCGGTTTCCGTCTTGCCGGTACCGGTCGGGCCTTGCAGCACGAAGCAGCCCCAGGGCTGTTTCGGGTTGGCGAGGCCGCCGCGCGCGCCGACCAGGCCGCTGGTGATGTGCTTGAGGTCGGGCTGACCCAAGACTTCCTGCGGCAGTCTTTGCTTGAGTTCGACGAAGTGCTGGGCGTCGCTTTGCGACAGGAATTCGACCGACAGGCCGGACATCTGCGAGACGGCGGAGATGATGTCTTTGCGCGTGATGGCGGTGCGGCCCTCGAATTCCGCCGAGGTGGCGGCCATGTTCATGGCCTTTTCACCCTTGCGCGGCTGGGCTTCCTGCGGCGCGTAGCGGTTCGTCATGGTGATGAGGTATTTGAAGTCGTCGTCCGCGAGCTTTTCGGTCAGGCCGTTGTGCTCTTCAGTCAGCGGCCACAGGCGCTTGAGAATGGTCAGCGTCGTGTCCTCATCGGGTTGTTCGAGGCGCATTTTTTCGAAGCGGCTCGAGAGGGCCGGATCTTTTTCGATGAACTTGCGGTATTCCTTGTCCGTCGTCGTGCCCATGACGGACACGCCCTTGGCGGTGAGGAACGGCTTCATCATGTTCGCCGCGTCGGAGCCGCCTTCGGCCTTGCCGGCCGTCAGCTGCGAGTGGATTTCGTCGATGGCGAGGATGATCTTCTGGCCTTTGAAGGTGCCTTCGCGTTCCGCGAGACCGTCGATCAGCGGCTTGATGCGCTCTTCGAAGTCGCCGCGGTAGCGGGCGCCGGCGTTCATGGACT
This sequence comes from Pseudomonadota bacterium, assembly GCA_021805245.1. GTDB lineage: Bacteria > Pseudomonadota > Alphaproteobacteria > Micavibrionales > UBA2020 > PALSA-926. Next base: position 14,845 of record JAJZFS010000022.1, on the reverse strand, counting down.
GCAGGTCGAGCTGGATGACGCGCGCGCCTTCCAGGCTGATCGGCAGCTTGCCCGTGTCGGCTTCGGCGACGATTCGCTGGGCGATGCCCGAGAACATGGCGCTTTTGCCGACGCCGGCTTCGCCCGTGAAGCACAGGCTCGACTGTTTGCGGCGGGTCAGGACTTTGAGGGCCTGATCGGTTTCCTGATCGCGGCCGACGATCGGGTCGAGCTTGCCCTGGCGCGCCAGTTCCGTCAGGTCCTGGCAGTATTTGGCGAAGGCCTGTTCGATCTGGCTGTCGCTGATCTTGAAGTTGCGCTGCGCGGCGGCGTCGAATTCCTTGCGCGGGCGGCGGGGTTTTCTGACTTCGACGAGTTCACGCGTCGAGGGCTGCTTGTGTGCTTTGCGCGCGGCATCCGCGATGCCGTTTTTGTGTTGCGGCGGCAGCGAAATGTGGAACTTGCCGGGCTCGCCCGCGACGGGCGTGCCGACGTCTTCGATGCGCGTCGGCACCTTGAAGCTGTTGAAGCCTTCGTCCATCAGGTTCTGCTTGGATTCGGGGGTGAGTTCCAAAGCGAGCGTGCCGTCGGGGGCGTTGACAACCTTGTAGGTCACGGCGGCGATGTGGATATCGTAGTGGGCGCCGGTAGCGTCGCTTTCGTCGGTAATCTGGTACACATCGGTCGTGATTGTGGCGCGGTCGCCGAAAGTGGTCACGGTCTGCGCGTCGTCGAACGCGACGATCGTTTCGTTCGGCGTCAATTTCGCGCCGTTATGGGTGTGCAAGGGCGGGGTCGGTGCGCCGTCTTGGAATTCCAGAGCGTATTGTCTGTTCGTCTTGGCGTCTACCAGAAAGCGGAAGCCGGTGAAATCTTCGTTGCCGGGGTTTGTTGTCATTTTATATCTCCTGATAAGAGGTCTTTTGGTGGATCAGAGTTATGTCCTTGCGGTTTACGTAGTATTAGCTATTAAGATTATTTTAATCAAGAAAAATTATATGTATTATGGTTTTTTGGAAATATAATTACATATATAGATATAAAAATGTAATATTATTATTATTATGAAAAACAAAAGTATATTATGTTTTTTTTATGGGGGGCGCGTGTGGCAGGGCGTCCGCAGGATTTCTAGAAAAACCTATTTTTTTCAAGAATCGATTCTTTTTTTACCCCGTCACGCGTGCGCTTTATATCAATAATATGTTAATAATAAAGGATTATTTCGCCATACTATATAAAACTACTCCGCTTCGGGCGGCGTGTCGGAAAGTTTGAGCATGTCCGAGGTCTCCTGCTCGATGGCCAGGCAGGCCGTGAGGCCGCTGTGATAGTCGGGATAGAGCAGTTGCACGCCGAGCTCGTTCTTGATCATGTCGTTGCGCACGCGTTTGTTGTCCTTGTAGAAGCTGCGCACGATCGGCGCCATGTCCGCGCTTTCGAACGGCACGAGCGGCGGCGTTTCCGCGCCGATGAGGTTGCAGGCAAAACCGATCACCGCGTGGCTCGGCGAGGGCTCGTCGTCGGCGAGGTTGTAGAGCGCGCCGGGACGGGGATGCGCGATGGAGGCCTGCAGCGTTTGCGCGATATCCTCCACATGAATGCGGTTGAACATATGCCCCGGCTTGTCGACGCAGCGCGCCTGTCCCGCGCGCACCACGTCGAGCGCGCTGCGGCCCGGCCCGTAAATGCCGGCGCAGCGGAAGATATGCAGCGGCAAACCTTCGTTGAGATACAGCGACTGCCATTGTTCTTCGGCTTTCAGGCGCTGGCTGCCGCGTTTGCTGGCGGGCGCGGGCGGCGTCGTTTCATCCACCCAGTTGCCGTCCTGATTGCCGTAGACGGCGGTGGTGGAAAGATAGCCCGCCCATTCCAGCGAGGTCAAAGCCGCGATGTCCGCGCCGTGCATGTTGAACACAGGGTCGCCGTCCGCATCCGGCGGCACGGAGAACAGCATGTGCGTCACGTCCGCAAAGGCCCTTTCCGGGTTGGCGATGGGATGGGTGCGGTCGAACAGCATGGCCTCGACGCCGCTTTTCCTGAGAAGATCGCGCTTTTTGGCGGAGGTCGTCGTGCCGGCGATCTGCCAGCCCCTGGCCATCAGCCGGCCGGCCAGAAAACCCGCCGTGTAGCCGAATCCGAAACAGAAGAGCTTCTTTTGTGCTGCAGGTGTGTCGGGCGCGGACGTCAACGGGCTGATACCTTTAAAAAATTGACTTCAATCAAAAAAACCTAAAAGTCCAAATTCTGATAATGGCTTGGCGGCGAGAAACCGGGAATCATGTCTTCAAGCAGCGGCTTGAAGCTGGGGCGCGACTTGATGCGCACGTACCAGTCCTTGGCGGCCTTATGTTCTTCCCACGGCACGTCGCCGATGTAATCGATGGTCGAGAGATGCGCCGCGGCGGCGAGATCGGCGAGAGAGATGTTTTCGCCCGCCAGCCAGCGGCGGCGCTCGGTCAGAAAGCCGATATAATCAAGATGATAGTGGATGTTGGCGTGGCCGGCGCGGATGCTGGCGCCCGAAGGCTCGCCCTGCTTCAAGAAGCGCTTCATCATTTTTTCGCCGACGAGATTTTCCGTCACCTCGCCGTTGAATTTCTGGTCGAACCACGCGGTGAGGCGGCGCGTCTCGGCGCGCTGCAGCGGATCGTGGCCGAGCAGGTCGACGGTGTTATAAACTTCGTTGAGATATTCCGAGATCACCTGACTGTCGGTGAGCGTCGTGCCGTCCGGCTCGACCAGCACCGGCACATCGCCCGCCGGATTGAGGGTGAGAAACTCCGTGCGTCGCTCCCAGGTTTTTTCGATCTTCAGCTCGAAGTCGAGCTTCTTTTCGGCAAGGGCGAGACGCACCTTGCGCGAGAAAGGGTGAAGCCAGAGATGGTAGAGCGTTCTCATAACCTGACTCTAGCGTACTGTGGACAAAACTCATATAGCTAAATCATAGTTAAATCAGGGGCATGAATCGACATATTAAAGAGGCGGCGGGCCTTATGTATGCGATTGGGCGCTGATGGCGGTGATGTGAAATTGAACCGGCACCTGATTTGCGATAACGTCCGCACTCTTCCACCGCCCCGTGCCGATGTTGAACGCGGTGCGGTCGAGCGTCACCGCGCCGTCGGCGGTGGCGACCTGTTCGCCGTGCGTGCCGGCCTTGATGTCGAGCCTGAAAGGCAGCCGCACCGGAACGGAGACGCCTTTGATCGTCAGGGTGCCGTCGGCGGCGAAGGCGTCCTTGCCGACTTTATGAAAGGCGGTCGAGGTGAATACGGCGTCGGGGAATTGCGCGACATTGAACCATTCGCCGCTCATCAGGTTGGCGTCGCGGTCGGGCGCGCCGGTCGTGGCGGTGCTCATATGCACGTCGATCATGACATGGCTGTGGGCGAGGTCGTCGGGCGAAAAGGCGATCGTGGCGGCGAAAACGCCGAAATGTCCGGTGAAGGCGCTGCCGAGCTGCGTCGGCTTGAAGGTGATGGCGCTTTTGTCGTGCACCACCGTCCAGTTTTGCACTGCCGCGTTCGCGGCAATACTTGCCTTTTCCGCGTTCGCGGCAATACTTGCCTTTTCCGCGTTCGCGGCAATACTTGCCTTTTCCGCGTTCGCGGCAATATTTGCTTTTGCCGCCGGCACCGCGGCCTGCGCGTGGAGGGCGCCGCCGCCGAGCAGCGCGAGGCCGAACAGCGCGGGCAGCATGCGCTTCAGCACGTTGTCCTTTTTATAGAAGTGGTGCATCAGCGCCGCGCCCGCGTGCGCGCAGACGACGGCGATCAGCACGTCGCTGATATAGCCGTGCGCCTCGCGGTAGAAATGCGCCGCGGCCTTGCTCTTGGCGACGAAGTCCGGCAGCGTGAAGAGGCCGAAAAAGTGCACAGACGCGCCGTAGCCGGACGACATCGCCCAGCCGGTCAGCGGCATGGCGATGAGCAGGATGTAAAAGCTGTCATGCAGCGCGCGGGCGCCGATGCGTTCCCACTTCGTCAGGGTCGGGACGGGCTGCGGCCGGCGGCTGAAAAGATGCCAGAGGATGCGCAGCACGATCAGAAACAGCACAAGGATGCCGAGCGATTTGTGCAGGAGAACGGTTTCGAGCTTGAAGTCGCCCTTCGGCAGGTCGCCCATCCACGAGCCGACGATCAGCTGGAAGATGACGATGGCGGCGACCGTCCAGTGCAGGAATTTGCTGACGCTGCCGTAGGTCTCGGGCGTGTTTTTGAGGGTCATGGGTCTGAGGCCTCCCTATTTATTGAGTTTAAAGTCCTGACGGAAACCATCGACGGCGATGTCGATGCCGACATCGTCCCCGACGACGGGGATGAATTTGCTCATGCCGAAGTCCGAGCGCCTGATGTCGCCGGTGACCTGAAAGCCGGCGTCGACGCGATCCGACATGAACGGGTTGGGGCCGACCTTGTTGAGCGTGACATGGAGCGTGACCGGCTTGGTCACGCCGTGGAGCGTGAGGTTGCCGGTCAGAAGCGCGGTTTTCTGTCCCGTCTGCACGACTTTGGTGCTTGCGAAAGTGATCGTCGGGTAATGCGCGGTATCAAGGAAATCATCCATGATGTGCTTGTCCCAGATGTCCGACGCCATGTCGACGCTGGCAGAGTCGATGGTAAAATCGGCGCGCGACAGCGCGGGGGTCTTTTCATCGAGCGTGAAGGTGCCGCGGAACGTGTTGAAGCGGCCGCGCACGGTGGTGAACCCCATATGGTTGATGGTGAAGAAAACCTGCGTGTGCAGCGGGTCGTAGGCGAAGGTCTCCGGCGAAGCCCCGGAGGAGGCCCCGCCCGCAGGTCCGGCGGGCGCTGTTTTTGACAGGGCGCGGGCGTGGAATGCGGGAATGAGCAGGGCGGGAACGAGCCCGATAATCATGAAGACGCTGAAGATGGATGCGACGAGTTTTCTCACGAGGCGGCCCTTTTTTCCCCTTCCCGTTCACCGGCGAGGAACTTTTCCAGCCAGTGAATGTTGTAACGTCCGGCGCGGAAGTCCGGTTCCTGCAGGATGCGCAGGTGGAGCGGAATATTGGTATTGATGCCCTCGATGACGGTTTCCTCGAGCGCGCGCTCCATGCGCATCATCGCCGCCTCGCGGCTGGTGGCGTGGACGATGACCTTGGCGACAAGGCTATCATATGACGACGGCACTGTGTAGCCGTCATAAAGCGCGCTGTCGATGCGCACGCCGAGGCCGCCGGGCGCGTGGAAGCGGTGGATCTTGCCGGGCGAGGGGATGAAGGTCTCGTGATGCTCGGCGTTGATGCGGCACTCGATGGCGTGGCCGTTGAATTTGATGTCTTCCTGCCGGAACGGGAGCTTGCGCCCCGCGGCGACGAGGATCTGTTCGCGCACGAGATCGATGCCGGTGACCATTTCGGTGATCGGATGCTCGACCTGCAGGCGGGTGTTCATTTCGAGGAAGTAGAATTTGCCGTCCTCGAACAGGAACTCCATCGTGCCGACGCCGCGGTATTTCATCTTCCTGACGCAGTTGGCGGCCAGCTCGCCCACCTGCTTGCGCTGTTCGGGCGTCAGGCCCGGCGAGGGGGTTTCCTCGACGACCTTCTGGTGGCTGCGCTGGATCGAGCAGTCGCGCTCGCCGAGGTGCACGGCGTTGCCGTACATGTCGCCGATCACCTGCACCTCGATATGGCGCGGGTGGGAAAGATATTTTTCGATGTAGACGTCGCCGTTGCCGAAGGCGGCCTTGGCCTCGCTGGAGGCCATCGAGAAGCAGGACTTGAACTCGGCCTCGGAGCGCGCGACCTTCATGCCCTTGCCGCCGCCGCCCGCGACCGCCTTGATCAGCACGGGGTAGCCGCACTCCTTGGCGATCCTGAGGCCTTCGTCGGCATCCTTGACGATGCCGGGCGAACCGGGGATCAGCGGCAGGCCCAGCGCCTTCATGGTTTCCTTGGCCACCGCCTTGTCGCCCATCTTGGCGATATGTTCGGGGCTGGGGCCGATGAAAGTGTGGCCGTGCTCGCCGACCATGCGGCAGAACTCCTCGTTTTCCGAGAGAAAGCCGATGCCGGGGTGGATGGCGTCGGCGTTGGTCAGCGCCGCGGCGGTGAGAATGGCGGGGATGTTGAGGTAGCTGAGGCGCCCCGGCGCGGGGCCGATGCAGACGCTTTCGTCCGCCATGCGCACCGCCATGCCGTTTTCGTCGTCGGTGGAATGGACGACGACGGTCTCGATGCCCATTTCCTTGCAGCAGCGCAGGATGCGCAGAGCGATCTCCCCCCGGTTGGCGATGAGAATTTTGTTGAACATGCTATGCGTCCGGTTTTAAACGATGATCACCAGCGGCTGGCCGAATTCGACCGGCTGGCTGTCATCGACGAGAATTTCCATGATCGTGCCGCCCCTGTCGGCCTTGATCGGGTTCATGACCTTCATCGCCTCGATAATCAGCAGCGTGTCGCCCGCCTGCACGGGCTGGCCCTTGGCGATGAACGCGGGGGCGGAAGGCTCGGGCTGCAGGTAAACCGTGCCGACCATCGGCGATTTGACGGCGCCCGGATGGTTTTCGAGATCCATGCCCTCATCGGCGGCGGCGGCATTCGCGGCGGGCGCGGTTTGCGGCATGTTCGCGGGCGCGGAAAAGACCTGCGCCGTCACGGTGCGCGTCACACGGATGCGCTTGTCGCCCTCGGCGATCTCGATTTCGGTCAGGTCGGTCTCGGTCAGCAGCGTCGCCAGATTGCGGATGGCGTCGTGGTCGATCTTCATGGGAGCCATTTTCGATTTCCTCTCAGATTTCGTGGGCATTTTTTTTGTTTTCTCCAAGGTTATTCTTCTAACAGCGCGCGCATCGCGTCGAGCGCGAGCAGGTAGCCGTGGCCGCCGAACCCGCAGATGACGCCCTGCGCCGTTTCCGCGATATAGGAGTGATGACGGTACGGCTCGCGCTTGTACGTGTTGGTGATATGCACTTCTATAATCGGTACCTCCAGTATCCTCAAGGCGTCGGCCAGCGCGATGGACGTATGCGCATAGGCTCCGCCGTTTATAATGACCCCCGCGCACGCCGAAACGCCGTTGCGGGAGGCAGCCTCCTGAATAATCGTCACCAGCTCGCCCTCGATGTTGGTCTGGCGGAAGTCGATGGTGCAGCCCAGCTCGCTGGCGTATTCCTCGCACTCCAGCGCGATGGCGCTCAGGTTCTTGAATCCATACACGTCGGGTTCGCGAACGCCAAGCATATTCAGGTTCGGGCCGTTGAGAATAAGAATGTTATGTTGTTGTTTTGTCAAACTGTTTCCATCGGTCGGGGCGGTATGCATGCTGCGCCGCGGCAAATATCTTTTCCAGAGTAGACACTTATACCATGCAGGGACTCGCGAGGCGATGGAAAAGTATATTTACATAAAACAGAAGAACGGCAGGGTGGTTTTGTATGGAAACAGGCTTTTTGAACGGTGCCGGACACGTCCGGGCGATTCTTTTTCATGCGCCGGCCAGTAAAGCATTTTGCAAAATGCAAAGATGGGCTATAACCGATAACATAATCAACAGAAAGGATCTTTTTATGGATTTCAAGGCAGAAAGCTTTCCGCTGTACCTCTTGCTGCGCGAAAACAAGGAAGACGGCGTGGAGATCGCGATGCGCGCGTTCGAGCAGGCGCAAAACGGCGGCGACGACGAGAAGTACAATTTTGCGCTCGGCATACAGACCGTGGCCTATGGCCTCTATGCGCCGGGCCAGACCGAAGAGATCAACAAGGCAACGCTCAAAGCCTGCCTCGCGGTTTTCGAAGAGCAGGCCGAACGCCACGCGCCGAGCGCCTTCATGGCGGCGTACAACAGACTGAACGGCTTCGGCTGCGAACCGGACAAGGCCGCCGCGCGCAAATGGCTCGATAAGGCCGAAGCGCTGGGCGGCAGCAACGTGGCCACGCAGGAACTGCGCCGGCAGGCCGCGGAGCCGCAAAAGAAAGGCTTCTTCAGCAAATTCAAGCCGAAGTTCTGACCTTCCTCCAACCGCCGACTTTTTGTACAACGCTGTTATTAAGGCGGCCGCTATCTGCGCGCTTGCGCCGCGCCTTGAATATGCGCGAGCACGAAATCCGCCCGCTCTTCAATCGGGAGCACGGGAACGCGGATCGGATCGTAGCCGACCGTGCGGTAGTCCTCTTCGAGCATTTTATCGATCCTGTCGGCCAGCGCCGCGTCCTCGGTGCGCACGTCGTCCTTCACGATCGGCAGGCGGTCGAAGATGAACACCGCCTTGTAACGGAAGAGCCGCGCGGCGGCGAGCGCGCCCGCGGGGCGGGCGTGTCCGGCGAGGCGGAAGTAGGTCAGGCTGTCGGGCAGGCCGCGGTCGAGAAACACCAGCGCGGCGGGATCGAGCTCTTCCTCCCGCGCCACGGAGACGGAAAGGATGTTGTGCTGCAGGCGCACCGGATGATTGCGGATCTGGGTGAGGGTGCGGCCGTCCTTCAGGGCCTCTTCGATCAGTTCCCGCGCCACCTCGTCTTCCGCCGCATAGCCGCGCGCCTTGAGCGCGTTGATCACCGAGGTCTTGCCCGATGACGGCGCGCCGGTGATGACGCACCAGTTGGTATGGTATTGAAAACCGTCCTGCAGGATATCGTCCATGGCGTCAGACCCCGCCCATCTTGCAGAGGATCTTCCACTCCTCCGCCGTGACCGGTGAAACGGACAGGCGCGACTGGCGGATCAGCGCCATCTCCCGCAACTGCGGGTGCGCCTTGATCTGCGCCAGCGTGACGGGATTTTTGAAGGCCTTGAGCGGCGCGACGGCGACCATGCCGAACTTGCCCGTCGCGTCGGTCGGGTCGGGGTGATAGTCCTTGACCACCTCCATGATGCCGACGATCTCGCGCCCATCGTTGGAGTGATAAAAGAACGCGCGGTCGCCCTTTTGCATCGCCTGCATGTTGTTGCGCGCCTGAAAGTTGCGCACCCCCGTCCAGCCGGTTTTTTTGTCTTTGAGAAATTCATCCCACGCATAGGCGGCGGGTTCGGATTTCATCAGCCAGTATTGCATTTAAATATTCTCCGCTTTGAGGTCGCGGCCCATCAACCCCGCGATCACTTGATCGATGTCGGCGGCGTGATGGAGGATGCGGTCCACGGCGGCGCAGATCGGCATCTCGACGCCCATCGCGCCGGCATTGACGGCGATCGCCTGGGCCGTCGTCACGCCTTCGGCGACCGAGCTGCGGCGCGCCAGAATATCGGCGAGCTTTTTGCCTTCGCCGAGCGCGAACCCGAGCGAGAAGTTGCGCGACGCCATGGCGTTGCAGGTGAGCGCCAGGTCGCCCAGCCCCGAGAGGCCGAGAAACGTCTCCGCATCCGCGCCGTGCTTCAGGCCGAGGCGTTTTATCTCGGCGATGCCGCGGGTCATCACCGCGGCGCGGGCGTTGAGGCCGAGCTGCTTGCCCTCGACGATGCCGCAGGCGATGGCGATGACGTTTTTCACCGCGCCCGCGATCTCCGCGCCGACAACGTCGCTGGAAAGATAAGGGCGGAAGGTTTTGCCGGAAAGCATCTGCGCCCAGCGCTCCGCCTGCTGCGCCGGCGCGGTGGTGGCGAAGGTCACGGCGGCGGGCAGGCCGCGCGCCACTTCATGCGCGAAGGTCGGGCCGGAAAGGACGGCGTACGGATGATCGGGCAGCGTTTCCGCCGCGGCTTCGGAGAGCAGCTTGCCGGTTTTGATCTCGATGCCCTTGGCGCAATTGACCAGCGCCGCGCCTTGCGGCAAATGGGGTTTCAGGCTGGCCATGGCGGCGCGCGCGAACTGCGTCGGCGTGGCGAGCAGCACCATGTCCGCGCCGTCCACCGCCGCCGCGATGTCGGCGGTGGCGGCAATCGCCGGGTTAAGCGGAATGCCGGAAAGGTAAACGCTGTTCTCGTGTCTGGTATTGAGCGTGCGCGCGAGATCCGGCTCGCGCATGTAAAGCGTGACGGCATTGCCCGCCGCCGTCAGAACCTGCGCGAGGGCCGTGCCCCAGGCGCCTGCGCCGATTATCGATATTTTGCCTGCGCCGATTATCGATATTTTGTCCATACTCATATCCTGTTCACCGGAATCTTGATGAAGTCGGTCAGGTCTCCGGCGCGCAGGTTGACTTGCAGCGACGGCAAAAGAAGATCGGGCACGGGCTTGCCGCGGTCGGCTTCCCTGCGCCGGAGGACAAAAGCGTCTTTTTGAATGCCGGCGCCGGCGCGGATATTGCCCGCTTTTTGTTCGGCCACCGTCGCCATGCACAGCGGCTCGCGCCCTTCGGGGGGGTAGTCGTGCCCGACGTAGAGGCGCGTGTCGTCCGGCAGGGCGAGCAGCTTGCGCGTCGAGGCGTACGAATCCTCGGCGCTGCCGCCGGGAAAATCGCAGCGCCCCGTGCCGACGTCGGGCAGAAACATCGTGTCGCCGACAAAGGCCGCATTTCCCATTATATAGGTCGTATCGGCGGGCGTGTGCCCCGGGGTGTGAATGATGCGCGCCTCAAGCGCGCCGATTTTGAAGTCTTCGTCGTCGTCGAACAAATGGTCGAACTGCGCACCGTCTTGCGGCGTGTCGGCGGCGTTGCTGAAAATCGGCTGCCATGTTTTCAAGACAGCAAGGATATGCTTGCTGATCGCGGTTTTGCCGCCAAGCTTCTCTTTGAGGTATTGCGCGGCGGTCAAATGGTCGGCGTGGATGTGCGTCTCCAAAATCCATTCCACCGCAAGGCCGTTGCCCTGGATAAAGCTGATGACCTTGTCCGCGCTTGCCGTCGCCGTATGTCCGGACGCGGCGTCGTAATCCAGTACGCTGTCGATGACGGCGCAGGTTTTATCGCCCGCGCCCCACACGACATAGGTCCAGGTGGCCGTGGCGGGGTCGAAAAAACCGCGGACTTGCGGTTTTGGGGCGGGCATCGCCGTCATGCGCAGCCGCCCGCTGTCGGCGCGTCCGGCGTTTCCGGCGGTTTGGCACCGCAGCTTGCCGCCGCGCCTTTATTCCACGGCATTTTGAGCAGCAGAAGCGCCATGCCGCAGCGGTCGGTCATGCCGGCGTAGACGAGGCCGAGGCCGACGAAAAACGGCAGGAGATAAAAGCCGCGGCCGGCATAAAAGCCGAGCAGGGTGCCCGCCGCCACCAGCGCGCCCGCAGCGATGCGCACCTGCCGCTCCAGCGACATGACTTGCGGCGCGCTTTCGCTTGCGATGACGGCGACGCCGCCCGCCGCGCAGGCGAGAATCCCGCCTTCGATGACGGCGGCATTGTTATAGCCGGCCGCCGCGAATTTTTCCGCCGCGGTGCGCGCGCGCATGCCGCTGCGGCAGAGAATGTAGACGGGCGCTTCCTTGTCGAGGCCGCGCTTCAGCATGAAGTCGGCGGGGTCGAGCCGGTCGAGCGGCACGAGCGTGTGCCTGGCCTCCAAACGCTGCGCCGCGTGTTCGCCGGGGGTGCGCACGTCGAGAATGGTCGCGCCCGCTTTGGCGAGCGCGGTGACGGCGGCGGCGGGAATGTTTGCGATGTTGGCCATGGCAACGTTTTCCTTTTTCAAGTTCAGGGGCGCGGCGGGCGCGGTTTTTTGCGCACCAGCGTGCCGGCCAGCGCGACGCCTGCGGCGGCGGCGGCGAGAATCCCGCCTTCGATGACGACGGCATTGGGATAGCCCGCATCGGCGAACATTTTCGCGGCGTTGGTCGCGCGGTTGTCGGTGCGGCAGAGGATGAAGACCGGCGTGTTCTTGTCGAGGCCTTGCGCCTTCATGAAAGCCGCGGGGTCGAGTTCGGCGAGCGGCTGGAAGGCGTGGTCGGCGGCGAGGCGCTGCTGCACGTGTTCGGAGCGCGTGCGCACGTCGAGGATCAGCCCGCCCGCTGCGACGATGGCGGGGATGTCGGCGGCGGGGATGGAGGGTACGTTATTCATGTTGTTCTTCCTTTCAATTCTTCAAGCGGCCAGCGCGGACGGACGGAAAAATCCAGCGCGTCGGTCATGCCGCGCGTCAGGCGTTCCATGCCCGCCCAGGCGATCATCGCGGCGTTGTCGGTGCAGAGTTTCAGCGGCGGGGCTGCAAAGCGCATATTATATTGTTTTGCCAAAGCTTCAAGAGCCGCGCGGAGCGTCTTGTTGGCGGCGACGCCGCCCGCGACGACCAGTGCCGGCGCTGCGGGCTCCAGCTTCAGGTATTCTTTGATGGCGCGCGCCGTGCGGTCGGTCATAATCAGCCCCACGGTCTGCTGGAAGGCGGCCGAGATGTCCGCCGCATCGCTGCGCGCCACCGTGCCCTGCGGCAAATCGTCCACCGCGCGGCGCACGGCGGTCTTGAGGCCGGAGAAGGAAAAATCGCAACCCGCTTTGCCGGCCATCGGCTGCGGGAAGGGATATTTTTCCAAAGCTTTTGCGGGATCTTGGCATTCCGCGGCCATTTTTTCGACCGCCGGCCCGCCGGGATAACCGAGGCCGAGAAGTTTGGCCGCCTTGTCGAAGCATTCGCCCGCCGCGTCGTCGCGGGTGGTGCCAAGGCAGGTGTATTGCCCCACCTCTTCGACGATCAAGAGCTGGCAGTGCCCGCCGGAAACCAGCAATAATAAATAAGGGAAGGCAACGTCCTCGACCAGCCGCACGGTGAGCGCGTGGCCTTCGAGATGGTTGACGGCGATGACCGGGATGTCGCGCACCGCGGCGATCGCCTTGGCCGTCATCGCGCCGACCATCACGCCGCCGATCAGCCCCGGCCCCGCCGTCGCCGCCACGGCGTCGAGGTCTTTGAAGGCGAGGTTTGCCGCGTCGAGCGCCTGCTTCACCAGCGTGTCGATATGGACGAGGTGCGCGCGCGCCGCGATCTCCGGCACCACGCCGCCGAATTCTTTATGCTCCTGCTGGCTGAGGACGACGTTGGCGAGAAGATGCTTGTCTTCCGTCACGATGGCGGCGGCCGTTTCGTCGCAGCTGGTCTCTATCCCTAAAACTGTTCTCATTCTTTCACTGTAGCACAAAAGAAACGGCCCGTCCCGGCATATGCCCGGACGGGCCGTTCGGCGTTGTTATTCAAGCCTTAGCGGCCCGGAGCGGGCGGTTGTTGCGGCGGCTTCTTGTCCGCGCTGGCGGCGCGGACGGCGGCTTGCATGTCGGTGATGGGGTCCTTGTCCGCCGTGGTGGTGACGATGACGTTGCCGCTCTTGGCGACGTCGCGCAGCGTGTCGAGCTCCATCATCTTGATGAGGATCTTCTCGGCGGTCGCCACCGGCATGCCCGACTGCACCAGCGTGTTGAACTGGTTGGTGAGGTTCTGGAACATCGCGGCGCGCTGTTCGGCAACGCCTTCGCCGTCGAGGCGCAGGGCTTCCTTGCGGGCTTCGGCGTCCATAATCATCGCCTGCTTGTTGGCTTGCGCGGCGTTCATCGTGGCTTTGGCGGTTTGTTCGCTGGCCTTGGCGCTGTTGTATTGCCGCTGCACTTCTTCCGGCACGACCGGCTGGTCGATGATCACGTCGACGATCTTGAGGCCGTATTTTTCCTCGATTTCGGCGCCGACTTTTTCGCGCACGGAGTCGCCGAGCGTTTCACGCGCCTGATAGATGTGATCGAGTTCCATGTCGTTGGTGAGCTGCTTCATCGCGGCGGTAATCTTGTTGCCGGCCTGCTGATAGGGGTTGGGGGAATTGTAGTGGAAGGTCTTGGGGTCGCAGACCTGCAGGTGCAAAACGGTCGGCACGGCGACGAACATGTTGTCCTTGGTTTTCGTTTCCAGCTGCACCTGATGCTCGGTGATGTCCAGCGGCACGCGGGCGGCGACGTGCATAAAGGGCCCTTTGACGTGCATGCCCGCATGGTCGTGGATGGCTTTGAATTTTCCGAATCGTTCGAGAATGACGGCTTGTTTTTCTTTGACTTCGTAAAGATATGGCATTTTTTAAATTTCCTTCTCTAGTTTTGTAAACTCCCGGTGAACTTATGTCATCAATACCGCCGATTTTTATTTTACGTCAATCAATATCGGAAAGCGCCAGGCGAAAATCGGCGCGGATTTTCCAAAATAGAAATCCATAATATTTTTTATCGATAATCATAAAAAGAAATTATATGCGGCGGGCAATTTTTATATCTCCTCATCTGCCAAAGGGGAGTATGACTGTTTTTTATGAAGGGAACCGCAAAGACATTGAAAATCGGCACCCGGGCGAGTCCGCTCGCGCTTGCCCAGGTGGAGTTGTTGGCGGCGGCGCTGAAAGCCGCGCATCCGGAGGTCGCGATCGAGGTGGTGAAAATCACCACCAGCGGCGACCGCATTCAGGACCGCGCGCTCAGCGAAGCCGGCGGCAAGGGCCTGTTCACCAAGGAGATCGAGGAAGCCTTGCTCGACGGCCGCATCGATTGCGCGGTGCATTCGATGAAAGACATGCCGACGAAATTGCCCGGCGGTCTGGTGATTCCCTGCCTCTTGCCGCGCGAAGATCCGCGCGACGCGTTTTTCTCCCGCTTCGCAGGCTCGCTCGACGATCTGCCCGCGGGCGCGACCGTGGGCACCTCGAGCCTGCGCCGTCAGGCGATCGTGCTGGCGCGCCTCCCCGATGTGAAGGTCGCGCTGCTGCGCGGCAACGTCGGCACGCGGCTCAAAAAGCTCGAAGACGGCGTGGTCGATGCGACGCTGCTGGCCGTGGCGGGGCTGAAACGGCTCGGACAGGAAGATTTGATCAAAAACATTCTCGAACCCGACGTGATGCTGCCCGCCGTGGCGCAAGGCGCGGTCGGCATCGAGGTGCGCGAAGGCGATGCGCAAACCCGCGGCATTTTATCCGCCGTGCATTGCCAGGTCACGGAACTGCGCGTGACGGCGGAGCGGGCGTTCCTCGACGTCATGGACGGCTCGTGCAAAACGCCGCTCGCCGCGCTTTTG
>JAJZFS010000071.1 GCA_021805245.1 Pseudomonadota bacterium | reverse complement strand
GGGGTGGACGAAGAACCCGCCTCCGGCCAGCCGCGCAACAGCAAGCGCCGCGTGCCCAACGCCGCGCCCGCCATCTATGATTACGAAGACGGCGTGATGACCGGCTTCCGCTACATCGAAAACCCCAAAACCCCGCCCGCCAAACCCGATCCCGCGAATCAAAACGGCCGGCAAGGCGGCAAGCCCGCAAAAAAGCGCAAAAACGGACAAGGTCCGGACCTGTAATGCCATGGCCGCTGACTTTACGACACTCAAAGACAAAACAACCGAGGAGCTTTTTGCCCAAACGCTTGAGGGTGAATATGACGATGAATGTCCATGGGATGCTGTAAGTGCGTTGAGGGTGCGGGGAACATCCGAAGTTTTTCAGGAAGCAGTTAATTTTTGCAACTCAACTGATCCGCTAAAAAGAGCCAGAGGCATCGATATTTTGGCGCAACTCGGTAAAAAGATGAAGGATAACGGTCCTCACTTCGATGAACGGGTGTCAATCTGCCTCCACCATATTTCCGATGGTGACATTATTGTTCTTCGGTCAGCGGCTTATGCGCTAGGTTATCTTGGCACAGAAAAATGCATTGAAGAATTGATTAAGTTGACAGACCATATGGATGCAGGCGTTCGCCACGCTGTGGCTGTAGGGCTTATGGGGAATCCGAAAGGTGTTTCTTCTCTTATTAAGCTTATAGAAGACGAAGATGACGAGGTGCGCAATTGGGCAACTTTTAGTCTGGGCATGATCTCCACGGGAGATACCCCGGAAATTCGCAATGCCCTGAAGCGACGGTTGGAGGATTCCTTCGGTGAAGTTAGGGCGGAAGCTATGTGGGGGCTTTCCCAGCGGAAAGACCCAGTGGGCTTAAAAATGCTGCTAGACTGTATTGATGATGACGATGAGTGTTTAAGTGGTGATTTAATGGCCGCTGCCGAGACTTTGGATGTGGACTATGATACGCCTGTTTCCGATTTACGTGCAGGGCTTCGCAAAATACTCGAAAGCTTAGATGAAAAACGCTGTGAAACAAAGTGTTGATTATTTCTTCCTATCCAGCACCCGAATAGTATAATCGGCGCTCTCGCCTTCCTGCGCTTTGTGGAACTCGGATTTCGTTTCCTCCCATTCGGCAGGATCGTAGGCGGGGAAGTGCGTGTCGCCTGCCGGCTTCAGGTGCACTTCGGTGATATACATGCGGTCGGTAAAGGGCAGGGCGAGCTTGTAGATTTCCGCGCCGCCGCCGACCATGATTTCGTCCACGTTCGTTTCGGCGGCGATTTTTTCCGCGACGGCGAGGGCGTCCTCGATCGAGTGGGTGATCGTGGCTTCATCGTGATGATAGGTCTGATCGCGGGTCACGACGATGTTCGGGCGGTCTTTCAGGGGATTGCCGACGGATTCGAACGTCTGCCGCCCGAGAATGATGGGCTTACCCTTCGTCATGCGCACGAAATATTTCATCTCGCTTTTAATGTGCCACGGCAAATCGTTGTGATTGCCGATCACGCCGTTTTCGGCCACGGCGGCGATGAGGGATACCATGACTATTTTTTTCTCCTTTTGCTCTTGTCGCGTATGCGGAAAAATTCCACCGCCGGCGTGCCGCGGCCGTTATAGACGTGCGGCTTGCGGATGCGCACGCGCACGGCGTCCACCAGCTTGTCCTTGAGGCAAAAGGCGACCAGATCCTCGGCGATATCTTCGAACAGGATGACATGCTTGCGCTTCGGCCATGTCTTGGTGATGTAGAGGAACGGCCGCTCGTAATCGACGCAGTCTTTCAGCGATTTGCCGTCGAACTTCCCCTTGAAGGTATAGAGATCGACGTCAATCAGCACCTTTTGCGGCTTGCCTTTTTCCCAGTCCGCGCAGCCGAGTTTGATCTCCACATCGACATCCTCGAGCGAGATCTTCTGATAATCGGCGAGACCGTGCTCGATGCTCATACCGCGACCTTTCCCTTGATCGCTTCGTGGTGCTGATAGTTGACCAGCTCGAAATCCTCATACTTGAAGGAGAAAATGTCCTTCACCGCGGGGTTGATCTTCATTTGCGGCAGCGGATAGGGCGCGCGCTCCAGCTGCAGCTTCACCTGCGGAATATGGTTGGTGTAGATATGCACGTCGCCGAAGCTGTGGATGAACTCGCCCGGCTCAAGCCCCGTCACCTGCGCGATCATCAGCGTCAAAAGCGCGTAAGACGCGATGTTGAACGGCACACCGAGGAAGACGTCCGCCGAGCGCTGGTAAAGCTGGCAGGACAGCTTGCCCTCCGTTACCGCGAACTGGAAGAGGCAGTGGCACGGCGCCAGCGCCATCTCGGGGATGTCGGCGGGGTTCCATGCCGAGACGATCAGGCGGCGGCTGTCGGGGTTCTTCTTGATTTCGTCCACCACCAGCTTGATCTGGTCGACGGTCTGGCCGTTCTTGGCCGTCCACGAGCGCCACTGGTGGCCGTAGACGGGGCCGAGATCGCCGTTTTCGTCCGCCCATTCGTCCCAGATGCGGACTTTGTTGTCTTTCAGGTACTTGATATTGGTGTCGCCCTGCAAAAACCACAACAGCTCGTGGATGATCGAGTGGAGATGCACTTTCTTGGTCGTGACCAGCGGGAAGCCTTGCCCCAGGTCATAGCGGTTTTGATAGCCGAAGGTGGCGATGGTATCGACGCCGGTGCGGTTGTGTTTTTTGACGCCCTTATCAAGGACATGGCGCATCAGATCGAGATATGGCTGCATCGAATCCCCCTTGGTGTATGTATAGGCTAAAAGTGGCACAAAACCCCATAATTTTCAACACGGTAGATGTTATTGATTGACATAATAAAGCAATGCAGATAGTATGATCGGAAATCAAAATAAGCTTCAAGGGATTAGCCATGCCGGCTCAACGAAAACATAAGCCGAAAGTCCAGTGGGCGCATCAGTCGGCCTTTACAAAGATGCGCCGTAAATGGTCGCGCAAGCGCAAGCTCGAAGACAAGCGGGCGCTGAAAAAGATGTTTAACCAAGCGGCAGCCTCGCCGCTGCTCGCCGCAGAGTTGAAATGGGCCAAGGAACACGGCATCAAATTTTTCATCGACCGCACCGCCGTCAATTGCGGCGGGTATTACACGACCGGCACCGGCGTTGTGGCGGTCGCTGCGAAATATGTATCGTCCGATTTCGGAATGGAAGTGCTCGCGCACGAACTGCGCCACGCCTGGCAGGATTATCACGGGCTGATCGCGTGGGACAGTGAAAAGTCAAAAAACGCCGACTTCACGGCATTTTTCATCAACGATGCCATGATCGAGGCGGATGCCACCGCGCACCAGAAACTGGCCAAGACGGAACTTCGCGCGGCATGGCTGAAGAAACGGGGCTCTCCCGTCGCAGGCGATTGCCAAACGACACGGGAGGATGACAACGCCGCACTGTGCAAAAATTTCCTCTCGTGGTTCGATGTGTCGTGGCCCAGCCAGTCGTTCCCGAGCCTCTATGGCGATGATATGAGCAAAAGATACGGCCGGATGCTGGGCGTATACGACGGCAAGCAGAAGCCCAGGAATTTTGAATTTATAATTGACGAGCCGGACAGCGCGGGCTTCAACATCCATGACAGACAGGATGTTTTGCGTCTGGGCCGCAGTTTTTCCGGCGCGAACAATTATCTGGCGCACATGCCGTCGGATGTTTTGCAGCGGCGCATTCTGAATCCGTCGCTGGCGCGCAGCTTCTGGGGCGCGGCGAACGATAACCAGCGGAAACTGACGGCCGCTCTCCACCGTGAATTTCTGAAGGCAACCTATACGCCCAAACGCGTCAACGGCAGGCTGAAAGCCACGCGCAACGTCACGCGCCATCCGTGGCCCTGATATTTGCGATATAACGTGCCACTATCCTTCCCGCGCTTTTCATTATATACTGGAAGACAGGGGTGGATTTTAAATGGTGGGACAGCATTTCATTGAAAATCTGGCGACACGCATCGACGGTTTGGCGGACTACCAGCTTTTCGGGCGCGTGACGAAAATTCTCGGGCTTTTGGTCGAGGTTGGCGGGGTGGAGCGCGAGCTTTCCATCGGCGACCGCTGCACCCTCACGCCGCGCGCGGCGGACCCCGTGCCGTGCGAGGTGGTCGGCTTCCGCGAGGGGCGCGCGCTGGTCATGCCGTTCAGGACGCTGGACCATGTCGGCCTCGGCTGCCGCGCCGAAGTGGCGGAGACGCAGGCGGCGGTGTTCCCCGATGCATCGTGGCTCGGCCGCGTGGTCAACGCGATGGGCGAGCCGATCGACGGCAAGGGGCCGATTTTTCCCGGCAACATCGCGATGCCGCTGCGCAGCAGCCCGCCCGCCGCGCACGACCGCAAACGCCTCGGCGACAAGCTTGACCTCGGCGTGCGCGCCATCAACAGTTTTCTCTCCACCTGCCGCGGACAGCGGATGGGCATTTTCTCCGGCTCGGGCGTCGGCAAATCGGTGATGATGTCGATGCTGGCGCGCTACACCGCCGCCGACATCAGCGTCATCGGCCTGATCGGCGAGCGCGGCCGCGAAGTGAAGGAATTTATCGAAGAAGATCTGGGACCGGCAGGCCTGAAGCGCAGCGTGGTGATCGTCTCGACGTCGGACGAGGCGCCGCTGATGCGCCGTCAGGGCGCCTACATGACGCTGGCCATCGCGGAATACTTCCGCAATCAGGGCAAGCAGGTGCTGTGCATGATGGACAGCGTCACGCGTTTCGCCATGGCGCAGCGCGAGATCGGCCTTTCGGCGGGCGAGCCGCCGACCAGCAAGGGCTACCCGCCGACGACGTTCTCCGAACTCGCGAAGCTGCTGGAGCGCGCGGGGCCGGGGGTCAAAAACAGCGGCGACATCACGGCGTTTTTCTCCGTGCTGGTGGAGGGGGACGATCACAACGAGCCGATCTCCGACGCCGTGCGCGGCATCATCGACGGCCACGTCGTGCTGGAGCGCGCGATCGCTGACCGCGGCCGCTATCCCGCCATCAACGTCCTGCGCAGCATCTCACGCTCGATGCCGAAGTGCCTCACCGCCCAGCAGGCCGAACTGGTCAAGCGGGGGCGTGAGATCATGTCGACGTATGAAGACATGGCGGAACTGATCCGCCTCGGCGCCTACCGCCGCGGCAGCGATCCGAAAGTGGATCGTGCGATCGAGATTTATCCGGAACTTGATAAATTCCTCGCCCAGCGTCCCGATGAAAAAACCTCTCTGGATGAAGGTTACAAGAGGCTGGCGCAAATTCTCGGCGCCGGTACGCAGAAACAGTAATGGCCGACCTCTCGACATTGATTCGCCTGCACAAGCACGAGCTTGATGAAAAGCGGCAGGTACTCGCCGCTTTTTATACGGCGATGGCGGAGCTGGAGCGCAAGCGGCGCGAGCTTGACCGCGCTTTTGAAAGAGAGCAGGAGGCGGTGCGCACCAACGGCGACGTCAATTTCACCTTTGCCGGCTATGCCGTCAGGGTCAAACAGCAGCAGAAAGAATCCGATGCGCAAAAAGAGGCGCTGGAAAAGCAGATTGAAGCCGCCAAAGACAGCATGATGGAGACCTTCAGCGAACTCAAAAAATACGAGATGACGCAGGCCGAACGAGACCGCCTCGACGCCGAAGAACGCGCGCTGAAAGAAACCAAAGAGCTTGATGAAATCGGCCTTGAGGGATTTAGGCGCAAGGAGCGGGAGTGATCTTTACTCCGCCGCCCCGATTTTTTGCAGTTTGATGACGACGCGGCGGTTCTTGGCCTGATTGGCGGGGATGGCGTGGCCGTTGGCGTCGCGGTCGGGGGCGATGGGGAAGACGTCGGCGTAGCCCGCGGCGCGGAGCATCTGCGGATTGATCCCGAGAGTGATGAAATAGCTCACCACCGCGCCCGCGCGCGCGGACGACAGCACCCAGTTGTCGGGGAATTCGGCGGTGTGGACGGGCGTGTCGTCGGTATGGCCTTCGACGGTGATTTCATAGCCTCTATATTGAGGCGCCAAAAGCATATCGGCTTCTTTTTTGAGGATGGTCTTGCCCTGCGGCGTCAGCGTCGCCGAGCCGGGCATGAAAAACAGGCGGCTGCTCATTTTCAGTGCGATGATGCGGTTGCCGACCATCGCGTCGGCGGGAACGACGATGTTGGTCTTGCCTTTCGCGGCATGGCTTCCGGCGAAATCCGACGTGTTCCAGCCGCTCAGGGCGGCCTGCTGTGCGCGGAGCAGTTCGCTCTTCGGCACCGAGACGGAGAGAAACACGGCGAAGAAGCACAGCAACAACGTGATCATGTCGGAATAGGTGAGCAGCCAGTCGTTGACGTGGATGTCTTGCGCGGGGACTTTGCGGCGGTAGCTTTTTCTCATGCTGTGGCCGTTTTCTTCATGCTCCGCAGGGCGCGCTCGTGCAGGATGCTGGCAAGGCCGTCGCGCTGCTCGGGCGTGAGGAAGCTGTTGAGACGGTCCTGCACGTAGACGGAGGATTTTTTCGACGCGATCAGCACCATGCCCTCTGTAATCAGCAGGTTGCGGAAGCGGTCGCTGTCGAGCTTCTGCGTCAGCTTGGCGGCGGCGGGCATATAGATCATCCGCGCCGAAACGACGCCGTAAAAGGTCGAGAGGAACGAGACGGCGAGCGCAGGCCCGATGCCGGTCGGGTTGGCGCTGAGGCTGTAGAGCATCGTCACCATGCCGATCAGCGTGCCGACCATGCCGAAGGCGGGCGCGTGGCTGGCCATGGCGTGCAGCACCTGCACGGGGCCGCTGTCCCGCTCGTAGCGGGTGTCGGCCGCGGTTTCCATCATGACGCGGATTTCCTCGGGTTTATAGTCGCTCACCACCATGGTGAGGCCGAAGGCGAGAAAGGGATCGTTGCGGCTGGTCTGGTTGATGATTTTTTCGAGGCCGAGCGTGCCTTTGTCCCTGAGGATGCGCGCCCATTGCAGAATGTCGAGCACATCGCGGCGGATCTCGTCGTCGGAGGCGGGCGGCTCGCGGAACATGTGGCGAATGGCGGAGAGCGCCTCGTTGACGTCTTTCACGCCGAAGCTCATGAAGGCGACGGCCATCACGCCGCCGAAAACGACCATCACGCCCTCGATGCTGAAGAAGGCGACGAGGTGGTTGGTGCTAAGCGTGACTGCGCCCAGAATGAGAAAAAGCCCCGCCGCCCCGCCCCAGACCGCGGGCCGCGAGAGTTTGGGTAGCGAATCGTCGAAATCGTCTTTCATGTATCTGTCCCCTTTGAATGGCAAATGCCCTATCCCTCACAAGAGTAAAGCAAGAGTCATGCCAGACTTAACCCTTTGTTTTTTTTCTATTCGTATTGTCGGCAAAAAAGCCTCCACTCCATTATTATTTCACATATATATGAATAATAGGTAAGGGATGGATTGCAATTTAGGATACGGGTTCTGTCCCGTTAGACGGTGCCATTGGCCCTGCGGAACCTGGAAGCGCGCGTATTCCAGCGATAGATCTGCCGGTTGTCCAGCGTGCAGGTGCAGAGCACGGCGACGTTCTTTTGCACCGGACGATAGTTGCGGAGGATATTGTTGCTTTGTGCGCGTATCCGCGCGCGCCGCGCCGGCGCAGCGAAAGGACGGTGCGGCGTCTGATAGACAAGGGCGGGGGTCTTTTGCATGATGCGGCTCGTCCGCGCGCTGGCGCAGAAATTTTTGTAAATGCACTTGTTCTTTTGCCGGTCGAAGGAGAAGTTGCCCAGCATCAAAAGCGCATAGGCCAGCACGTAGAAACCGGATTGCGCATTTTCGGGCTTGTGTGCCGCCAGACTGATCGCGGCGGCGGTGCTGACCGCATAAGCCGCGCCCCGCAGACGCAGCGGCGTCACGTGCTTGTGCAGGACTTCAAGGAAGAAACGGTATTTGCGCGCGGCGGCGGAGTTCTCCGCCAGTTTTTTCCTGATCCCGTGCTCGAAAAGCGAAAAGGCGAAAATGGCGGTGGACAAAGGGTTGTTGCTGCCCGCCGCCGTCGCGCCGAGGCTGAAATAGAAATGCTCGTTGTCGGCAAGGCCGCTGGCGTAAGTATGATGCCGGTCGCGCCACCCCGCCATGCCGTTGGCGATCGTCCAGCAGAAGAAGGCGAGGGCTGGCAGCAGCGTGCCCGCCGTTAGCAGCGTATTTTCGTGCGCGCCGCGATAGAGAATGGAGCAAACGGTGTAGGCGGAAACGCAGGCCGCGCTGTAAAAGCCGAGGCCGATCTTTTTTCCGGTTCTGGCGAGATAGACGCCGCCGACGATGGCGACGGTGGCGGAGGCCGCGTTGAGCAGAAGACCGCTGATCTCCGCGGCGGCGGCGGCAAGGAAGGTATCGCCAAGCGAGAGGAGGACAGCCGGTTCCATCATGACCGTACGGAGCGTTCTTGCTATCTCATGCTTGGACAATGTTTCCATCTCTGTGCCCTCACGCCCGTTTAAATACCCATAATATTTAGATACATTAACATAACGTTAATGCGCGGGTAAGCGAAATCGGATAAAAATCGTACAAAACACTGATTTTAAATGGATAAATCGGTCGTGCATGGATATAAAAACGGGCGCAAATAAACAGAAAAACACCCGCCGAAGCGGGTGTTTTCAGGGCGAAAAAGCGAGGCTGCGTCTGCTTTTATTTCTGCCTGTTCAGCGCGGCGTTGAGCGTCGGCAGGATATCTTTCCTGTTGGAAAGACAGGCATGGGCGCCGATGCTTTTCGCTTCTTCCGCCTGCTGGGCGGAGAGCTTTTCAGCCAGCAGGATGACGGGCACGTTCGTGACGCGCGACGGGGCAGACTTGAGCGCTGTGAGCACATCAAGGCCGTCCATATCCGGCAGGACGTTGTTCAGCAAGACGGCGTTGATGCCGCGCGGCGTGTTGGCCATGATCTCGACCCCCGCCGTGCCGTCTCCCGCCAGCATGACGTCGAAGCCGTCGTGGGCAAGGTCGTTTTTCAACTGCTTGGCGTTGTCGGGGTCGTTCTCGATGATCAGCACTTTGAGCTTGGTGGCTTTGTTCATGATTATGCCAGTCCTTTGATGACGGTGGAGAGTGTGTCGAAGATTTCGTCGATCTGCTGTTTGGAGATGATCAGCGGCGGCGAGAGGGCGATGGTGTCGCCGGTGGTGCGGATGAGGAGACCCTTCTCGAAGCACTTGAGGAAGGCTTCGAAGGCGCGCGCCGTCGGCTTGCCCGGAATGCCTTCCATCTCGATCGC
>JAJZFS010000057.1 GCA_021805245.1 Pseudomonadota bacterium | reverse complement strand
GAAGTACGCGGCATCAACCGCGTCGTCTACGACATCACCTCCAAACCGCCCGGAACGATCGAGTGGGAATAAAAAAGGAAAAGAAAAATGCCGAAAATCGAAAAATCCCCTGCCGCCGTGATTGAAGAAAGCCTGACGTTCGACGACGTACTGCTGCTCCCCGGCGCATCCGACGTTCTGCCCGCGGATGTGGACGTGACGACGCGCCTCACCCGCAATATCACGCTCAACGTTCCGCTTCTTTCCGCGGCGATGGACACTGTGACGGAGGCGGACACCGCGATTGCCCTCGCGCAGGCAGGCGGTATCGGCATCATCCACCGCAATCTTCCGCCCGAGGTGCAGGCGGCGCAAATCCGCCGCGTGAAGCGCTATGAATCCGGCATGGTCGACGCGCCGATCACCATCCGCCCCGACGCGACGCTCGCCGAGGCCTTCAACGTGATGAAGCAAAACCGCATCTCCGGCATTCCGGTCACGCAGGAGAATGGCAAACTGGTCGGCATCCTCACCAACCGCGACGTGCGCTTCGCCGAAAACCAGAAGCAAAAAGTCAGCGACCTGATGACGTCTGAAAATCTCGTCACCGCGCCGCGCAACATCAGCAAGGAAAAAGCCAAAAAGCTTCTCCACCAGCACCGCATCGAAAAATTGCTGGTCGTGGACAGCGCGGGCCACTGCATCGGCCTGATCACCGTCAAAGACATTGAAAAATCGCAGCTCTATCCCACCGCCTGCAAGGACGACGAAGGCCGCCTGCGCGTCGGCGCGGCCATCGGCACGGGCGAGAACAACTTCGCCCGCGCGGAAGAACTGATCGAAGCCGAAGCGGATCTGATCGTCGTCGATACCGCGCACGGCCACGCCAGATCCGTCATCGATATGGTGAAAAAACTGCGCAAGCACCACAACCGCATCCAGATCATCGCCGGCAACATCGCCACCGGCGACGCCGCCAAAGCCCTGATCGACGCAGGCGCGGACGCGCTGAAAGTCGGCATCGGCCCCGGCTCGATCTGCACGACGCGCATCGTCGCCGGCGTCGGCGTGCCGCAGATCTCTGCTATCATGAATGTCGCCAAAATAGCCGGAGCGTATAAAATTCCCGTTATCGCCGACGGGGGCATCCGCTCGTCGGGCGATTTCGCCAAGGCGATCGCCGCAGGCGCGGACTGCGCCATGCTCGGCGGCATGTTCGCCGGAACGGACGAGGCACCGGGCGAGATCATTTTTGTACAGGGCCGCTCCTACAAGGCCTACCGCGGCATGGGCTCCATCGGCGCAATGACGCAAGGCTCGGCCGACCGCTACTTTCAGGGTGGTGTGACGGAAAGCAAAAAACTGGTGCCCGAAGGCATCGAAGGCCGTGTGCCTTACAAGGGGCCAATCGCCGCCGTCATTCATCAAATGGTCGGCGGCCTGCGCGCCTCCATGGGCTATACCGGCTGCAAGACGATCGCGGAGATGAAGAAGAAAACCAAATTCACCCGCATGACCGGCGCAGGCTACCGCGAAAGCCATGTCCACGACGTCACCATCACGCGCGAAGTGCCGAATTACCGTATCGGAGATTAAGAGAAACCCTTAAGCCGCTTTGCTGGCTACAGGGGTAGCAACCTTCGCCGGAACAGGAATAGCTGGCGCTTTTTCTTCCTGCGGCACTGCGACTTCGACAGCAGCCTTGCGGTTGAAAATTCTCCACAAAGCTTTTTGGAGCTGGCACGCTTGTTTCGGTGCGGGCTGCGGCGCGGACGCGGATGGCGACGCTGCTTGGGCCTTTTTGTCCTGCTTCTTCTGGCCGGTTGCGCGCAAAACACCGATCGATTCAGCCGCGATACTGATGGAGGATTTGACGAACAGGCCGGACACCAAAACGCCGACGGCGATATCCGGCAGCGGCGATAAAAGAACATGGCTCAAAGCTGCCGCGCCTAAAACGCCGACGTTCGAAATGATGTCGTTCCGCGTACATTTCCAGGTCGCGCTTAAATTAAGGCTGTCTTTGCGGTAACGAAACAGCAGCGCGGCGCATGTCGCGTTGGCCGCCAGCGCCATGCCGCCGATCACGCCCATGGCCGCCGCGACCGGCATAACGGGATTAAAAAACAAAAACCCCGCCGTTGCCAGAACGCCGAGACCGAGCATTGCGGACACGCCCGCCTTGGCCAGCGCGACCCACGCCTGCTTGCGCGGACCACTTTTGCCCACCAGCACGCTCGTGCCCGCGCCGAGAGCATCGCTCAGCATATCCAGACTGTCGGAAACCATGGCCGTCGAGTGCGCAAAATAACCCGATGCGCTTTCAACCACGAACATGACGGCATTGATGGCGGAGACCGCTCTGAGCACGCGCATCTGCTTTTGGTGCCGCTGTGCTTCAGTCTCGGGTTGTTTGGCGGCGGCGGACTTGCCCATCGTGGCCTGAACCTTAATTGAAATAGAATTTTATTTTTATGAACAATAGCAGTTTTCAGGCACACTTCAATGCCTATCTCGCACAAATGAAATTGTTATTTTTCAGAATTTTTCTTAAGAGGTAAGCAGTACAGTTCCAGTCTGTGGCCGATGAGTTCATAGCCGAGTTTTTCCGCGACCGCATGCTGCAGCTTTTCTATCTCTTCGTTGGTGAACTCGATCACGCGTCCGGTTTTCATGTCGATAAGGTGGTCGTGATGGTCTTCGCCCGTTTCCTCGTAGCGCGCACGGCCGTCGCCGAAGTCATGCTTGTCGATAACGCCCGCCTCTTCGAACAGCCTGACTGTACGATAAACCGTCGCCATGCCTATTTTCGGGTCGGCTTTCTGCGTGCGCTGATAGAGCAGTTCGACATCCGGATGATCGTCTGATTCAGACAAAACGCGTGCGATGGTGCGGCGCTGGCTGGTCATTTTCAGGCCTTTTTCAGCACAGCGTTGCTCCAGACGTGACGGCATCCTTGTATTCCTTGAATATGACAATAATTTAAACGGATGATTTCAGTATATAGACTTATTTTTAGCCCGTATCCACGAAATCTCTACTTGACTTAATCATACCTAAAATGAGAATGATTATCAATTGCAAAAAAGGACCATTACCATGCGCAATCGATTCTCTTTGTTTGCTCTCGCCCTTCTGCTCTCGGCGCCCGTTGCCGCGCATGCAAGCGCGCCGGATCACTACACGCTCGTTTTGAAGGATGGAAAATTCTCTCCGCCCACGCTCGCGCTGCCCGCCAACGCGAAAATAAAACTGATCATCAAAAATGAAACCGCCGTACCCGCAGAATTCGAAAGCTCCGATCTTGACCGCGAGCAGGTTGTCGCCGCACACGATTTCATTACCGTGTACCTCGGGCCGCTTGATCCCGGCGTTTATAATTACTTCAACGACTTCAACCGGAAGATGACCGGAAAAATAACGGTAAAATGATGCGCTTTGTCCTCCCCATATGCCTCTTCACCGTTCTGTACCTGACGATCATGAGCCTGCCTGCCTTCGCGCTCGATGAAATCTATTCACCGAACGTCGAACCTCACGAGCTTGCCTTCGAATACAACGGCAGCCGCACATTCGACAATCAGGCAGCGAAAAATAACACACAAACGCACGAACTGGTCATGGAATACGGCGTCAACAACCACTGGGAAACGGAAGTGAACACCGGTTTCGGCAAAGACGCCACGCAAAGCGACCCACGGCTCACCGGTTACGAATGGGCAAACCGTTTCCAGTTTTTCCCGCAAGGCAAATACTGGCTCGATTCCGGCCTGCTGGTTGCCTTCACCAAAGCGGCGCATAGCGGCGACGCCGATACACTTGAAGTCAAGCTGCTTTTACAAAAAGACATCGGCCGCTTTACCAGTGTCGCCAACATCGGGTTTGAACAAAGCGTCGGGCCGCACGCGGCAGGCGGGCCTGACAATCTCTTTCTCTGGAGCACGCGCTACCGAGAAAACGAGAAATTCCAGCCCGGCTTTGAAATCCAGAGCGATCTCGGACAGGATGGCACACTACGGCATTTCAGCGCACAGCAGCATTACGTCGGCCCCGCGCTTTACGGCCGCCTATTCGGGCATATCCATTACGAAACGGCTTATCTTTTCGGTGTCAGTTCCGCCGCCGCGCAGAGCGCGGCACGGCTGCAGATCGAATACGAAATGCATATTTGAGAAGGAACACCAACCCATGCTGGCAGCGCTCGTTATCGTTTTCCGCGAAACAATGGAAGCCGGGCTCGTCATCGGCATCGTTCTTGCCGCGACGAAGGGCATCGCCGGACGCGGCTTCTGGGTAAGCGCGGGGATTCTCGGCGGCGTTCTCGGCGCCAGCCTCGTCGCCGTCTTCACGCACGAAATCAGCCACGCGCTGGCGGGTATGGGACAGGAGGTTTTCAGCGCCGCCGTCCTCTCCCTCGCCGTCATCATGCTGATCGGCCACAACGTCTGGATGTCGCGTCACGGCCGCGAAATGGCGGCGAAAATGAAGGCCGTTGGCGCGGATGTCGTCGCGGGGAAATGCTCGTT
This sequence comes from Pseudomonadota bacterium, assembly GCA_021805245.1. Classification (GTDB taxonomy): domain Bacteria; phylum Pseudomonadota; class Alphaproteobacteria; order Micavibrionales; family UBA2020; genus PALSA-926. The sequence goes on along the minus strand of JAJZFS010000057.1, from coordinate 32,105 downwards.
CCTGGCGCTGGCCGTCGTCGTCGGCGTGTCGGTCCTGCGCGAGGGATCGGAAGTCGTGCTTTTCCTTTACGGCATCTCGCTTGCGGGCGGGCACGGCGCGGCCTCCATGTTTATCGGCGGTGCGAGCGGGGTTGCGCTCGGCGGCGCCACGGCGGCGCTGCTCTATCTCGGCCTTTTGCGCATCCCGACGCGACATCTTTTCAAGGTCACGGGCATGCTTCTCGCGCTGCTGGCGGCGGGGATGGCGGCACAGGCCGTCGCCTTTTTACAGCAGGCGCAGGTGGTGACCATCCTGACCCGCAGCATCTGGAACACATCGGCTCTTTTATCCCAGCATAGCATTCTGGGACAGGCCCTGCACACACTGATCGGCTATACGGATAAGCCGAACGGACTACAACTTATTGTCTATGCTGCAACGCTTGCGGTGATTTATATCCTGATGCGGCTTTTTGGCAAAACCGCTCCCGCCCGGAAAACGGCGTAGACTTGGTAAAAGATGTTTTTCAGGGGTGCGAACTCTGCTAATGTCTCCTCGGTTAACAATGGAGACATTCATGAAAAAAATCATCGCCATCATCGTTGTAATTCTTGCCATCGGCGGAATCGTCCTGGTGACGCACCTGGGCGGCGCCGTCAAACTGGCCATTGAACAAGCAGGCACGCAAACGCTCGGCACCAAAGTCACGGTCGGCGCGGTCAACATTTCCCTCGCTGGCAAAAAGGGCTCCATCGACGGTCTTTCCATCGCCAACCCGCCGGGCTTTACAAGTCCGGAGATTCTCAAGACAAAATCTATCTCCGTCGCGCTCGGCGATATTTCCAGAAAGGTCGTCGTCCTGAAAGACATCACCGTCGACGGACTGACCGTGGCTTACGAGATCGGCCCCAAGGGCACAAACTTCAGCGTCCTGCAAAATAACATCAAATCCGCCGCATCCTCGGGCACAAGCGCAAGCAGCGGCAGGAGCAATGTCCGGGTCGTGATCGAACAACTGAAAATCCTCCACGCCTCGGTCATTCCCGCTGTCGCCGGCCGCGGCAAGTCCGTTCCCCTGCCGGAAATCATCATGACGAACATCGGCAGCAAAAGCAGGCCCGCCACCACAGCTCAGGTCGCGCAGGACATCATGAGCCGCGTCCTCGCCGTCTCCTCCACCATGGTGATGAAATCCGGCCTGTCCTCGGTGCCTGTCAGCGGTGCCATGCAAAAGGCCGGCGGCGCGCTGAAAGGCCTGTTTTCTAAATAACGGGTAAAAGTACAAAGAAAAAGCATCCGGCTCCTTTGGGAACCGGATGCTTTTTTTGATCTCTTATTGCAGAGATATATTATTTACGCTCTCCGCGTTCTTCATGGCGCCCATGCCATTTGGGGAAGCAGGCATGCAGTTCCTTCGGCGTGTTCGCCGCCGTCACGCAGGCTTGCTTTTTCTGTATCTCGTCAGCGCGTTTTGCCAAACGGTTAAGCGTCTTTTCCTTGTATTCCTGGAATTTCTGCGTCGATTTGCCGTTGGCCGCGGACGTTGCCGGAGCAGCGGCTGGTGCAGCGGCTGGTGCAGCGGCTGGTGCAGCGGCTGGTGCAGCGGATGTTTGCGCCATAGCGGGAGTGGCCGACAATGTGGCGATCACGGCAACAGCCGTGAGAATTTTTGTTATTTTCATGAGGTATCTCCTTGTTTTTCTGTATCGCGGGCAGCTGCATCAAGCAGCCATACTTTCAGCTTACCGTAGTATGAGTCACCCCTCTTTCACGGCAGGATTACAAATTTTTAATGTAAGGGTTAATCCCCCGCGGTCGCCCGTATAAGGTTATTTAGGCTTACTCAGGCGCAGATAAAAAGCGCCGGATCCTCCGTCCTTCGGCTGCGCGGGGGTCACGGCGACCACATGGCGCGCCATTTCCGGCTCCGCCAGCCATTGCGGCAGTTTTTGGCGCAATACGCCCTCGAACCTGCGCCCTTTGCCGGTAATCACCAGTACGGTCCTCTTCTTTTGCGCCACGGCTGTCCGGATAAAGGAGGATAACGCCGCAAAAGCCTCTGTTTGCGTCATGCCATGCAAATCAATCCGCCCCTCCAGAGGCAGTTGCCCGCGTTTCAGCTTTGTTTCCGTAGAACGATCAAAGCCTTTTGCATCAGTTTTTTCCTGGATTTTGACGGGCGAGGGCAGATTCGCTTCGGCACGGGCAGGTTTTATTTTCCGGATAGACTTCCCCGCCGGCGCCGCTGACGGCTTCGAAGGTTTGTAGGGCTTGACGCTGCGGGTGACGGTGTCCCATAAGGCCTGTTCATTCTCGTTTTTATTACCTGAATCCCGTCCTTTTTTCATGTCGGCAGCATCTCCGTCTGACGAATTGTTAAAGATTATGATATAATATCATTGATATGTTGAAAAAGTGGACATTCGGATGAAAAAAATAATTCGTATTATGATTTTAGTGCTTTTCTGCGGCGTATCCTGCCTGTCGTCTTCCCGCGCCCGCGCGCAGGATGAATCCGGCCTCTCCATGGGGATACAGGTAATGAACGAACCCATGATTAGCGACGGCCCCACCATCGCCATGGTCTTCGGACGCCTGACCGGAAAAGAACCGGATTTCAGCGGCTGGGTGGAGCGGACACAAGAGTATCAAGCCGCCACCCCGTTCGAACAAGGGGCCATCGAAAAGAAGAGAGTGAGCGAACTGCGAAACACCTACTACACGCTCGACATCACCGCCCCTCTGGTTGTAAAAACACAAGTGAAACTTTCCGCCTACGACACCACCAACCATGGGTTCTTCATATCAAATTTCACGCGCTTTACTTTCTTTCCCGCACAATATGAAGGAAAGTTCTACGCCATCGTGCCGCAGGGAATCACTGACAAACAGTTTCTGGCCATCAACGATGCCACAACTGTCGGAGCGATTGAACAAGCGGTTTCGAACAGTAAAGACGGAACGTTGCCAATGGTCCTCTATTTAAAGCCGGTCACGGCCTCCCTACATCCAGTCTCTATCGGAGGGAGTCAATACTGGCCCATCGCCAGCGATATCGGCAAGATGATGCTCTTCTCCGGCGATAACCAAACGCTCCTGTGGCATAACGACAGCTCGGATAAAAACAAGACGAACCAAAACCTGCTGAACCTTTATCAATAAAGGCGCGGGGAATGGACGAACTTTCCAAGGTCAACCGTTTTGTCAATCCGCTCTTGCCGAAAGGGGATATCGTCAGCAAGCCGGATGATGAAAAACACCGCGAGAAACACGGCAACAGGCACCAAGAAGAACAGCGCGCCGAAGAAAGCCATGACGATACGTTTTTTTCGCTCGACGCCGTCCGGGTCCTGCTGAAGCAGGAAAACGTCGAACTGAATGCCGCTGTCCTCGCCGCACTCGACAAGCTGCAGCGGGGCGGTGTCACCAGCATCCCCATTCGCGACGAACAACCCATCCTCGACGCCATTCAGGACGCCGCTGCGCGGCTCTGAACCTCTTATCGCCGTTCCCGCACCTCCAAATGCAGCCGGTAACCGCCCGCTTCCGTCAAAAGGAGGCGCGGCGCCTCGGCGGACTCCTCGATCTTCTGGCGCAGCCTGTAAATGTGCGTTTCAAGCGTATGGGTATCCACCCCATCGCCGTAACGCCAGACGTTCTTCAACAAGGCGTCACGGCTGACTGGCGCCGCGGCATGACGTGCCAGAAAAGCGAGAATGTCCACTTCGCGGTCGGTCAGTGAAATGTCTTCCCCCGCTGCGCGCGCCAATACTTTTTCACGGGGTTTGAAAAGCAGGCCGCCGACAGGAATATCCTCCATATAAAGCACCGGCTCCGCGACCATCCGCCCAATCTGGCGCAGCAGCGCGCCTAGCCGGTGTTTTTGCGCGAAAGACAAGGACAACACGGGACGTCCCGGGATGGCGACAGCGCCATTGGCAATCACAATATCCGCATCGGCTCCTTCCGCCATGTCGCCGCAAACGACCTCGAAGCCCGCTGCGCCGAGCTGCTCGCGCAAGGCCTCTTTGACCGGAACGGGGACTTGCAGCAAAAGGATTTTTTTCATTTCTGTCATGAACTTATTATATTCCACAATGATTTATTAAGACAGTCTCTGTTAGAATCTATATCAGGAAAGTGGAGGATATATGTCGAATCGGACGGCAGGAACGACCTCGGGCGCGGCGGTCGAAACGGTCACGCAATATGAGTCCCTGTTTGCCTTGCGCACCGGTCTGACGATCCTCCTGCCTTTGATCGATGACTTTAACGACGGCGGCGAAATCTGCTTCACGATCAGCCCCGACGACCCGCATGACATCATCATCCGCACCAAAGGCAAGCAGGTTCTTCTCAAATCCCTGAAGAAAGAACACCTCGATGCCTCCGTCGCGCGCGGCTTCATCATGTTCTATGAAACGAAAGATGACGAAGTCGTACGCTGTACGTCCTGCCGCTACCGGAAAAATTGAAATTCCAGACTGCGAAACGGCTCAGGTTTATTGCTGTTCGCGGCGCTGCCTTTCTTCAAAAGCCCGTTGTTCACGCTGTTTTTCTTCAAGATGGCGCTGCTCCTGCCGCTTACGCTCTTCATAGGCAAACTGCTCCTGCCGCTTGCGCTCTTCATGAGCCATCTGCTCCTGCCGCTTTTGTTCTTCAAGGACTTTTTGCGACCGCGCCTGCTCTTCCCGCGCGCGCTGTTCGCGTGCTTTGTCTTCTTCCGCCTTACGCTTCTGGAAGGTCTTCTCGGCCTCGGCGCGCTCCTGCTTATCCTTTTCGCTCTCCTTCATAGAAGTCTTGCTGCCGGAACCGGCGACAGCACGACCCATGCCGTGCTTCTCCCTTTTATCGCCGTCCTTGTCTTTGTCCTTATCCGACTTCCCGCTATGTGCCGCCGTATAACCAAAACCAACCATTGTTTCCTCCCTGATTCATAAACATTATATCAAAATAGCATTAACAATTTGTTCATCACTTCTGGCACAGCGCTTGCACAGTACCCTGATAAGGAGTGCTGTAAAAAATATGGTCAATACCTACCCGGACATCGCCATCAGGCCAGGTATTTCCACCTATCCCCTTGTTAACCAAAGAACAAGCGGCATAGGCCAAGGCGCCGCTGCCGACGCAGCGGCGTTCCAGCGTATCCTCAATATGCCGGCACCTAACGCCGCTTCCGGCGCGCCGGCGGAAAATTCTGCCGCAGCGACCCCGGCACCGACGATAACGCGGACCGCATCGACGGGGAGCGTGCATCTGACTTTTACCGGATTCCTCAAAGATATTTTCGACATCATCAATCCGCTGCAGCATATCCCCATCGTCAGCGCCATCTACCGCCATCTCACCGGAGACCAGATCAGCCCCGAGGCGGAATTTATCGGCGACTCGCTTTACGGCGGCCCGATCGGCGGCGCGGTTGCCGCTGCCAATATCGCCTATAAGGAAGAAACCGGCCAGAGCATTGGCCAAACCGTCATCGCCGACCTGACCGGACAACGCGCCGCGCAATCCGGCGCGCAGGTCATGGTCGCGCAAAACATGCAAAATATTTCTCCCGCCGCCATCGGCGGGCAAAGCGCCGCAAGCGACATCATTTGGTGGAACACGCCTGCCGCCGCCGTCGCACAGAACAAAACGCCCGCGCAATCCGGCGTTCAAGTCGCATCGAATACCGTTTCCTCTCAACCTCCTGATTCATTGTCCCCCCCATCCGCAATACCGGGGACAAATGAAGAAGGGCCGGCGTCTCCCTCTACTGCACCGCCGACTCTTCAACCGAAGGGCGCTGCCTCCACCATCGTCCTTCACACGCAAGAGGCTCCGGCGGGCACGGCCAGAAAGGCCATGCCGCCGGAGCTGATTGCTCAAAAAATGATGATGGGGCTGGAAAAATATGCGGCGATGAAGCGCAATTCCCTCGCGCCCACTCTGTCGGCGAACTTCTGAGAAAAGTCCTTTATTCTTTTTCCGCGAAAGCCTTTTCAACCGCCACGAACGGCAGCATGACCGTGTCGTGCCGCGATTTATACCCGATGATCGGCGCAAGAATTTTCAAAGCAGCCCAGTCGCCGCCGGGAACGGGTCCGCCCTCTTCCATCATCGCGCGCAATTGCGCGCTGGCGCGCGCGATCTCTGTCCGCCCTTTGCCGATGGCGGCATGCGACATGATGGCAACGACAGCTTTTGTAAGAGAGCAGGCTTCGACTGTATAGCCGAAGGCGGCGATTTTTTCGCCGTCGAACGTGAGTTCAACCGTCACCTCGCTGCCGCAAACGGCGCTGACTGCCGTCGCTTTTGCATCCGCGCACGGGAGGGATTTCGGCTGGGCGACTTCCGCCGACAGAGCCATGAGATCGCGGTTATAGATTTGCAACAGCGCGTCGTCGTCCGCCGCGCCGCCGGTATCGCACTCCGTCACGCCACGCTCTTCCACGGCTTCGCGCCTTCGACCTTCTTTTTGGTGAACAGGCGGTCGCAATAGCCGCAGACGACCTCGTCCCCGCCGTCGAACGTATAATAAACCTTCGGATGACCGAGCGCGCCGCCGCCACCGTTGCAGCAGATGCTATGTTCGTTTTCCGGCACCAAAAGTATTTCAGGATGTTCGTTTTTCTTTGTCTTTGTCATTTTCTTTTCCACCTCGTTCCTTGCGGCGTATCCTCGAGGATCACGCCATTCTTCTCAAGATCTGCGCGGATGGCATCCGCTTTTTTGTAGTCCTTGTTTTTTTTCGCCACATCGCGGGCGTCGATCAGGCTCTGGATATCCATGACATCGCTACCGTCCTGAAACCACGCCGCCGCATCCTGCTGCAAAAATCCCATCAGCTTACCGGCAGCGAGCAGCGCGCCCTTGGCTTCTGCTTTTTCTTCCTCCGTTGCAGCAGTCGAGAGCATCCTGGCGACCACGGCCAGTTCGGCGAAAGCCTTCGGCGTATTCAGATCATCTTCCAACGCCTCCACCACTGTGAGCGGGGCATCCAGATCAACGGGCTTTATATCCCTCACATTGCGCAGCAGACCGTAATAGCGGTCAAGCGTGCGCTTGGACTGTTGCAGCAGATCCTCCGTCCAGTCGAACGGCTGGCGGTAATGGGTGCTCAGCAGGGCGAAGCGTATAACCTCTCCCGACACGCGTTCGAGCAAATCGTGAACAAGGATGACGTTGCCAAGCGATTTGGACATCTTCTGCCCCTCGACCATCAGCCAGCCGTTATGCATCCAGTAGTTGACGTAGGCTTCGCCGCCATGGGCGCAGACGCTCTGCGCGATCTCGTTTTCATGGTGCGGAAAAATCAGGTCCTCGCCACCGGCGTGGATGTCAAAATGGTTTCCGTTGAGCACCTCGTTCATCGCCGAGCATTCGAGATGCCAGCCCGGACGCCCGCGGCCGTAAGGGCTGTCCCAGCCCGGCTGATTGTCCGTGGACGGCTTCCACAGCACAAAATCGGCGGGGTCTTTTTTATACGGCGCGACTTCAACGCGCGCGCCGGCGATCATGTCATCGCGGTTGCGGCGCGACAGGCAGCCATAATCGGGGAACGACGGCACGCTGAACAGCACATGCCCTTCGGCTGCATAGGCATGGCCGGATTTCACCAGCTTGTCGATCATCGCCAGCATCTGCGGAATATATCCCGTCGCGCGCGGCTGGGCATCGGGTTTTTCCACGCCGAGCGCCGCCATGTCTTCATTATAAATTTCCGCATATTTTTTCGTGATTACACTGATGTCTTCACCCGTCTGCTGCGATGCGGTGATGATCTTGTCGTCTATATCGGTGAGGTTACTTACATAATTCACATGCTTTTGCCCGTAAGCGTAGCGCAAGACTTTCGCCAGCAGGTTGAAGGCCACAGCGGCGCGCGCATTGCCGATATGGGCATAATTATAGACCGTCGGGCCGCAGAAATAGACGCGCACCTTCTTCGGATCGATCGGCTTGAACTCTTCCTTCTTGCGGGTCAGGGTGTTGTGAAGGAAAACAGTCATATCTTGAACACGACGAACAGGCCGCCCTTCTCCTCGGTCATCATCGGGATGACATGGCTGACGTAGCCGTTGAACTTCTCGATCTTGAAATAGCGCGCGATCGGCTGAAACAGCGTCTCGCCCGCGCCGGGGCGCGCCGGATCGAAACTCACATAGAGGGATTTCGCCCAGCTCTTTTTGCAATAGGTCACGACAGCATCGAGCTTGGCAAGCGCGTCAGGCTTTTCCATGCCGGAGAGGTCAAGCTTGACCTCGGCTTCCTCGACCTTGGGCAGGTCCGTTGCGGCCATTTTTTCAAAAAAACTCATGGAAAGGTTTTAGCAGTTTTTCGGGAGGAATCCTACCCTGACAGGCGCAGGCCTCAGCTCCAGCTCAACCCGAACGTGATGTCGGGGTCGCGCAGACGGGCCTCGTCCTTTTCGCTCCAGTCCTCGATCCACAGGCGTGATTTGGCGATAACGGGCGCTAACGCATCGTTGCTGTTGGCCGGTGCATTAGTGAGCTGAGGCGTATCTGGGGATAAGTTCACACTCGTCGTGGTTTGCGCCAGCGCTTCTTCAACCCGCTTTTCTGATCCCCATAATCTTGAAAACATAGCTCCCTCCTCATGGATTCGGACATTCCCCTGCCGAATCATCTTAAATTTAGATTATGTTAATTCAAGACGCCACTCCTGTCAAATTAATAAATATTATATAAATCAAATAGATAAATTAATTTTATGATGCGATGGCGGGCGTGGATGCCGTATTATCTTCCGTTTTTTTCGGCCATTTGGAGAAAGCCAGATACCAGATCGCGAGAATCTGCACGTAGGGAATGATGATCAGGAAGGCGAAATAGGGGTTGCGGCGCACGCGTGTCAGCACCACGGCGGCAGCGGAAATCTCCACAAACAGCAAAATGCCTTCCAGCAAAAACTGGCCCCACACGGGCAACCCGAGAACTTGCATCATGCTACGGCTCCCCTTTCTGTCCATTTTTGCAACGCCAGACTCAGAACGCACAGCAGCAGACCCACATCCGGCACGACGAGCAGGCCGACCCAATAAGGCTTGAATCCGGCACGGATAAAAAGGCGCGCCAGCGGCACGGCCATCAGCACCGCATAAAGGTAATAGCGGGCGATATGGTAGTGATAGTCCGGATTAAAAAGCAGTTCATGTAGAGGCATGGTTCTTAACTCCTTCCGTGTAGGGGATATTATGCAACAGAAACATCAGCAGCGCCAAAATCGTTAATGCACCCGCCTGATGCGACACGGCGACAATGATATTGACATGAGTCAGCAGAATACTAACACCTAATCCGACCTGAACAAAAGCCATAATCGCGATACCGGCCAGTACCCTTTTGAGGCGCGGCGGCGGCTTCAGCTTGATGCCCCAGGCCACTAATATCAACAGGATAGAGAATGTCGTAACTGCCATCGCGCGGTGGGTGAATTGCACCGCCGCCGGATTGTTGAAAAAATTGATCCACCACGGCTTGTGGAAGAACATTTCGCCCGGCCACAAATGCTGGCCCATGTAAGGGAAACTGTCGTCATAGAGCAGCCCTGCGCGCAGGCCCGCCGTGAACGCGCCCCATGTCATCGTCACCGCGACAGCGCCGACGGCGAGACGCGCGAGATTGCGCAAGCGGGAGAGCGTTTCCGAGCCTGCTTCCCGCGCCGCGCCGAAGAGGCATCCGGCACGGATAAAACAACAGTAAATCAACACCGCCAGCATGAAATGCGCCGCGAGACGGTAATGGCTGACGGATGGGCGATGCACGAGTCCGCTCTTGACCATATACCAGCCGAGCAGACCCTGCATCCCGCCCAGAACAAGAATTCCGAGAAGCGGCTTCTTCAGTTCGCTGGAAATCTTTCCGCGCTTCCAGAACCAGAGCAGCGGAACGGCATAAATAAAGCCCAACAACCTATCGATCAGACGGTGAAACCACTCCCAGAAGAAGATGTGCTTGAAAGCGGCAAGGCTCATGCCTGCGTTGTAGTCCCTATATTGCGGGCTTGTCTTGTAAAGTTTGAACTCATGCAGCCAGGCGGCATGGTTCAACGGCGGAATAACCCCCATAATAGGCTGCCATTGGACGATGGAGAGGCCGGACTCGGTCAGGCGGGTAATCGCGCCGACAACGGCGATAAAAAAGACAAAAGTGGCGCAGAAGAAAAGCCAGCGTGCGACTGTAGGTTCCGGTTTCTGCATGCGCCTTCCCTCTTAAGTCGTAAACATCCGCCACGATACGATAAGCAGCACCATCGCGAAGATTCCGCGCAAGACTTGACGCGGAACTTTGTGGGACAAATGAACGCCGATCGGCGAAAACAGCATCGATATCGGCAGGATGCAGGCCAACGCCATCCAGTTCACGTAACCGAGGCAATAAGGCGGCAGCATCGGCGCCTTATAAAGGCCGATCAGGATATAACCGATGACGCCCGGTAAGGAAATGATGACGGCCAGCGCGCTGCCGGTGCCGACCGATTTACGGATCGGCAAACCGATATAATTCATCAGCGGAATGTTAAGTATGGCGCCGCCGATGCCGAGCATCGAAGCCACTGTTCCGATAGCCCCCGCGAGCACCCTTTGCATGTTCCTTGAAATGCGGTGCGGACGAGGCAGCGCGTCTTCCGCCGCGTCTTTCGCCGTAACGATGTAAATGGCGATCAGGGCCATGATGATGGAAAAGAAATCCTTGAGAAACGCGCTATTGACGTACGAAGCCAAAATCGTGCCCGCAATGACGCCGCATATATTCGGAAACGCCCAGATTCTGATCAGGTCGAAATCGACTGCGCCGCGCTTGTTCTGCCAGTAGGCCGACGATGCGCTGGCCGCCATCACCATGGAGAGAGACGTCGCCACGGCAACGTGCATCAGGTGGTAAGGCCCCGGGAAAAAGGCCTGCAGCGTAAAATAAAGCGCTGGAACAAACACAATTCCGCCGCCGATGCCCAGCAAGCCGGAGAGAAAACCGCCAACCGCGCCCACACCGAGCAGGACCAAAAAAAGGTCGATATGCGAGACTGCCACATGGTGCATGATTTTCTTCCGGTCGGCGGCTGAGGGAAATTGCTTTTTTTCTACATCCAAAAATGATCTGCGTCAACTAAACCGTGCATATTGAGCTATGCCTCAGCCGGAAAATACGCATATCTCTCTGGAAATTCAATAAAAAACGTGATGCCCCTTATTTAATAAAAAAACCGCGCCCATCCTCTTCCCCTCACTAAGAAGAAGTGTTTCACATGGCTGTCATCGAAATGTTCGACCGTATCGCCCGCGCCCTCGTCCGTCTTCCCGGCAGCGGCCTTGCCGCCGCTGCCACGCTTGGCGTTCCCGCTGCCGCGCGCGCCGCCAGCCAGCACAGAAAATACGCCGATGCGCTGCGCCAGTGCGGCGTCGATGTGGTGACCCTTCCGGCGGATCCTGCGCGACCGCAGGCCCGCCTTATCGGCAATGCCGCGAAAGCGCCGTCCGGCTGCACACTGCCGCCTATCTCGGGCAAAAGATGCTGCTGATCCGCGAGGAGCTGTCGCGAAACTTCGCTTTTCTCTCCTTCGATAAAATCGTCGTACCGTATTGCGAACGCGGCGCGGCGGCTGCTCTCGTCAACAGTGCGGAAACGGCGGCGGCCATCAAAAAAACAGGCGTTCCCGTCATCAAGCTCAATACTTCCGAATTTGAAAAGATCGGCGGCAGTCTCAAGACCTTGTCGCTGCGCCTGCCGAAAGCGGCGGCGCACGAACCTGTTCAACTGCCGCAAAATTTCAAAAAGGCCGGCATCCTTTAAGACGCGGCGCCGGCAGACGTCGGCGGCGGCTTGTTCGCATTTGGAGCTTTCTTTTTCGCTGCATCCTGCTTTTGCAGTTCTTCAAGGCTGACCTTGGTGGAACTGACCATTTCCTCGACAATCCTGTCAATGACCGCGCTCACGGTCGCATTTGCGACATCGCCCTTTTCGGACAACAGCACAACGCGGCGACGGATTTCGCTCCGCGCCGACCCGCCAGGGAAGTTCGCCGCCAGCAACCGCCGCGCCTGTCCCGCGCCCAGGCGCGCATAAAGCTTGGTACGGACCAGCACGTCTTCAACCGACGTCGAAAACGCCCAAAGCTCGACGGGGCCGAGCGTATTGATGAGGTGTTGTTCACAACGCCCTTCCGTCGTGCCCAGCACCAGCAGCAACGGCGCACCGCCGGCTTTCGGGCCGGTCAGCTTGTGCCGCATGATCCAGCGCGCGGTATCGGTCAGGCCGAACCGTTCCTGCGTGGCCTCGACCGCACCATCCGAGATGGCCGCACCCAAAATCCAGACGCCTGTTGCGAGATCGACCATGTCATCGTCGAAATCCTGCAGCATTTGCGATGCGAGAATGATCTGAATTCCGCGTTTACGTCCCTCACGCACGTCACGCACCAGCTGGTTCCGCACTGATTTTGATTTACTGGTACGGTGGAATTCGTCGTAGCACAGGCGCTTCGGCGTTTCAGCAAAATCCTGCAGACGTCCCCCGTGAAAGACGCGGTACTTCGGCGCCATCTGCGCCAGCGCTTCCTCGTTAATCCACCACGGCGTCACCAGCGCATGGCGCCCCATCATGTACATGATGGCTGTCTGACGGTCCGCCGTCGCATCACCTTGCGGTGCCACGTCGGCCAGATCGAGCGCGCAGAGACGCACACCCGCCAGAGAGAAGCGCGTCACCGACGACAGGATCGGGAATTCGCGCACCGAAGACGTAATCATACGCTCGAAGGCGTGAATGACCGTTTCCGCACTCGCCCCGATGGAAGTTTTATCCAGCAGGTTCTGGATCTGCGGCCGTCGTGCCGCCGCCACGGCATCACCCAGCGTCGGCACGGCGTAGCGTTGCGCCAGTTCCGCCTCGTAAAAAAGCCCTTTGTCGAAAAGAAAATCGACAACGTCCCACCAATAAGCGCCCGTCTGTATCGCGATGCCGTGTTCGCGCAGCGCTTCGTCCACCGTGTTGTCCACACGCGGCAGATAGGGCCGCGGCTCGGCGTTGGCGACGGAATCGTCCCGCCAGCGGAACATTTCGTCCACAACCATCCCCGCCAGTTGCGAAATACCGTCGTACGGGTCGACCTGGCCGGGCGGCGTGCACAGCAGGGTCAGAAGTTCGATCAGAAAGCTGCGCTCCGTCACCTGCGGATAACGCATACCCAGCTTGGTATCGAAAGGATTGATGGCGTACTGCTGCGTCATCTGCAAGGCGTGCGCCGCCACTTCGCTGCGCCGGTTTGGCGGGAGCGCGTCGCGGATCAGCGAGATCAGCCCCGCGGACGACGGGCCGATATCGATAACGGCCACGAATGGCAGCTTCGAGATCCCCGCCGTCAGGCATGTGCCGAGGTTCAGCGTATTCATCAAAACGGACTTGCCGCCGCCAGGCTGGGCCATAACAAGATCAAACCAGGTCGTCGTGACGTTCGTGCCTGTCTGGTAAGGCCATATCCGCCCGTCCGTCGTCCGGAACAGGATCGATCCTTTTTCAAACGGGCTTGACGCGCGCTGCCACGGCAGAAGCTTCATGACCTCGTAGAGCGGCGCGATGCCGGGCGGCGCGGTCGACGCGACGGAGATGCCGAGCGCGGACGACATGACGCAATCCATCGGATCTCCGGACAACTGCGATACCTGGCAATAGCCCCAGCTTTCTACAGCCTGCATCAGTTCCGAAGTCCGGTCTTCCAGAAGATCGAGATTGCCTTTCGGCGCCCATGTCGCGAAAGAAACACGCAGTTTCACGACGGGTTCGTTGCGCGCCAGAGCGGACAGCCCCTCAAGAGAATCCTTGATCTGCTTGTTCTCGGGATTGGTCACGGACAAAATGGACGAGAGGAAGGACTGCATCGCCATGCCCTGGACGCCGCCGCCCTCGAGAAGAATGGACATGCGAAACGGCGTGCGGTTTTCGGCCAGACGGCTGAGCAGCGCCGGAAACGGCAACGGATCCTGCGGCCCCAGCACCATATCGACGCCGCTCCAGACATGGCGTCCCATCTCGATTGTGTGGTCGTTAATAACGCGCCCCGAGACGGTCGCCAACTGCTGCGGCAGGCTCGGCCACAACAGTTCCGATACGTCCCGCTTGTGTTCCTGCGCGCGCGGCGGAATGGTATCCCCCGGCAGGCAAGCCTTCCAGTTGCTGTCGGCGCTGCCCTGAAACAGGTTGATGCGGATGATGCGCAGGGCCTCGTGCACGTCGATCGCAGCGGCCTGTATCCCCATTTCCTGTAGCGCGGGCAGAATGGCGTTGATGAAGCTTTTATGCCGCGTGCGCAAGGCTTCGACCGCTGCAAACGGATATTGCGCGTTCGGCGCGACAACCCATTTCCGCTTGCGGGCACGTTCCTTTTCCCGCGCGAAATCGGCCTTGGTCAAGATGACCGGCCGCGTCCACAAAACGAAATAAATCTCCTCATGCGCAACGTAGCGGCCCAGGTTTTTGCCCCGCTCGTCAAAAATATCATCAATCTCGAGCCCGATGTTGCGCGCCGCCTCGCGATTGGGGCGCAGCAGCATTTTGATTTCCTCGTCGATACGCTCGGGCGCACGCACGAAATAAATTTGCAGCGCGTGGCCCGGCCGGTCAAAGCGCGCACCCAGCTTGACAACGCAGTCATCCAGAATCTTTTTATATTCAGAGTCACCGATAATCTGCCGCGCGCCGTCAATACGCACCAGGGTCATTAAAGAGCCGTCAGCCGATGCAAACGACATGTCGTCATCGGATGTTTCAAGACGGATAAAAGCTTCCACCGGCTGGCGAAGAGCCCTGACGAAAGGACTGAGTATTTTATCCAGAATAGCCATAATCCCGAAACCCCGAATTCAAGAAACAGTACAATACCACGGAACATTATAGCCGTTTTGCTACTAATCGGTAGACATTAAATACGGGACGCATACAACTTATTTATTCCAAAGCGTATTATGCTTTGGCTTTCAGGTTGCGTACCTCGTAAAACAGCTCACCCCATTTGCGTGGCGGAAAATCTCCAAAAGGACCGTCCTTGGAACGCCAGAATGCCAGTACTTGCGGAAACTGATTGAACTCAAGTTCGCCCTCTTTGATAATGCGGCGGTCCAGCGGCAGGATGCGAAACCCCTTCAGTTTGTTCATACGCAGCTTATATTCTTTGGATTCGAGAAAATCCTGCAGTACGGTCGATAAAATTTTCGGGCTGTCCGTGCCGAGGCGTTTTACGGCTTCTTCCTTGCGCGCCAGTAACGCTTCCATGGCATCGCGCGCCGCATCCGCCATGGGCCCGCGGGAAATGCGCGCAACGTAAATCGCCCTGCAAACGTGATGCAGCAGAGCCTGCCCTATCTCCGGCAGCCAGATGACGGCGCCTGACTGCATGTGATCTATCTTCTCCAGATGGAAACACTGATAGCAAAAAATCAGGCGGTCGCATAGTCATCCGCCTTCAGCGGCGCGTCGCTCTGCCCGGTAAAATTCAATTCCTGATATTTCTTCGCCTGGAAACCGCAATAACGGCAGGTATTGTCATCTCTGGCAAACACCCGCGTTCGCAGATCTTCCGGCGGTCTTTGCGCATCCTGAGAAAGAATGCGCCCGGCATCGGACAAGTAACCAATGCCGGGCGTCAATCTTAGATAAGCCAAGCTTTTTACCCGGCGCCTAAAGTGCCAACGCCGTTGAACGACGAAATGGCAGCAGTGTTGGTGGAGGCGTTATTAATCGTACCCGTCATCGCCGCGGTCAGATACGGCAACGCCAGCAGAGCGCCACCGGCACCAAGACGAACCAAGCCATCCTTCATAGGCGTCTGGCCGGGGTTGTCCACGTGTTGCTTCAGTTTGTAGACGCCGGCAACGCCAAGACCAATGCCGCCGACATAGGCAACCGTTGAAATCAGGTTCGGCAGAGTTGACGAACTGGTGACGATGTTTTTCGTGACGTCCGTAAAGTTCACTGCGCCACCGCCGGCTGCCATCGCTGTTGAGCTCTCTCCGATGAGAACCCCCACTGTCAGCGCCGCCGCCAGCTTGTGAACGAATTTATCTCTTTTCATATTTTACTCTCCCTGTTGGTTTACACACTAAGTTAAAAGTCGTAGTCCAGTCGTAGTTCCCCTCAAGCAATACTTCTATATCATTATAGCACAATTTATATCTTATCTCTAGCTAAATGTAAGGCCGGTTACGCCGACGGTCTTCTCCAGAAAGTTGATAAGCTGGCCGAGGTTAATCGCCATCGTACCTCCGATCAGGAACGTCAGCGCCTGGGCCAGAGACGTCTGCGTGTTGCCGTCTGCAAAGGACTTCAACACGAATAGCCCGCGGACAAACGCAATGAGCCCGACGATCATGACAAAGACCATGACGGAATCAATGACGGGCTCGACCTGGGCGGCATCGGCGGCGGTAATGACCGTTGTGCTGATGCTCGAAAAAGTGGCCACCGTCGACGTTCCGAACAAACTATTGGAAAAAATACCCGCCATGTCGCTAAAGGAAAACAGCGCGCCGGAGGCTATGAAAGTCATAAGCGTGCCGAGACCGGCAGGTCCGCGCGGCCCTTCCTGTGCCGTCTTCGTCAGACGGATAATGCCGACAATTAAAAGAGCGATTGCGCCGATATAGGCAAACGCTTCCAGAAGAATAATGGCTGGCGCGGCGATATTCCCGATAAACTGCGTGATCATCAAATCCATGCCGGTAAGACCGGCGGAACCGTGTACGTGCGCACCGCCTATGGCCGTGCCGCCGCCGCCATCAAGCGTTCCCTGCACGGCCGCTGCCATGAATGGTGTCGCAAACAACATCCCCCCGGCGATCATGCGCTTAACGCCGGCACTAATGGGGGTTTGCTGCGGGTTGTCGACATGGTCCTTGAACTTGAAAACACCCGTCATGGCAAACAATAAACCAAGTATGTAAGCTGCGGCAGAGAAGATGTTGGGCAGGTTGGTAACGGAAGTTGTGATCGACGCCAATATCGCACCCGCAGTACCAGCCGCCGGAGCAGCAAAGGCAGGTGCCGTCGAAGCGAGCAGCACAACGAGAGAAAGCCCAGAAACTCTTTTTAGATAGCGAGCCATAAAATACCCCCGTATTCCAAGTCTACGCGCACAACCCCAGACATACTTCTATTAGAACATTTTTTTGATAAACGAGCAAATTTCATAAAGAAATAAAATAACGGGAAATTATATAAAATATTGATTTTATTTATAAAAATAGATGAAATCTACCCTTGGCAAGATAGATATAATTAAAGGCTAATTTCCCTTAAAATGACGACTATTGGCTGATTCTGCCCTTTGTCCCGACAACGACCCAATGACCTGATGAATCGTGGACAATGAATTCAACCTCTCCGATGCCCCGCAGCGTATCCCCGGGTTGAACCTTATGCAGAACCTTGGATCCCCTGTGCGAAATCCAGGCAACACCCGGCTGGGCCGCTTTCAGAACCCAAGTTGATTTTGCAACGGGCTGATGGCGGCGCACTTCATGATGATAATGATGATGTACTACATGCTGGTTATTGTGCACGACACGATGGTGCAACGTTCTATGCGCTCCATGATGCGGGACAACCGGTGCCTGCTGAAGCTGCTTTATCGTGTTTTCTAGAAGCTTTATTTTTCTCTTGAGCTTCTGTACTTCAGCAGAATCATCATTGGCGTCGGCAGTCTGATGAGACGGCTGCACAGAAGCCTGCTCGGCCGGTGCCTGTTCATCCGGGGCCGGTGCCGTCATCATGTCAGGCATGGCAGACGGCGGCGGGGGCATTTTGGTGTGCGTATCCTGCACCGGCGCGACGTCTATCTTGTTCACGGCAGGAACAGGGATAGTCGGCATGGCCGGAGCGTTATTCTTGGCATGATCATCCTCAGGCGTGGGCATACCCATCGGGGCAGGCATCTGCAACGACGCCGTGTTTCCACTGCTTTTCTGAGAAGCCGCAGCGGGCTGTTGCGACGGAATGGAGAACGGCGACGGCGGTGCGCCTGAAATCGGCGACGGCGCCGTTGCTATAGGTGCGGGTGCCGTTGCTATTGGCGCAGGCGTCACCGGCGCCCCCAATGCAGGCGGCGACAACGCCGCCGATGACGGCGTCGGCTCATGCACGACAGGCAGAGAATTTCCGGACGGCGCAAGTGGCGCTATTTTTTCCACATGCGCGGCGACAGGGGCCATAGGATGAAGGGGGGGCATCGCATGATGCTGATCCACCACTTTCAGCCCCGGCAGCCCAATACCATGCTGTGCCAGAATACGGTGCAACAGGGGATTATTTTTAAAGTTAAGATAGGCACCCACACCGCCCGCAATAACGACAAAGAGAATCACGATCTTGAGCAGTGCGCCGCCGCCACGCTTCGGTGCCGGCTGTTCCGTCACGTCGCCGTCTTCTAAATCGGCAGGCGCGCCCTGATCGTCGAAATCCTCTACATCGATATCATCATTCATTTACTGCGCGTCCTTTGTCGTCACTGTCTGCGTATAAAAAATACCCATGGTCGTTCCCTTGGCGACAATAATCGTCGTTGGCTCTTGCGCCATCGTATTGAGCGCGCCGCTCACAGACTGCGAGGCGACCTGCAAGCCCTGGAACATACTCTGCTTCGTTGACGACTGTGATTGCGTCGCCGTCACGCCGCCGCCGGCTGTCGCCGTTTGTTGCTGCGCCGGCTGCGCCAAAGCGGCGCTATACCCCGTCAGGAACGCTGCGGCCGCCGGGAGCACGAACTTCTCAACATAGTGATGGTTCACGGACGTCGCCATGCCCGCCAGCGTCGTGTTTTGGTCAACCGCAACGGCCTTGATCCTGTAGCTGACGGTATCTTTCACCACAGTATTGAACTTGATAACTACGAAGTCCTTTTCCTTTTGAACCGAGCCGATCATGCGCGCGCCGGAAAACGGCCCGGACAGAACCTGCGCTAGAACGGGCCCCGGAACATCAGAGTCGATCTTGGTAAGCAACTGCGCATAGTTGACAGAGCCCGCTGCAATAATGACCTTGCCGGAAGCGCCAGTGCCGGAAGCGCCGGAAGCCCCCCCTCCGGAAGCCGCTCCGCCCGTGCCGGACGAGGATCCCGTCCCCTGCGCAGCTTGTTTGCTCTGGTCCTCTTTTTCCTTCTGCAGCATTTGTTCGTAGCGAGATTTTGCAGCCGTGACGTTTACGACCTGCGCCGCAAAAGGCTGCTGCGCGTGAAGAATAACCCTCATTTGCTGGGCTATCAGCTGCGCTTCCTTCGTGTTGACCTTAACCACCTGCACCGGACGAATCGCTTTGACCATCGGAACCGTCGGCGGCGGCGGCGCGCTTTCCGCCTGAATCTTGTTCTGCGCGGCCTTCATCTGTTCCTCATTGGCCACACGCCTCCATTCCGCCAAAACGTCAGACTGAGGCGCCTGCGGAATTTGCGGGATCTGCAAGCCGGTGCCTCTTGAAATGGCGATGGGTACCGGCATGGCGCTGCCGCCCGTCTGACGAGCCTCTTGCTCTTTCTTCTTGTTCTCTTCTTCAAGAGCCTTGCGGTAAGCAGGGTCGACGATTTTTGTACCGGGAATCTGCTTGGTCTGGGATCCGACCATACCAATGACGGTTTTGGATCCGGTACTCTCTTTCGGAGAGAAAATCAGATACGCTCCCAAAAGCACGACCACAACCAGCACAATAGCGACAAGCTTCAGAACAGGGTTACTATCCCATATCTCGCGCAGAGAGGGCTTCTCGGCGGCGGCGTCTTGTTCAAAATCTTCCGGTGCGTCTAAATCATCATCTATCATGGCATATCCTCGGTAGCGACAATATGGGCACGCACCATCTTCCCTCCATCAGAGAGGAGCACGACAGGCGTGTTATTAAGCACATATACGTTCGTTCCGTCGGCGGAAGTGACGCTGGAGCTCCACCCGGGAGAAAGCAGCGTTAACGGCGTGCGTAAATATATCTGGTTCGACAGGCTCCAGGCGGCCGTGCGCCCGTCTGTGCCGTCGACCTCAAGTTTTGCCGCGCCGCTTGGCGGCGTTCCGTCCATGAACTGTACAAGGTTGTCATCCCCGCCGACAGATGCCTTCAATCCGTCGTTGACGATGAGATCAGGCTTGGCCAGCGGGCCGTGCTTGGGAATACGTGCATCGAATCTGTAGTCGACTTCTTTCATGCCGGTGTCCAGCGTAAAGGTAACGGGCGTCGTCAGACCCAGCAACCGGATGGACAGGTTGCCCATGGTATGCGCGGTCATCGGCGTGATACGCACAATGCTGCCACCCGACCCCGGTGACACAATGGAGAATTTCCCAGCCCAACTGACATCGCGGATCGGCCATGGCTCACCGCTTGAATCAAGAATACTCAATGTCGTGACGCGCTCGGGAGACGTGTGAATGACAAGCGGCACCTGATCCGGCGCCAGAGAAACGGTTTCGAGAACCACCTTGGGAACAGGCACCGCAATAGGATCTTCGGAAGCCTTGCGGCTCTTCTCAAAAATCTGGAGCAACTCGCGGATCTGGTCCGGATCCATCGGCAGAAGCGAATGTATCGCGGTATCAAATGTCTGCTGCTTCATTTTTTCTCTCGCGGCGGCTTCCTCAGCGGCCAACTGGCTTGGTGTCTGCACACTCGGCATACCCAGTGCATTGGCCGTTGCCGGCGCAGGCTTGGACAGCGGAAGATTTCCGGCAGGCCCCAGCGGAGAAGGCGGCGCGCTGGCGTCACTATTACCCGAGCCGCTGTTCTTATTCTGAAAGGCCTGCAATTCCTGATTAAAATGGTTCTCGCCCTGCGCAAACGCTACAGAACAACCCATGCTGAGCAGCACAACGAAAGACAGGCCCAAAAGTAGACGTTTCATCCAGCTCCCCTTTCAAGGAGGTTCCCTCGTCCGGACGGACGATTTATTCCGACAAGCGGGTGTATAAGCCCCGCCTTTTTCTTACTTTCCATTTATACCTGCCCCCCAAGAAAAAATATACGATTTTTTATCAGCTAATATACCAGGAACTAATACCCAGCCCCCTGGGATTGTCCTCCGGCGATACTTTATCCACAACAACGTGCACATGAGCCATGATTGTCCGGTGAACCCCACCGGCACGAAAGGTGACCAGCAATGGCATATCAAACACCCAACTATAATGCCCATCGATCAGCCCCACCTGACTTAAGGTCGGCACGCCCGCAGGAACAGAGGTGATCATCTGCTGCAACTGCATCATATTCGTCAATACGCTGCTTTTTGTTAGAGCCTTACGAAAACTCTCCCATCCGTCAGGCGTAAAATTACGACGCGAAACGGCAAACCGCTGGTCAACGTCGTTAAATCCGAATGTCATAACCTCGCTAGCCGCTTCCGCGACCCAGTCGGAGACTGCGGTCCTGCTCATATTCGGATAAGACATAGCTTGCATTTCCAAGTATCTGCCAGTGCCCATAGCCGCGAAATAGCGGTCATGATTTTTCTGCGTCATGATCACGAAACCCAGCAGCATCGTCAGCGCAAGAATGGCCAAGGTCTCGAAACCGACAATGCGCATCATGATTACCGCGCCGCTGCGGTAATCCTCGCTTTGCCCCAAGATCAGAGCAGATGTTTTTGAAGATAGCTGTTTAGTATCCATACTGCACAATTAACCGCCAGAACCGTTGGTTGTTGCAATCCACTGATCGATACCGACGCCACTTGGATTCTCCAGCGACGGCACGCGGTCAATAACGAGCGTAACGTTCATATTGTCCGTACGGGTACTCGTCCCCGATTGGTATGTGACGGTCAAAGGCAATTGCACGATCCACCTGAATTTTCCGTTGTAAATACCTTCCTGCGTCAGGATTGGCGCGCTGCGCGGCACGGCGGAGACAACCTGATTCAACGCCGTGATGGATTCTATGATGCGTGCGGACTGCAAGGCGCTGGCGAAAGTTTGCCAGCCATGGCGCGTGAAAAAGCGTGACGACTGCTGCAAACGCCGCTGGTAATCGTCGAAGCCGAACGTCATAACCGCCGTTCCGGCTTGCGCCGCCCATGACAGAAGAGCAGAGGTATTCATGTTGGGACGCCCCAGCGGCACGAGCTGTATGATGCGTCCGTCCGCCGTTGTCGCGAAATAATGATCCTGCGCTTTTGTCGTGTTCATAAAAGAAATGAACGTCACAAGCAAGCCTGCGATGACAACGGCCTCGATAACGGCGAGCCACATCATATTGCGGAAACCGTCACGATAAAATTCATTACGCACCAAAACCGTCATCAACGGTCCGCCGGTGGTATCTTCTTCCTGCGGCGCGGCTTTTGCAGCCTTGGCATCTTTGGCGCCTTTGGCGTCTTTGCCAGCGGCACGGCCGGGTTTTTTCACGGGAGGCGCCACCGGTTCCACCGGCGGTTCTTCCCCTTCGAAAGACTCAGGCTGCGGCATCTTCGGCGGCGGTGCGGCATGAGATGCCCGCAGCGGGGCAGCGGGCGGCGGAGGAGGCGCAGCAGGTGGCGCGGGCATCGGCGGCGGCATCTCGTTTTGCGGTATCCCCGCATACATATCTACTGGTGGTGCAACGGGCTCTACTGGTGGTGCAACGGGCGGTGCAGGTTCTGGTGGCGGCGCGTAAGGCATCTCGTTTTGCGGCATACCCGCATACATATCTGCTGGCGGCGCGCTTGGTGGCGTGCCGGCATTTACAGCATCATCATCCGCTCTTTTTATCGGCTCGTTGGTAATATCAGCCCCCGTATTAGGCACAATATCAGACATCGTCTCAGAATCCCCCGTTATCACAGACTGTCAGGATAGCCACCCTTTGTTAACAACGTCTAGTCCTAACTGTCTACGAAGACTTATTTTTTAAGCAACCTGCACTTCACTATTACATATAAAGAAAGTCAAGAACCTATAAATACCATAAATACAACCAGCCTTGGCACGCCTCTTGCTTAATAAACAGAGGAAAAGTGTTTTTTGTCGGCGGCGGCAGAAAACAAACCTGGAGTTTGAATTATGACATCCATTGCATTAAATGCTGCATTATCAGGGCTGCAAGTCGCCCAGCAGCAGATCGATACCATATCAAACAACGTGGCGAACGCCTCCACGCCCGGCTATACGCGGAAAATTTTGCCGGCCGAAACGGAAATCGTTAACGGCCAATCTGTCGGCGCCATGTCCGGAGACCTGACACGGGCCGTCAATAAGGCTCTTATCGGCGACGTCAACCAGCAAACAACGGTCACGAATTACACCACCGTTCAACAAAGCTACTTTCAGAAAATTCAGGATTTTCAGGGTTCGCCCACCGGCGGCACATCGCTCAACGACCAATTGACGCAGCTTGCCAGTTCATTCTCGCAATTGTCGCAATCGCCCAACGATACGACCCTGCTGAGCCAGACGCTGACGGATGCGCAGCAAACGGCTTCGCAGATCAATCAATACTCGAACCTGCTGAACAGCCTGCGCACGCAATCGGAAAGCGACATCGCCGCCGCTCTCGCGCAGGCCAATCAGGATATAACCAATATCGCCACGCTGAATACGCAGATTGCCACTCTTTCGGCTGAAAACCAAAGCACCGCCGATCTGAAAGACCAGCGCGACGCCGCCATCAACGATCTTTCGAAATACATGCAGATTACGACGTCACAGCAAGGCCAGATGATCAACGTCGCCACGCCGCAAGGACAGATGCTGGCGAATGCAACGGCGCAGACGCTCTACTTCCACCAAAGCAACATGCTGCCGACGTCCTACTATCCCGGCGGCGGTTTGAGCGGTATCACCGTCGGCAGCCCCACAGGACCGGACATCGCCCAAAGCAACCTCGGCGGCCAGCTCGGCGGACTCCTGAACATGCGCGATCAGGTCGTCCCGCAATATCAGGCACAGCTCGACGAGTTCTCACAAAAGCTCGCCACCCGCTTCAACGACGAAGGCCTTGCGCTTTTCACCGATGCCAACGGCAAAGTCCCCCCAGACACGGCGGCGCCGGCGGCACCGGCCTACGTCGGCTTCTCCACGCTGATACAAGTCAACACCGCCATCGTCAACGATCCCTCCCTGATCCAGAAGGGGACCACCGGCCCTGCACAGCCCGCAGGGTCGAACGAAGTCATCAACCGCATCAATATGTACGCCTTCGGCAATTACCAGTACCAGCAGGCCACGGGTACAGCCAATATTTCCGGTGCCATGCCGCTGGAAACGATGCTCGGCCTCACCACCAACAACAACGTCGTCGGCACGGTCAATGTCGCCGCCTATGCGCCCGACCTCAGCACGATGCCGGGCGTCACGGCGTTTCCCGCCACCTTCACCATCCAGCTCGGCGCGGGCGCGCCGCAAACCATCACCGTCAACAACACGGACACGGCGGCCTCCGTCGTCTCGAAGATCAACACGGCCTTCGGCAGCACCGTCGCCGCCATCAACGGGACCGGCAACCTCGCCCTCAATTACGCAGGCGATGTCACGCTGACGGACGGCGGGAATAACATCGTCTCCGCCCTCGGCCTGCCCGCCGGAACGACGCCGATGCCCAACCCGACGTTCAGCGTGCAAGTCGGCACGCAGCCGCCGGCCACCATCTCCATTACGCCAGCAGACACGTCGACGACACTGCTGGCCAAACTCAACGCCATTTCCGGCATGACCGCTTCCCTGAACGGCAGCGGGTACCTTGTCATGACGCCGACGTACGGCGGCGCGCTGACCGTCTTCGACACCAACGGCGGACCGCTCGCCGCAATGGGCGTCGCCACAGTCAACGTCGCCTTCTCCAGTTTCCGGCAGAGCAACGTCGGACCGGCCGGAAACCTCTCGACAGGCCTGCTCTCCAACAGCACGCTGCAAGGCTACCTCAGCAGCGCTATTTCCGACCAGAGCGAGGCGGCCAATCTCAACAAGACGCAAGGACAAAACCAGCAAGCCTATCTGACAACGCTCACGACGCGCAACCAGAACACCTCCGGCGTGAATATCGACCAGGAGATGACCACCTTGGTCCAGGTGCAATCCGCCTACTCCGCCGCCGCCAAGGTCATCACCGCAACGCAGACGCTCTTTAACGACCTGCTCCAAACCATGCCATAAAGGGTTACAACGATTCCTTAAAGGAGACAGAACATGACAACGACAAACAGCGTATCCCTGATGGGACAGACAACGGCCCAGTCGGCGAATCTGACCGAGCTGCGCCAACAACTGAACGACTTGTCGCAGCAAGTAACGACAGGGCAGCTCTCCCCCGACTACAGCGGCCTCGGCAACAACGTGAAGCCGGTTCTGGATCTCAACGGCCAGCAACCGCTGATACAGGGGTATCAGGCCAACATCGACAACGTCTCGAACAAGATGACAATGATGAACAGCGCGCTCCAGCAAATGACCACCGTTGGCAACAACCTCGTCGCCGCCATCCAGACCCAATTGCAAAACAGCCCCGTCAACGCCGCCAACATCCAGCAGATCGCCAGTCAAGGGCTGCAAACGCTGCAGGACATGATGAACCAAAACATCGACGGTCAATATCTCTTCGCCGGCTCCAGCTCGTCGCAGCCGCCCTACGCCGGCAGCAATATTATGAACTCCAACTTCAACACCCAGATCCAGAACTGGCTCGCCACCGGCAATACGTCGGCGCTGACGACGACAATCAACGGCTTCTCCGCCACAAACCTCGGCCTTTCGGCCAGCCTGGCAACGTCCGGCAATGTGACGACGCAAGTCGACGCCAATACCAACGTCGACTATACGGTGAAAGGCGACGGCGCGGGATTTCAGGACCTGATCCGCGCGCTCGCACTCGTCGCCAACACGCCCTATCCCGGCGCGACGAATACCGCGACGGGGCCCGACTTTCAAAACCTCATGAACTACGCCCTGACGACCGCCCAGAAGGGCGTGAACGAGATCAGCACCACAACGCAAACACTGGCGGGCAAGTTCGCGCAAGTCAAGGCCATCAAAGATCAGAACGCATCCGACCTGACGATCGTGCAAAACCAGCTTTCGACCTTTACCGGCGCCGACACGACGAAAGCGATCACCGAGATGCAGGCGCTGCAGACGCAGCTCACGTCATCCTATCAGGTGACGAACCTCGTCAGCAAACTGTCGCTGGTCAATTACCTGACGTTCTAATCGATTTTGAAAATGCGCGGCCGGGGCTGCTTATTGGCGTTGGCGGGCTGCTTGGCGTTTTTTTGTCCGGCTTTTGCCGGAATTTTCTTTTCCGGTGCGGAAACCTGAATGTAATAACGGTCACTCCAGTTCGTCCCCTGCAGCGTCTTGAGACCGATCATCGGTGCCCGCCCCTTTGTCTCGGGGGAGATGGATTTTGACGTGCGGTGCGAAACCTTGATGACATCTCCGTTATCGGCCTGCACGGCTTTCCGCCCCATTTTCTCGACCGCCTCGGCGCAGGCCTTGCGCAGCAGGCGCGAACCGTGAATGGGCAAGACATGTTTCGGATCGGCCAGCTTCACCATCTCGATGATCTCCGGCAGACGCGCGTGGCTCGGCGGATAAAGCGGCAGGTCATTGTTGGTCAGCACCGTAAAGCCTTTACTCTTCAGCGTCGCCAGAAGTTTGTTGCGCTGGCCGACCTGACCTGGCATGGTCGGCGCGCAGAACAAAATGACATCCTTGGCGGGATCGAGAGAAAGAGCGTTATGACGCCCTTCCGCCGCGCGTGTCAGAGCCGCGTTCGCATGCCCCTGCGAGCCCGTCACGACGACGACCGAATCTTGCGGCGCCTTCTGCGCGAGATCCCGCGCGGTACGGCGCGACCCCAGAATACGTACATCCACCTTGACGCCGAGCTGGTCCGACATCGTAAGACCGGTATCGCGCAAGGCCGCCAAAGATTGTTCATGCGCCGCGCCCGCCACCCACAGCGTGCGTTTTTCCTCGGCCGCGACCTGCGCCACGGACGCCAAATTTTCTTCGTAACCGCTCATCAGCGCGACAACGATACGCTTGCCGGGATTCTCGGCGATCACATCGTGCAGCGCCTCGCGCATGTCGTGCTCCGTTACGGCGTTCACGTCTTTGTTCGCGCCCGTCGAGTCGAGCAGTAAAAGGTCGACAGGCTTCGAGACCACGCGCTTGAATTGCTGTTCGTTGAAAGCCGGCCCCCACAGCACCGACTGGTCCAGTTTAAAGTCGCCGGTGTGCAAAATCGTTCCGTCCGGCGTATCGATGAAGAAACCCACGGACTGTGGCGTCGAATGGCTGACCCAGAAAGCTTTTACGTCGACGGGGCCTTCCTGAATGTCCTTGCCGGGCGCGATGGTATAAATCTTCGGCCACTCGGCGGGGTCGATTCCCTCGTTGCTGAGATCCTGCTGCAAACGGCGCGCGGTATAGGGCGTTGCATATATTTTCGGCAGCTTATAGCCCATCAGAATCAACATCGGCAAAGCGCCGGAATGATCCGAATGGTTGTGCGTCAGAAAAATGGAATCGATCGGCATCTCGGGCTTGTGGGAGGGATCGTCCGCTTTATAAAGGAACCGTGCGTAATCCGGCAGGATGGTATCCGATTGCGCCAGAGATGGATATTCAGGTTTGTTCTTGTCGCCCTGCAAAACGCCGGCATCGAACAGCAGCACCTTGCGGCATGTCTTGCCTTTTTCATCTTCATATTCGTAAACGCAGAGGCCTGAATTGGCGCCGATATTGTGCTTGTTGTTACCGCCGAGAATGTGCCACTGCAAGGAGCTCATGTGCCACACCGCTCTTGCGGTTCACCGCCGTTTACATCGCCGCCGCTATCCGCCAGGCGCATCCACGTCCAGAGAATATGGTCAAGGCATTCCGGCTGCGGTGGCACGGCGGCGTCTTCAAAATCGGGAAGCGACACAATAAGATCCAAAAGGCTTTCATGAGAAAGGGAAAGACGGTCACACTCCGGATGAGCCGTCACCAGCGCCGCTGCAATATCCTTCTGGTTCGACCAGGAAAGCCGCATAGGTTCGCACCTTTTTTGTACTTATGTGTAAGAGGGACAGTAAGGGGCGGCTTTTTTGTTGTCGAGCGCGTTTTAGACAGAAAAATATAAACTCCATATAAAACAACATATTATAAAACAGTTTTATATTTCATAAGGTTATAAAATAACATATGGTATCTCATCCGAAATCGTACGATTCGTCATGTGCGCAGACGGATTATATATCTGGAAAATACGTAGCCGAAAAACAACCGCTATTTCATAGGCGTATATTTCGGCGCAGATTTGGGGAGCGCGTGGTTCAGATCCTGCGCGTATTCGGCTGACTCCAAAAACAGCCTGTCTTCCATCCTGTGGAAGGTATCGTTCATGGTTTCCAGCTTCAAAGCGTCCAATGTCAGCTGTTCGCGCTGAACCTGCGACTTATCACCAATCATCCGCATCATGTAATAGGGATCCTCGAACCGGTCACGCGTCATCGCCTGCATAATTTCACTGTAGCTCGCCCCCGCCGTTCCTTCAGGCGTGGTATCGACCGTCGAAACGCCGGCCGGCGTTTCCATTCCCGAAACGTCAATGCCGCTGCCGCCGAGGCGCTCGCTCAGCATTATTCCCAACACGTTGTAAATGTCGTTGACGTAAGCCAGTTGCGAGTGCCGCAGAAGAATCTGCGTGTGACCGGCCGGCGTCTCGGAAACCCTCTTTGTCAACGGGTCGGATACCAGCGGGTCGACGATGTAACGGAGCGCAGATTGCATGATAAGGATATTTTGCTTGTTGGTCGGGTCGATTGTCTGCTGCGGCCCCCACAGCAAGGCGCCGATGTTCCTTTGCTTGTCCGCGAGTGGCCCCGCTGCCGCGCAGCCCTGATCCCCCATTGTCGGATCGCAGAAATTCTGCACATACTGACTCCATATGTAGGCCAGATCTTCGTTACGGCCGTTTGCCGAAAACGAGCCTTTGGCATTCGCAAGGATATTATCGTCGTCCTGCGCCAGACCGCGGTTAAAAGCGCGCGCGATCTGATAGGCGCGCGTCAGGCCGGGGCCTGTCGAATCAAGATCGCAGGCCAGTCTCGACGGCTGATAACGGCGATGCGCCTCCACATCAAGCCTTTGTATATCCGTCTCTTCGGCCGCCGCCCCCTGTGCGTCCATCAGCTGGCCCAGCATTTGTGTCTGGTCGACGTGCGCAACATGCAGCTCCATCGTCATACTCTGAAGATCCGGATATAATGCCGTTACCCAGTCACTGACCGCCTTTTCGACGGCTTTGTAATAGCTGGTGTAATACTGCACCAAACCGTGATCGGTCGGATCCAGGCCGAACATGGAGATAAAAATGTTATCGAGAAAACCGCCCGGCGTGCCGCTAGCCCCCTGATTTTGAGGGTTCGCCTCCTGCTGGATGAACAGGTTCATATTGTTGATATCCTGGCTGACGAGCTGGTTCATCGCCTGATTCGCATCCGACGCTATCTCGCATTGCGCCGCGGCCTGTTTCGGAGCAAACATGAATAAAGCCACGGCAAAAAACAGCGCCGCCTGCCGCGAAAGGCGGAGGAGTGCAGTTTTTTTTCGCAGACTGTCCTTTTCCATGCTCTTCCCCTATTGAACCGGCACGCTGGTGACCATGGGTTTCAACGTGCTCTTGACACGCGCCAGCAGATTGGCCGTCTCCACGGCGTAAACGTCCGATATTCTCTCCTGCCTTTCGATCATCTCATAGAGGAGTTTCAGACTGTAAGCTTTCAGATACACGTCCTTCTGCAAGATGGTCGACGGGTGGTTGTAAAGATCCTTGTAATAATTGGGATCCCACAGTTGCTCGATGATAGCCTGGCGGACTTCGCGCTTGCTCGGCGTGATGGAAGCTTCCATAAAATACTGCGGCGGCGTTTGCGCCTGTGAATTAGCGAACTGCGTATTGACCGACCCGTTCCAAAAAATAGACCATCCCTTCGAGATCCAGCACGCAACATTCCACCAGGCGCAACTCGCCGCAGTCTGGATAGCTGTGTCCGTGGCGGCATTCGGCGTCGCTCCATACTCCTTCGTCCGCAGCGCATAGATCGCCTGCGCGTTTGCACTGGGCGGACTACCGCCGCCGGCGCAAGTCGCGGTCGCACAGCCGACGCCCGGACCGGGCGCACGGTCGGCGATCAGAGAATAGAGCAACGCGTTGACGGTAGACATCTGCGCGATATACCGGCGGCGCTTTAATGTTTCCTCCATGCCGGGCAAAGCGCTCATGGCGGTGGTGAGCATCGGCATCGGAATCCTGTACCCCGTAATATTAAACATCATCTGGTCGATGGCCGTCAGCTCGGTTATGTTGTACATGTCGACCGTATACTGGGAAAACAACAGCAGCGTCGGCTCGACATCCATGTTGGAGTATGCGAGCAAATGCGGGTCGTTCAGCGTCGGGGACAGGGGGTTCAAAACGGCATACGGCGGTTTTGTATTGTCGGTTAACGTCGGCGTATAGCCCACCTTAAGCGGATAAGTGCCCGGCAGGTGGCTCGCGCAACCGGCATTGCCGTTCTCCGCCCTGTAATCGCAGAATATATTGGCGTAATTGTACCAGCGGCGGCTTTGCTCCTCCGCAGGGCCGTATTGCGCGGTCGAATCCTGCGGGGAATAAGTTCCGTTCCCGTTAGAGGCGGGTATGTTGGGATTTGCGCCTGTGTACACTTTTTCATTGTTGCCCAATTGCACGAAGTCCCACTCGTATGCGTCTTCCAACGCATTGGTGACTTGCTGGCTGTTGGGCAGGTCTTT
This sequence comes from Pseudomonadota bacterium, assembly GCA_021805245.1. Lineage (GTDB taxonomy): Bacteria > Pseudomonadota > Alphaproteobacteria > Micavibrionales > UBA2020 > PALSA-926. The sequence continues at coordinate 1,383 of JAJZFS010000057.1, read as the reverse complement.
ATTCGTCGAATCGAAAAGGCAGGCTTGGCCGGTCGGCTGGTAAAGCTTCTGGGCCTTGACCCTTTGCTCGCCTTCGTCGCGCGACGCCGCCAGCGCATTGCTGGCGTCTTTAAAACTCGACAACTGCCGGGTCTCGTCATCCGTAGAGGCATTAAGCTGCGCTGCCATGTTCTGCCAGGCAGTAAACCAGTCGGTCCAGAATTTGTTCATACGAGCCAGGATCCCGGCATAGCTTGTTTTGTTTTCACTCCCCAGCGTTGTGCTCAATTGCAACACATCGGTACTCCAGGCTTTCTCAACATCAGGTATGAGGGTGCCCGTAATATCATTTGTCTCGTTGCTGGCCACCGTATTTGCTTCCGTCTGCGCCGCGGGTGGCTGCTCGCACTGCGCGAACCCGCGCAGCGGAAAAGCCGTCAGGGCGAAAACAAGGCATCCGGCCGCAGCCGCGAAACGCAGCCCTGCGGTGGAAAAACGAATATGTCCCGTTGCCTTCATTTGCCCGTTCCCTTATTTCTGTATCGGCGCGGCTTCAAAAACATGATACAGCAAGTTCATCTTCTGCTCGTCACGGATCGAGACCTGCACCGCCAGCGTCAGTGCCGTCCTCTCCAGCAATTTGTAATAGTCCCTCAACTGCATCAGGTAAAACGCGCTCAAGTTCAGTTTTTCCATTTGCAGCCTGTTCTCGTTGGTCATCATCCCCAACGCGAACTGTCCGGTGTTGAACTGGTCAATCGAAACCGCATGCATGATTTCCCTGTAACTCGGGTCCTGTGAGGTAAAACCGCCCATCATCGACGACGGGCCATTGTAGTTACCGGGCGCATTCTTTATGAAAGTCGTATTTGTCCGCATGTCATGTATCTCTTGACCCAGCTGGCTGCCGCTGCCCGGTATCCTCCATGAGGCGATCAGATCGGGGATCGAGCGGATCGCCGCATAGCGTGCCAGATAAGAGCGTCGCTCTATCCACTCTTCACGCCCCGCGACGCTGGCCAGCGCCCCCGGCGTCATGGTTGATTCCGCCGGTATGCCGACCATGTTGTTGATAATGTCATTGACGGCCGTCGCCACATCCTGTCCTTGACTGGCATTATCCGCGCTATCCATCGGAATCGTCAGATTGTTGTAGATATATTTGACGGGTTCGACGTCGGCATTATAAAGAGGGGGACTCAGGGTTGCCGAATTGAGACAGTAGTTCTGCCCGCCGTTCCCGTGCGGATCGCAAAAGATATTGAGATAATCGTTGTACTGCTGCGCGTAACTCCCGATGAGCGAGCTTGCGCCGGGATAAGGCTGGTTATGCCCGTCGGTTTTCTCGTTCAACCCGGCCGCGAGGCTGTTTCTCTCCCACGCCACGCGCAAAGACCACGCACT
>JAJZFS010000040.1:29180-37020 GCA_021805245.1 Pseudomonadota bacterium | reverse complement strand
CGGCATCGTGCAGGGCGGCGTTTACGAGGATTTGCGAAAAGTCAGTTGCGACTGGACGCGCGACCGGTCGTTTTTCGCGACGGCGGTCGGCGGTTCGCTCGGCGCCAGCAAGGAGCAGATGTACGACGTCGTCGCCATGACCATGGCGATGGTGCATCCGGAGCGGCCTGTGCATCTCCTCGGCATCGGCTCGTTTATCGATATTTTCACCAATGTCCGGCAGGGGATCGACACGTTCGATTGTGTTTCCCCGACGCGCATGGCGCGACACGGCTGGGCAATGGTCAGGGGGGCGGAAAAAGAGCGTATCAACATACGCAATGCGCAGTATCGCAACGACCAAGACCCAATCGATGAAACTTGCGGCTGCTATGCCTGCCAAAATCACAGTCGCGGTTATATCCACCATTTGTTCAAGGTTTCGGAGCTTTTGGGCATGCAGTTGCTGTCCATCCACAACGTTTTCACCATGAACCGTCTGATGCGCGATGTGCGTGCGGCAATTACAAACGATACGCTTGATATGGTGCAGAAAGAATGGGTGGTGTGATCCGTATCGCTGATATAGAGCTGGCCTGCGCCTGGGTGGCAGGGCAGGCCGCGGATGTCAAAATCAATCGGGATAAAATTCATGATTATGTGCAGTTTATTGTCGCGGAATATCCCGTCATAACCGCGCTGGATGTAGATAACCACTACGTTTCCGGTGATCGGGAAAAAACCGCGGCTTACGTCCTCGCGCTTGACAGCATCAACTTCGGTTCCGGCTATTTTGCGATTGCAAAAGAGGTTGGTATTGATCTTGAATATGCCGTGATCGCGCGCGGGCTGAAGAACTCATTTGAAAAAGGCGCATTTACAACGCCCGAAGAATGGATACGTCTCGCCGCGGAAGATTTTTCGCGTATGCTGTCCGTGCCTTTGGGACGGGATCCGCGCCTCGATGAACTGCTGCATAATTTTTCCGCCCATTTGCGTGCAACGGGAGAAAAAATAGTTTCGGAGTATGACGGTAAGGTTTTAAACCTGCTTTCAGCCTGCGATTATTCCGTTGTGACGCTGGCGGAAACGGTTGGCGCGTGGAAAAACTTTCATGATGTTCACGCTTACAAAGGACGCGATGTTCCTATCCTGAAACGTGCGCAGATTTTGGGCGCGGACATGAACCTTGCGCTTGGCGGCTTGCGCGATATAGACAGGCTGACCTGCTTTGCCGACAATATGGTGCCGCACGTTATGCGCTGCGACGGCATACTGAAGTACACGTCGGACGAGGCCATCGCTTCCGGTTCCGAAAAAGAACTGGAGATTCGTGCCGCAGCCATTCATGTCGTCGAATTGATGAAAGAGGTTGTGGGGAGGGATGTGACGTCGGTCAATATTGACCACATGCTCTGGAATCGCGGTTACCGGCCTGAGATATATGAACAAAAACCGCACGGGACGTTGAGCGTCTGGTATTAGCCGGAAATTTTTTGTATCTTGACTATGGTCAAGATACTGTTTGTGCATGCGCCTATTGTGAGGGCTTTAGCGAGGGGCATACCATGAGAGAAGTCAAAGTCAGCGTCGAGGATTCACGTCCGGAAGATTACTATCAGGAAATCATCGACTCGTGCCGCGATCTGCCGCCGGTGCGTACTGCGGTCGTGCATCCGGTGCAGCCGGAAGTGATCGAGGCGGTGGTCGATGCGGCCGAGGGAAACCTGATCGTTCCTGTTCTGGTCGGCCCGCGCGCACGGATAGAAGCGGCGGCAAAAGCGGCGAAAGTCGCGCATGAAAAATGGGAATTAATAGACGTCGAACACAGCCACGCCGCGGCCGCCAAGGCGGTGGAGCTTGCGGCAAGGGGCAAGGTCGGTGCGATCATGAAGGGGGCGCTGCACACGGAAGAGCTTCTGAGCGCAATCGTGCCTTCGGCATCAGGTCTGCGTACCGTGCACCGCATCAGCCATGCCTTCGTCATGTCGGTTCCGACCTATCACAAGGCGCTGATCGTGACGGACGCGGCAGTCAATATCGCACCCGACCTTGCGATCAAGGCGGACATCTGCCAGAACGCGATCAACCTCTGGCGCACGCTATTCGATCATGAAAGGAAGCCGAAAGTCGCCATTCTTGCGGCGGTCGAAACGGTCAACCCGAAAATGCAGGCAACCATAGATGCGGCGGCCTTGTGCAAAATGTCGGAGCGCAGGCAGATCACCGACGGCATTCTCGACGGTCCGCTGGCCTTCGATAACGCCATCAGCCGCGAGGCGGCGGAAGATAAGGGCATCGTCTCCGAAGTCGCGGGCGATGCGGATATCCTTGTCGTGCCCGAGATCGAATCCGGCAACATTCTCGCCAAGCAACTGACTTTCCTGGGCGGGGCGGACGCAGCGGGGATCGTCCTGGGCGCGCGCGTACCTGTCATTTTGACCAGCCGCGCAGATAATCTGCGCGCGCGGCTGATGTCCTGCGCGTTGGCGGTGAAGCTGGCGGAAGCAAGGCGCGCGGGCAAATTAAAATGACGGAAACGATACTCGTCATTAATGCCGGCTCTTCCAGCGTCAAGTTCAGCCTGTTTGATGATGAACCTGAATTAAATCTGCTCACAGGCGGACAGGTGGCGGGCATCGGCACAACACCTGTTTTTTCTGCGGGCGATGACAGGAAAGGTTTGCCCAAAGATAGCACCCACGAAGAGGCGCTGCGCTTTATTCTGGGCTGGATCGAGGCGAAAAAACATCCGCCAATCGTTGTTGCGGCGCACCGTGTGGTGCATGGCGGCACGCTGTTTCGCGCGCCGGTTTTGCTGACGCCGGAGATCATGGTGCAATTGCGGAGTTTGAACACGCTCGCGCCTTTGCATCAGCCGCATAACCTTGCGGCGATAGACATTCTGACCAAGTTAAAGCCGGATGTGCGGCAGATCGCCTGTTTCGATACGGCCTTTCACGCGGGGCATGACCCGTTGTTTGGCGTTTATGCGCTACCGGAGGAATTGACGGACAAGGGCGTTCGGCGCTATGGATTTCACGGACTTTCTTATGAATGGACCGCGCACGTTTTGCTGCGCGATCATCCCGCGCTCGCCAGAGGACGCATAATCGCCGCGCACCTCGGTAACGGCGCGAGCCTGTGCGCGATGAAAAACGGCGTCAGCGTCGATACGACCATGGGCATGACGGCGCTGGAAGGCCTGCCGATGGGCACGCGTTCTGGCGCGCTCGACCCCGGCGCCGTTATCTACATGATTCGCGATCTTGGCCTGCCGCCGGAGAAAACGGAGCATATTCTTTATAATGATTCCGGCCTCAAGGGGCTTTCCGGCATCAGCAACGACGTTAAAACGCTGTTGGAAAGCGATGACCGGAAGGCCGCGTTCGCTCTGGATTATTTCGCCCTGCGCGTGGCGCAGTTCATAGGCATGATGGCCGTCGCGCTCGGCGGCGTGGACGGCATCGTTTTCACCGGCGGGATCGGCGAACATGCCGGGGCTGTGCGGGAAAACATTTTGCGACACATAGAATTTTTGAGGCCGTATGACGTGCAGGTCATTCCCGCCAACGAGGAGCGCATCATGGCGATGCATGCCGCTGCAATGGCGCTTTAGGCCTATTTATCTTTTGAGCTGGGATCGGATAGGGTCTGATTGAATTTTTTGTTGAACGTCATGCGCGGGTCTTCCTTGAAGAGCCAGGGTGTCGTGAAGCGCCGCCATTGTTGCAACTTGTCCCATCCATCGTAGGTATAGCCTTGCAGGCCCTGCGGCAGGAGGTTCTTTTCCAGCAGTTCCGTATGCATGAGTCTGTAATTGTAGTAAAGGGCTTCGTAATCGCGCGGCGCGGTCACGACGGCGAAGGCTTGCTTAAAGGCTTCGCTTTGCGGGTCAAGCTTGAAAAGCGTTTGTACGCTGAATTCGGTGATGGCTTCCTTGACGAGGTCTTCGGGGCTCGCGATGTCCGGCGACATCCAGATGTTTTGCGGGTGCTCCCAGCTGTCGCCGCGCAGGTAGGCGATGCCGATAGTTTTTTCCGGATCTTCTTTCGTGGAGATCGCCCACAGCCATTCGTGTTTCGGATCGGACTGCAGGATGATCTTCTTGAAGGCATCGCGCACGTCGGTTTCGGTCTTTTTCTTTTTGTTGCTGAAGCGGACGATATATTTTGTGATGTCTTCAAGGGGAATATTTTTGGAGATGTCTCCTATATCGCGGACATGCACGGGGCGGATCGCCAGCCGCTCGGTATAAAAGGCCGGCGGTTCTTCCACTCTGAGCCTGAGCCAATTCAGCCGTCCGACTTGCAGGGTGTCGTTGTCTTTGAGAAACAGTTCCTGATCGGGGCGGGTGACCTTGCGGCCGTTGAGGGAAACGCCGCCTTGCAGGATCAGCCTGCGGGAATCGCCGCGGCTTTTTTTCGGGCGTGCCAGAACGACGAGATCGAGAGCCTCCATGTCGCCGGTGTTGACGACGAGCGTCGGCAGGTCGTCCGGGACATAGCCTTTTGAAATCGTGTTGTCGAACCAGTCGCGCTCGGTGCGGGCCGTGTCCGTGCCGTGATAGCGCGCGACGATGGCGGTGGCGAGGTCGACCTTGGCGTCGCGCGGGCTTTTTTTGAGCGAGGCGGCGACATCCTCCAGCGGGACGTCCGTATAGACGCGGAAGTAATCTTCGATCAGCGCATCGGGGATGCGCATGACGCGCCCGAATTTGTCGCGCGGAGAATGGAGCAGAGAGATGTCGTTGTGACGGCGCGGCGACTGCTTTTTTCGCCCGTCGATGCCGGGCGTGATGAGCGTGGTGAGCAGCGTTTGCGGCTTTTGCTTGTGCTTTTCTTGCATGAGGCGACCGAGGGATTCATTGAACAGGCGGTTCGAGCCGAGCAGGGCGATATCCGCCTGCACCATGCAGGAATCGTATCCCTGTAGAATGGGGTAGATCATTTCATTGATGTATATTTCCGTGCCTCCCGCGATGCGCGCCTGAAAGGCGTCGCGGGAGATGAGGCGGGCATGGGTGAGCAGCGAGAAAATGTTGAGCATGTCCTGCACGCCCATGGCGTCGTACCACTCCGAACTGCGGCGGAGTTCGAGGAGGCTGGGATTGTCGAAGCGCAACACCATTTTCAGTTGTTCGGTGAGTTCGCCAATGCGGGTTTCGGCTTCTTCGGAGGAGGTGTTCCAGATCGTCTCCAGCCGCCCGTCAAGGTCGCCGTTGCGGTTTGTGAAGTCGGAAAAAACAATCACGGCCTTGTGTCCTGCGTCTTGCAGGGTGCGCATGAGCCAGAGGTTGACAGCGTGGCCGATGTGCAGTGCGGGTGTTTTTATATCGAGACTGTATTTGACGCGCAACGGACGTCCGGCGCGGAGCTTCGCCTCGAATTCTTTCCCCGAGAGAAATTGGTCGGATGTCCGCCCGAAACAGGCGAGTATGTCCTCGACGCTCACGTTTAGTCCCCCTCCTTGGTCTGATGCATTATATCATATTAATTGAAGGACGCAAAAATCCCGCTAAACAGCGGAATATAGGGCTTCAAAAGAGCATTACTATTGGTTTTTCGGGCCATTTGCAACGCGCCGCGCGGGGGTGGGTGGCTTGACCGCAGGCGGCGTTGTCTCCTGTTTGTCAGGCGCGGCATTGTCGTTGAATGCAGTCGTGGCGGCGGGGAGCGATGTCGCTTTTTCGGGCTGCGGCGGAGGTACAGACGGAGCTGTGGCCTTTGCTGCCTTGTTCGCCGCCTTTGCCTTTTTCCTGCCTTGTCTGTGTGTGCCGATAGCTTGCATCATGGTTTTTGTCGAATTGAAAATGTCGAAGAGGCCCAAGCTGATGTTCCAGACGCCGACGGTCAGGCCTATGCCGCCGGCAATGGTGAGGGCTGGCAAGGATAAAACGGTGGGCATGAGAAAATAGCCCCAGACCACGGTCGCGACCGAAGCGCCTTCCAGCGTCACGCCTGACAGGAACATATCGACATGGTGCTCTTGCAACCCCGACTTCATGCGTCCGATGAGGCCCTTGCGCGCTGGCGGCAGCGCGGCGTGTCTGACATCGTCTTTGCGACGGGCGCGGGACAGAGATGTTCTGATGCGCTTGAGCGGGTTGAATTTGGGAAAGGTTTGCTCACAAAGGTTTTCCAGCCGCTGCCATGCGCCGGGGAAGCCAAAACTGATGGCGGCTATGCCGAGGCCGGCGAGGACGGCGCAGCCGGCAAATCCCAAAATCTGCGCGGTGAGCGGTGCCGAGAGCAGAAAAAAACCACCTATGGCGCCTTGGGCAAGCAAATTCATTCCGGTGAGGGTCGCGCCGGAGCGTGACCAGAACTTGTTGTCCTTCACGAGGGCTTTTGCAAAGTTCCACCCATAGCGGAAGGAGCTCAGCCCCTCCTGAGGCCTGTTATCATTTGCTTGCTGTGGTATGACCGTTGCCTCCATCGGCATGTCCTTCACATGAGAGTAACAAAATGAGCAAGAATGCTAAGGGCTGCGGGTCTAAAAGGCAAGCCGTGACGCAGCCGGTTTATTATACGGTATATTAGCGGGGTTGTTATTATTGTTTCGGGCCGTTAGCTGCACGCGGCGCGGGCGTGGCCCGCTTCGCTGCGGGTGGTATCGTTTCCTGCTTGTCAGGCGCGGCATTATCGTTGAAAGCGGTCGTAGCTGCGGGGGGGGGCGGTTTTGATTTTGCTTCCTGAGTTGGTGGAGTGATGGTTTTTGTTTTTGTCATTTTCGCCTGCGCCTTCGTCTCTTTTTTCTTGCGGCGGTGTGCGCGAAAGGCCTGAGACAGGGTTTTGGTCGAATTGAAAATATCGAAGAGGCAGGTTCCGATACACCATGTGCTCCAGGTCAGTAAAAGAGCGCCGCCGACGGTGATAGCCGGAAAGGTCGCAAGGGCAGGTGCGACGACGAGCGCGGTCCAGCCCACACCAGCGACGGCCGCGCCTTCCAGCGTCACGCCCGACAGGAAGATGTCCTTGTGGTCCTCGCTCAGTTGCGGGATCAGACGCCCCATCAGGCCCTTGCTTTTTTTCTTTTGCAGTCCCGCCGTTTGCGTATCCTTTTTGAGGCGTGCGCGGAAAGGTTCTCTCAGTCTTCTCAGCGGGTTGAATTTGGGGAATGTCTCGGTGCAGAGGTGCTCCAGACGGTTCCATGCACCGGGGAACCCCATGCCGATGGCGGTCAGCCCGATGCCAATAAGTGCGGCACAACCAACGAAACCCGCGACTTGCGCGGCAATCGGTGCAGAAAGAAGGAAAAATCCGCCGACAAGGCCTTGCGCAAGCAAATTGCCGCCGCTGAAGACGGCGCCCAGACGCGCCCAAAACCTGTTGTCTTTTGCAAGTTTTTTGGTGAAGTTCCAGCCATAGCGGAAAGGGCTCAGGCCTTCCTGAGGTTTAGCCTTTTCTTGCTGTGCTATGGCGACATCCACTGCAGAAAATCCCTTACTCGTGATAACACCTTAAAACTAATGATGAATGTTAGTTGCCATAGGGTAAAAAATCAAGAGGGATCGTCATCATCTTATTCGTTTATTTTACGATAATTATATGACGGTTATCCTGCTGTTTTTAAATGCATTTTAAGCTATCCGGATTGGAGTTATCCGGAGCGGCGCCATGCCATCGCAGCGCGTCCGCCTGGAAAATATTATTGTAAAGGTTTCGGGCCGGAATCACGCTTGGGTCGGGGAGGAGGCTCTTCAAGCGGCAATTCCATCTGTTTGCCGGGCACGGCCTTGCTGTTGAAGGCGTCCGTTGCCGCGGGCAGCGCGGTTGCCTTTTCTACCTGCGGTGGCGCAACCTTTGTCTTTTGGTTCTTCTTTGCGCCTTTGTTTTTGCGGGCGTTATACGTCCGGGTT
>JAJZFS010000040.1:0-29170 GCA_021805245.1 Pseudomonadota bacterium | reverse complement strand
GAGCGCGCCGGCCAGCAGCAAACCGCCGGCAATGGTCATGGTCGGCAGCGCCAGAACGATGGGGACGGCGAGAAGCGGCCAGGCGACGAGTCCGAAAACTGATCCTTCAAGCGTGACGCTGGACAGGAAAATGTCCATATGACTTTCCTGCAACCGCAGTCCTTTGCCTCTGCGGCGCTTCTTTTGCGCATCTTCCGGTTGCCGGGTTGGGGCCTTTTTCTTGATCTGCGCGCGGAAAGGCTGTCCGATCCGCCGCAGCGGATTAAAGCGCGGGAAGGTTTGCGCGAAGTTGTCTTCCAGCCGTTGCCATGCACCGGGAAAGCCGCAGCCGATGGCGCAGAGGCCCGCCGCGCCGAGAACGCAGCAGCCTGCAAACCCGAAGATCTGGACTGCGAGCGGCGCGGTGAGCAGCAGGCTTGCGCCTATGGCAGCCTGCACGAGCAATTTTACGCCGTTGGGCATGGCGCCGAAGCGCGACCAGAATTTGTTGTCCTTCAACAGGGCCTTGGCAAAGTTCTTGCTATAGTGGAAGGGGCTGCGCCCTTCCTGCGGCCTGTTCTCCTGCTGTTGTACGATTGGTTCCACGACAGAAAATCCATTGTCTGATAAAACTGAAAACAACTAATAACAATAGTTACCATAGAAATAAAAGGCAAGTGGATAATGGTCGGTAATTACGAATACACGGCTGGAATCATTAAGAGAGGGTAGACGGAATGCTTGGCAGTGCTATGTTTGACAAAGTTCCGACCGTACCCGAGAATGAGACAGTCATTTGTTCGGAAAATCTATTAGTGCAGGACGATGGTGCGTATATCCCGTTTACTTTGCTGTTTCATGGTTGTCGGCTGCATGGTTGCGTGCGGTGCGGCAAAAGCGGCCACGTATCCCGTGAATGGCGATGTTGTGGGAAAAGTCGTCCACTACACCGTCAAAAAGAAAGACACGCTTTATAGCATCGCCCGCCATTTCGACATCGGCATCGTCGCCATCTGGACGGCCAATCCCGATGTCAGCACGTGGCGGCCAAGGCCGGGGACGGTGCTGACGATTCCGACGGCTCATGTTCTGCCGGACGTTCCGCATAAGGGCATTGTGATCGATCTTCCCGCTTTGCGCCTGTTTTATTATCCGGATCAGCAGACGGTTATGACGTTCCCGATCGCCATCGGCATGAAAGGTTGGGAAACCCCGACCGGTGCGACGACGGTCGTCCGCAAGGAGCCTCATCCCGTATGGATCGTTCCCGCATCCATCCGTAAGGAAAAGCCGGATATCAAGCCTGTCTTTCCGGCTGGGCCGGACAATCCGCTCGGCCAGTATGCGTTACATCTCGGTTGGCCCGGCTATCTCATTCACGGCACCGACATGCCCTACGGTATCGGCAGGCGCGCCAGTCACGGTTGTATACGCCTTTATCCCGAAGACATAGAAATCCTGTTCAAGGCTGTGAAAACGGGGACGCCGGTCACCGTGATCGATACGGTTTACAGTGTCGGCTGGGAGGGGAATGCGCTGTTTTTGCAGGTCATGCCGTCACCGCAACAGGCGGATGAAATCGCGGAACGCGAAACATTTATCATCCATGATCTGCCGGATGTGTATGGTGACGTTTATCAGTTAGCGGGCGGGGGAACGAAGGTCGATTGGTCGGTCATCCGCAAGGCTATCATGTGGCGCTCCGGCATTCCTGTCGTCGTGGCAACACGGAAAATGACCGTGCAGAAAACATCCGTGACACCTAATATGGCACTGCAAAAGTCCGCTCGTCAAAAGACGGTGCGGAAATAAGTTTTATTTTATCTCAAGAACTTTATTTATTTTGGCTCGCCTGAAACATGAGGTGTGCTTTCTCGTTGGCGGCCTGTGCGTCCGCTTCAGCCTTCTGTGCGGTAGCCTTGGCATCGCTGGCGGCGAACTGCGCCGCTTGAGCTGCGGTCATAGCCTGCTGCGCCATATCGTGCGTATTCATCAGCAGGGCACGGTCCTGAGGGCTCAGTTGTGTCGTACAGCCGGCCAGCGTCAGCGCGGCGATAGTAGGAATAATGGCAATGCGTTTCATATGAGTTCTCCTTAAGGGGTAGATGAGCGGCATATAAATAAATGTAGCCAGCTGCGGGAAGCCATTATGTACTTCCTCTACAACCAGAAATTGATTATCATCAAAACGAGTCTTAAAAGTATGCGTGCCATCCTTTATCGCTTAACGGGATTATGTAATCATCGTCTTGATAAGAAAGGGGTTTATATATCTAAAATTTGACTAAAATTTGCCTATAAATTAACTAAACCGTATAATATTTGTCATATAATAAATAATAAGGGAGAGCATGCCCACATGGAACAAAGAGATTTTGTACATAACGGGACGCTTGTATTGGAGCAGGGCACACTTGGAGACTGCGCCTACAAAATCGAAAGCGGCAAGGTAGACATCTGCATTTACAATGAGGCGGGTGAAGAGGTCTTGCTGGCGCAGGTCGGGCCGGGAGAACTCATCGGCGAAATGGCAGTTATATTGGGGGGAAGACGTTGCGCCTCGGCGCGCGCGAACGGCGATGTGGTTCTTTCGCGTATCACGGCGCAAGAACTGCATAAGTCGGTGAAGAAATCGGCCAGCGTGCGCGAATATGTGATGCGTCTGATCGCCAAACGCATGATCAGGAATATTTCCCTGTTTGACGGCCTGACGCAGAAGGAAAAAGAAAACTTGCCGGAAGGCGAAGGGCCGGTCCTCTATTCCAAGAAGGACTTGCTGTTTCAGGAAGGCGATCTCATCGAGTATTTGTATCTCCTGTGCAGCGGCCATATACAGCACTTCAATACGACCGATGACGGAGAGGAAATCACAGTGGAACTGCACAAACCGGGAGATGTGTTTTGCAAATCTGCCGTGTGCATGCAGGATAAATTCTACCACACAAGCGCGCGCGCCATTGATGATGTCCATGTCATCAAACTGCCGATCAGGGAGTTCAAGGCGATCATGCTCAAGCACCCGACGGTGGCCGAAAAGTTGCTGGCTTTTCTGGCGGAACGCAATATGTTGAAGCAGCGCGAAATGCAGCAGCGGGCGACCATGACGGCGCCGCAGATACTGGCGGCTTTCCTGCGGGAGCTTTGCGCTTCGCACGGGTTTGACCCGAAAGGATTTACGCTGCCTTACAGGAAATCCCTCATTGCCGCGCGGTTGGGTATGGAGACGGAGACGCTTTCCCGCGCTTGGCCGAAGCTGGAGGAATACGGCATCATTGCTAACGGCTCGCGCATTACTATTCAGGACAAATCGTAATAACAATCCCTAGCTTTCTATAACTTCCTTAACTTTGCTCGCCAACTGCTTCAGCGTGAACGGCTTTGGCAGGAAGTAGACGTTATCACCGAGATGTTCCTTGAAGCGGTCTTCCGCATATCCCGAGATAAAGATTATTTTAACATGCGGGTATTTCTCGCGAACGATCTGGGCAAGCTGCGTGCCGTCCATCTCCGGCATCATGACGTCGGTGATCAGCACTTCAGGGTCGAATTTCTTTTCTTCCAGAATTTTCAGGGCGCTGGCGCCGCTGGCGGCTTCAACCACCTGATAGCCCTTGTTGCCGAGCGCCCGCGCGCTGAAAACGCGCACGGCGTCTTCGTCCTCGACCAGAAGGATTTTGGCGGAGCCGGTCAGGTCGCGGATGATTTGTTTTTCCTCGGGGAGGGCGGCGGCTTTGGCGCTTGAGACCTCTTTATGCCGCGGCAGGTATATCGTAAAGCTCGTGCCCTCGCCGACCCTGGTGCTGACTCCGATATAGCCGCCCGTCTGGTGGACGATGCCGTGGACGGTGGCAAGGCCGAGGCCGGTGCCGGCGCCGACGTCCTTGGTCGAGAAGAACGGCTCGAAGATGCGCGGCAGGGTTTCGGGCGGAATGCCGGTGCCGTTGTCCTTGACGGTGATCATCACCCATTCTCCCGGGGGCAGGGTTTCTTCGCCGGTCAGCTGTTGCGCGGTGCTTGTGACGAGGTTGTCGGTGCGGATGGAGAGCTTGCCGCCCTGCGGCATGGCGTCGCGCGCGTTAACGGCAAGGTTGATCAGCACTTGTTCCATCTGTCCCTGATCGGCTTTGACAAGGCCGAGCTCGCTGCCATGTTCGATATTGAGGTCGATGTTGGCGCCGATCAGGCGGCGGATCAGGTGGGAGAGTTCGGTCAGCACGTCCGTCAGGTCGAGCACGCGCGGTTGCAGGGTCTGCTGCCGCGAGAAGGCGAGTAACTGGCGCACGAGGTTGGCGGCACGGTTGGCGTTTTGCTTGATCTGCATGATGTCGGCGAACGACGGATCGCCCGGCTTGTGGCGCAGCAGCAGCAGGTCGCAGAAGCCGATCATGGCGGTGAGCAGGTTGTTGAAGTCGTGCGCGATGCCGCCCGCGAGCTGGCCGACGGCCTGCATCTTTTGCGACTGGGTGAATTGCTTTTCGAGATTTTTCTGCTCCGTCAGGTCGATGAAGTGCAGAACGAAGCTGTCGCTGCCGCTGAAGCGGCGGGCGTAAAGCTGCGTGATGATGTCCGCATCGGCCTTGAGGGGCACTTCGATGAAGGACACGGATCTGTCGCCTTTGGCGATGCGCTCGAGCCACTCGCCGGTGCGTTTTTGCGCGTCGGCGCCGATATAGTCGGTCAGGCGCTGACCGTTGAGGACGGCGGCGGGCTGGCGCAGCATCGCGGCGAGCTTGCGGTTGGCGTCGCTGATGGTGCCGCCGGCGCTAAGCATGCAGATGCCCACCGGCGCTTCTTCGAACAGCCGTTGGAAGCGGTCTTCGGATTCGCGCAAGGCCTCTTCCATGTTTTGCTCGGAGGTCAGGTCGTAGATGATCGAGCGGGAAATCAGCCCGTTGTCCGCGGAGAGGGTGATGGAGTGGGTGATGGCGGCCTTGAAGACGTGGCCGGTGGCGGTTTTCATGGGCAGTTCGTCGTATTGGTGCAGGCCGCCGCCCTCGAAAACGTCGCAGGGGCGGGCGTTCGCGGGCGGGGTGACGAGGAAATCGTGCAGGGTTTTGCGCGCCATCAGCGTTTCGCGGTCGACTTTCAGCAATTGCAGCAGCGTGTCGTTGGCGAAGAGGAAACGCCCGTCCGCGCCGATGGAGAAGAAGCCGACCGGCGCGTTGTCGGTGAAGTCGCGGAGCTTTTCGCGCTCTTCGCGGATGGCGGCCTCCATGTGATAACGCGGGGAAATATCGTCGAACCGCCAGTGGACGAAGCCGGGCCAGCCTGCGACATGCTGGCAGGTGACCTGAATCCAGAGCGGCTTGTCTTTGCCCTGTGTCTGGAACTCGGTGGTGGCGCTGCCGTGGGGCGCGGACTTGATGCGCAGGTTGTTGAGCGCCTTTTCTATTTTTGCGGCGTTGTCGAAAAGCCGGCAGAAGCTGGTCAGCGACGGCATGCCCGCGCTTTCCACCAGATCGTTGAAGCGCTGGTTGCTGTATATGGTTTCGCCTTCCGGATCGGTGATGGCGCGGGCTTCCGCGTTTTTTTCGAGGACTTCGGTAAGGATTTTGTGGCTGCGGTCGGTATCGGTATAGTGCTGTTTGAGCAACAGAAAGACGATGCCGCCGATCACGCCGTAGGTATAAAGGGCGATGATGGAGGCGCCGTGGTATCCGTGCACGCTCATGAGGATGACAAACAGCGAGAACAGGACGTAAGCGGCGCTGGTGGTGAAGAGGATGATCGCCTTTACATTTTTCTCGCGGACTACGGCCTCTTTTTTCTGGGATGCCCTTTCGCGGAAGAAGCTGTCATGGACGGGTTTGTCGTTCATCAGAGCTTCTTCCCTTTCAGCTTGAAGACGTAGGAGATAACTTCGGCCACGGCTTTGTAATGATCCTGCGGAATCATCTGGTCGAGCTGCATGGAGTCGTAGAGCGCGCGCGCCAGCGTCGGGTTTTCGACGACCGGAACCGCGTTTTCCTTCGCGATCTGCTTGATCCGCTCCGCGACGAGGTCGACGCCTTTTGCGACCATGACCGGCGCGTCCATCTGCGCCGTGTCGTATTTGAGGGCGACGGCGTAGTGCGTCGGGTTGGTGATGACGACGTCGGCCTTGGGCACGGCCTGCATCATGCGCTGGCGGGCACGCTGCTCGCGCAGTTGGCGCAGTCGGCCCTTGACCTGCGGATCGCCTTCCGTTTGGCGGAATTCCTCCTTGATGTCCTGCTTGCTCATGCGCATGTTCTGCATGAATTCGTGCCGCTGGAACATGTAGTCGATAATGGCGAGAAAAAAGAGGACGCTGAGGACGGCGATCATCATTTTGAGAAACAGGGTCATCATTTCGGACAGCGCCTGCGACATGTTGAGCCCGACGAAGTGCCCGAGCCCCGCGAAATAAGGCTTCAGGACGATGATGATAGCGGCGGTCACGAGGATGAGCTTGAAGACGCCCTTGAGCAGCTCGACCACCGACCGCGTGGAAAAAAGGCGCTCGAAGCCTTTGGTGAGGGATATTTTCGAAAGATCGGGCGTGATCGGGTCGAACGAGAAGATGGGGCCCGTTTGCAGGAAGCCGGAGAGAGTGCCGGCGAGCGCCAGCAGCAGCAGCGGCAGGACGAGGTCTTCTGCGGCGCGAAGGGCTATCGCACGTACGGCATGGAGCAGGCTGGCGGGATCGCCCGGCACGTCGTAGGACTGCGCGATCAGATTGCCCATGACGTTGGCCATGTCGGACATGATATGCGGCAACGCCAGTGCCGTGATCATCGTCACAGTAAAGAGGATGACCCAGTTGTTGACCTCGCGGCTGTAGACGACCTGTCCGCGCTTGCGCGCTTCCTCGAGCCTGCGCGGGGTAGGGTCTTCTGTCTTCTGCGACTCGTCTGTTGTATCGTCTTCGTCAGCCATGACGCCCTATTGCGGTATGAGTGAATTGGAGAGAACGTTGCCGTAGCTGTCCAGCCAGTAGAGGACTCCGGCGGACATGGTCATCATCAAAAGCAGCAGGCTGAGGAAAATCTGCACCGGCAGCGCGATAAAGAAAATTTGCAATTGCGGCATCAGGCGGCTGAGAACGCCGAGGCCGAGCTGCAGCAGCATGCCGACGACGATGAAGGGCAGCGTGATCTGCACGCCGACCCTGAAGGCGAGAGAGGTGACCCGCGTGATGACCTCGGACATCGAGCCCGCATCGGGAAAGGTGCCGACGGGGAAGAGCTTGTAGCTGTCCACCACGGCGGAGAGCATCTGGTGATCCATATTCGTCGCGAAGATCAGCGTCACGCCGAGCGAGGAATAGACCGCGCTCATGATCGGCGTTTCGGCGTGGGTTTGGGCGTTGAACATCGTGGCTGCGGACAGGCCTGCCTGCACGGAGACGATCGTCCCCGCCGTGTCCAGCGCCGAAATGAGAATACGCATCACCGTGCCGATGAAAATGCCGGTGACGAGTTCGGAGATCATCAGCATGAGCAGCGCGACGTTGTTGGCCGGAATTGCGGGCAGGTGCGCCAGGAGAACGGGGGTGAGGACGAGACTGACAGCGACCCCGAACAGCAAACGGATTTTGGGAGAAACGAATGTATCGCCGATGCCGGGCATGATCATCAGCGCCACGCCGAAGCGCAGGAATATCAGCAGAAACGCAAAAATATTATGGACGATGATCCCTTGCAGAAGATTTTGCATCTATATGAAAACCGATTGCCTATATAAGATTAAAGTGGCACCCATACCGACTTCCATTCTATAGGCAGGGCGGCTTATTGGCGAGTCACAAATCTGTCGTTCAGGGCGGGTGCGCTCAGGCATCGAGGGCCGGTTTATAAACGGCGTCGTACCACCACTGGCGGCGCGGCCCGACAGGATCTTTTTTGATTTTGGATTCCGTATTGAAGAGCATGACGGAGCGCTCCTCCGCGTCATATTTCGGCCACACGGGAAGAGCGTCCGTATTCGGGCCGCCACCGCGGACGAAGGCAAGGATGGAATCTTGTATGGCCTGCGATAATGACGCCCTTTTTTCACGGTCGGCTTGATTTGCAGGACGGCCGATCAGATGGCCGGCGGCGTGTGTTTCAAGCTTGCCGAACATGAAGGCCTGGTCCGCGGCATGCAGCGCGCGCTGGCGGTCGTTGGACTGCCAGTCAAACTGGTACATCCAGACATTCCCGCCATGGCGGGCATATTCGTCCGCGAACCAGTACGACGGTATGGTGAAAATGGAATCCCCGAGAAGATACATGCCCTGCACCCCGCCTGTTTCATGCGGCAGGCTGCCTCCGTAGGCTTTCACGGCGGCGGCCTGTTGCGCGGGCGAGAAGTCCATAATCTTGCCCGCCGCCCAGTCGCACGCATGCTGATCGAGCGTTTCATCCCAGAAAAGCCACAGGCCCATCTCATAGGCCGTATAGCCGATCATAATGTCGATGGCGCTGTTGTTTTTCTTGCCGACGGCGCGGAAAGGGTCGTCGGGCGCGAACGTTTCCTCCACACGCGCCCAGAACAGCGAGTCCATGTAGGTGAGCATGTCCACGTTTTGCATGACAGCCATGACGCGCGTCATGATCTCGTCCGTCGACAGGGCGAGGATTTGCTCCATTGAATAGATATTCATTTTGGCGAGAAAATCCCGCGCCAGTTCCTGCCCGTAGCCTTGCGTAAAGCCTGTTTTCAGGTCGCCGCTCAGCCCCACGAGTCCTGCGATGCCGCTCATCATGACCACGCGCCGCGCAATGCCGTCGAGATGTCCGGCCGTCAGCAGCCAGCTGATGTCGATGCTGCCCGCGGACTCGCCCATGACGGTGATGTTTTCAGGGTCGCCGCCGAACACGGCGATGTTTTCTTTGATCCAGCGCAAGGCCGTGATCTGATCGCGCAGACCGTTCATGTGGCTGCCTTTGTATTTTTCGCCGCCCAGAACACTCATGTCCAGATGGCCGAAAATGCCCAGGCGGTAGTTGAGCGACACAAAAATGACGTCGCCCCGCGCCACGAAGCGGTCGCCGTGATAGGTGGAGAGGCGGCTGCTTTCCAGCCAGTTGGCGCCGCCGTGTATCCAGACCATCACGGGGCGCTTCTTGTCGTCGGGGGCTGGGGTCCAAACGTTGAGGGTCAGGTTGTCCTCGTTCCCGACCCAGGCTTTGCCGGGCTTTTCGTCCGTGAATTCCTCATAGCTGCCTTCCGTCTCGTCAAAGGGCTGCGGACCGGCATGTCCGAACCGGCTGGCGTCGAAAACGTCGGAGAAGGGCTTTTTCGGCACGGGGGGCATAAACCTCAGGGCGCCGACGGGTGGTTCGGCATAAGGAATGCCGCGGAAAACGCAAAACCCATTGGTCTCATCCCGTAAGCCGGCAAGGGTGCCTGTCGTTGTCGTGACGGTCGGTTTTTGCACAAGTTCATCCATGCGAAATCCTATTCTTTTCACAATATTGCTCAAATATTCAACAAAATGAAGTTTTTAGTTGATATTTTTCCGTAATTATGTATTATATTACTATGTAACGGGCAAGTTGTTAAAAATAGGGTTTAGGCATGAAAAAGGACGGCGCACCAGCGGATCGCATTCAGAAGGATTTCGACAGGCACGCCCGCGTCCTTGATTTCAAGCCGCTCGACAAGGAAAACCTGCAGCAGGCTATCGATCTTGCCGTCACTATTTTCGGCGATGGCGATAGGGAGGCGATTACCGAGGAATTTTCCGGCTCGCTCGATCCCAACAGCAATCTTCCCTTTATCGGATCTTCCCAGTTTTTCCTTGTTTACAAGAATGAACACCCCGTGGGCGTGACAGGGTACTATTCCATTCCGGGGCATCCGGAGGACATCTGGCTCGACTGGATGGGGGTCTTGCCCCAATACCGCGAGAATGGCATCGGCACGCAACTCGTGCAGCATGGTTTTATCGACAAGGCAAAGCCGGACGTGAAAACGCTGCGCATCTGGACAACGCTGGAAAAAGACTATGATAAAGCGCGTTCTCTTTATAAAAAGATGGGGTTCATCGAAGAACCTTATAAACCGGATGCGACGGACGCGGCAAAAATGGTTGTCGTGTTTTCCCGCAGCACGGACCCGAAAGCGGACAAGGGCTACCTGTGGAAAAACTCGGCCTATCCCATGGACTGCGAAGAGCACGTTATTCCTGACCTTAACAAGCAGCTTGGTCTTGGAGCGGCAGACGGGCAAAATGCGAAAGGCGCTGATAAGGCAGGTCATCCTTTGACCCAGAAACCTCCGCGCCCATAATTTTTAGCATGAAAAAACAACAGCTCTTCCCTGATTTAAAAGGAAAAGAATGGGCGGAAGTCAATCTTGATTCTCTGGCTCGGCGGGACTTTACCGATGCGGAAAATCCTCTGCTTGATCCTGCAAAATGCAACGCATGGGTTCAGAAGATCGCCGGCGAGCAGGGGGTGGACTATACCTACGGCGGCTATCTTGAAGACAGATCCCATCTCTGGCGCGGACATTACCTGCCGGAAGGGCCGCAGGCGCACCTCGGAGTTGATTATAACGTGCCGGATGGCACGCGCGTTGCGCTCTGCTGCGGCGGCACGGTCACGCATACCGCGCGCGACGGCTCTTTCGGCGGTTGGGGCGGCATGCTTGTTTTCAGGCTCGACACGCCGCCGGTCGCGGGGGCGGATTATCTTTACTACGGTCACCTCGCCTGGGAAGATCTCGTCAAAGTCGGCCAACATTTAAGGGCCGGAGAGATTGTCGGGCATATTGGCAAGCCGCACCAGAACGGGCAATGGTTTCCGCATCTTCATGTGCAGCTTGTTTCGCAACGTCAGATGGATCTTGCCAAGGGCGTGCCTGAAAAGGTGGACGGCTACATGCCGCCGCCGGTGGCTGCAGCGGACTTCCCCGACCCGCGACCCTTGATTGCTCTATAAGGATTGCCTTATAAAGCGGTTTCTTACAGGAGAGTCCAATGAAAGTGGTCTTGTGGGCGGAAACTCTGGCGTATCCGGTCGCATCGGTTCAAGCGTGGGCGGATCTGGTGGAAACGCAGGTCACCAAGGCGGACGGGGCGGTGCGGGGCGCGTGGAAAGCGAATAGCATCGTTATAAAGGAATAAACGAAATAATGGTAAGACGCGCGATGGCGCGTCAGCCGATATGGACGATCTGGTTGGCGATCTTGTCCATGAATTCGGTGAGCAGGGTGATCATCACCGGGAACAGCAAGAACATGACCGCAAAGATGGCGAGGATCTTCGGCACGAACGTCAGTGTCATTTCCTGCACCTGCGTCAGGGCTTGCAGCAATGAAATAATGACGCCGACGACGAGGCCGACCAACATGACGGGTGTCGATATTTCGATCGTCAGGAGGATCGCCTCGCGGGTGAAATCGATAATTTGGCCTTGGTTCATAAGGAAAGGGGAACCCCTTACATTGGTGTGCTCATGATGCTGTTGTAAGCTTGCACCACTTTGTCGCGAACGGCAAGAACCGTGTTCAGCGCCATCTGGGCCTCTGTCGTGGCCTGCAGGACGTCTGTCATGCTGGCTTTCCCCGCCAGCGCGGCGGCGGAGACGTGCTCGCTTTTGTGCTGCAGCTTGACGGCGTCTTCGAGGCCTTGCTTGACCAGATTGCTGAAAGAGGCGTTGCCGGATTTATTATCCAATCCGCCGCCCGTCCCTGTTGCGTTTTTCAGAGCTGATGAATAGGCGCCTGCGGCTTGCGTGATATTGGTCATGTGTTATACTCCTTTAACGGCTAATCTGGCTGATCGTGTCGTTCATCATCGCTTTGGAGATGTCGATCACGCCGAGATTGGCCTCGTAAGATCTTTGTGCTTCCCGCATGTCCATCATTTCGATCAGCGGATTGACGTTCGGCATTTTGACGTAGCCGTCACTGTTCGCCGCGGGATTGCTGGGGTCGTATTTCAGCGTGAAGGGCGTTTTGTCCGTAACGACTTTGCCGACCTCGACCTCTTTTTGCTTTGTGGACTGGTCCATAACGTCTTTGAAGGTCACCATCTTGCGCTGGTAGGGATCGCCGCCTTTGGTCGTGCTGGTGGTGTCGGCGTTGGCGAGGTTTTCCGAGATAACGCGCATGCGCGTGCTCTGCGCCTTCATGCCCTTTGCGGCTTCTGACATTGAATCGAATAATTGCATTTAATTACCTCTTTTTTCTAATCTTATCATGGAGCTTTCTGTGCGGCCTTCAGCATGTCGATGCTCTTCTGGTAGATGGCTGTGGCCAGACGGTGTTGCTCGTAGGTCTCGTTCATCTTCAACATTTGCTCCGCCAGGACGACCGAGTTGCCCGAGGGCGAGACGGAATAGGGATGTTGCTCGACATGGGAAGCAGGGATGCCGTCCGGCGCGCCAGACGTGCCGCCGATATCTTGCGGGTTGTCAGTGGCAAGTTTTATGCCGCCGGAAAGTGAAAGTGCGCTGGAAGAATTCTTGAGCAATCCTTTGAAATTCAAAGGAGAGAGATCACGCGCCTTGTAGCCCGGCGTATCGGCATTGGCGATGTTCCGCGAGAGAACCCGCTGCCGGTCTTCCGTCCACTTCATCTTCATGATGGCGGTCTGAAGCATTGTCAGGTCTTGTGTGGTCACATCTAAACTCCCCACGTAAGACTATAGCACAAAATGGGCATTCCAAGTATCATTTTGGCATTATTCCCGTTAACATCTCGTAAACTTTTGCTACACTTGAGGCGAAAAAGGGGTTGTTATGGTTGATATTCTCGACAATTCTCCGGAAAATGCCGAAAGGGAGCGCCTTGCCGGCGAGAAGAGCCGCCGTCAGGCTGCCGTCGCTTTAAAGCAATTCGGCATTGAAGAGGATGCGATCCCGAAAGTTGTCGCCGCCGGTTACGGCAAACTGGCGGAGGAGATTGTCCGCCTCGCGTTTGAAAACGGCGTCAAGGTGCGCGAGGACAAGGATCTCGCCCAAATGCTCGCCGCGATCGAGCTGGATAGTGAAATTCCCTCCGAAGCGCTGGTCGCCATTGCCGAAATTCTCTCCTACGTCTATAAAGTTAATAGCAGCTATCAGTCAGCGAAAGAAAAACAATGACAGGTGAATCAAGCGGAGCGGCGGCAGTCGGCCAGCGTCTCAAAACGATCGTGGACTATGTGCGCGATTGCCGGACGCGCGTGAACAAGGGTGAAATTATGGATCTGCAGGGGCTGGACAAGAATGTCATCAGCCTGTGCGACGACATCGCCAACTTGCCGGAAGAGGAAAGCCGCGCGATGGAAGGGCGGATGAGCGGCCTGATCGACTCTCTCGAGGAATTGGCGCAGGCGATGAAGGAACAGCAGGACAAGCTCGGCCTGACGGGGGGCAAATAGCATGGGCGCGCTGGTGATCGTCAAATTTGTCGCGGTTTTCATCTTCGTCATCAGTCTGATGCTGTTTTTATCGCATATCGTCAAGCGGTCGGGCATTGCGGGACCGATGCTGGCGCGTCCTTCCAAACGCCGCCTGAAAATCGTCGAGTTTTTGCCGGTCGACCATAAGCGCCGCCTCGTGCTGGTGCGGTGCGACGACCGCGAGCATTTGCTGCTGCTGGGGCAGGAAAGCGAAACAGTGATCGAGACGGGGCTTCCGCCGCAGGAGGATGCGGAGGAAGAAGAATGTGTCGTGTCGTTTTCGAGGGATCCGCGCAATGTCAAAGTTTAAGGTTTTCACGCTTGGGGCGGCTGTGCTTTTCGGCGCGACGCTGTTTCTCATTCCGCATCACGTCTTCGCGCAAAGCCTGACGCTTAATCTGGGCGGGGGCGGCGCGGATGCCGGCGACGGGGGCACATCCGTCGCGGGGCGCGTCATCCAGCTTGTTTTGCTGCTGACCGTCCTTTCGGTCGCCCCCGCTATTTTGATGATGATGACGTCGTTCACGCGCATCGTCGTCGTGCTGTCGTTCGTGCGCACGGCGCTCGGCACGCAGACGACCCCGCCCAACACGGTGCTGCTCAGCCTCGCGCTGTTTTTGACCTTCTTCATCATGGCGCCGACGTTTCAGGCGTCTTACCAACAGGGCATCCAGCCGCTGATGGCGGGCACAATGAACGAGATGACGGCGGTGCAGAAGGCCGTCGTTCCGTTCAAGAAATTCATGCTCCTCCACGAGCGTGCGAAAGACCTCGAGCTTTTCATGAACCTCAGCAAGACGCCGAAGGTCAAGGACCCGATGGCCGTGCCGCTGCAGGTGGTCATTCCGGCCTTCATGATCTCGGAGCTGCGCCGCGCCTTCGAGATCGGCTTCCTCATCTTCCTGCCGTTCCTGATCATCGACATGGTGACGTCGTCGATCCTCATGTCGATGGGCATGATGATGCTGCCGCCGGTGATGATCTCCCTGCCGTTCAAAATCATCTTCTTCGTGCTGGTGGACGGCTGGTATCTCATCGCCGGATCGCTGGTGCAGAGTTACGGATCCGCCGCGGCCGCGCTGGGCGGTTAGCCGGATGGCCGGCACGGACATACCGCAGCCGCAATCCGACGCGGATTTTTACAAGGAAATCCAGCCCGCTCTCGACGCGCTTGAAGTGACGCGGGAGGAATATAGCTGGAAGCTTTATCGCCGCATGATCATAGGCGGCGTCGCCGGTTTGATCGTGGCCGCCGCGTTTGCCTATTGCGCCCATCATGCGGCGCAGGGCAACTGGATGTATTACGGCATCGCCGCCGCCTGTCTCTTCGCCGTCGGGGGATGGGTCTACATGCCGGCCGCGCGCTATCATACCGATTATAAAAACAGCGTGCTTCCCAGGATCGTGAAACTGGTGGGCTTGAGCGGATACAACCCGCATGGCGCAATTTACGTGGACCAGTTCGAGCCGACGGGGATCGTTCCAGGCCACGACAAGCAATTCGCGCGGGATCTTTTCGAGGGGACTTACAAGGGCGCGGGGGTCAGTTTTTGCAGGCTCGTTCTCAAGAAGAAGAACCCGAATTTGCGGAATAATCAGGAGGAAACCGTTTTTTCCGGGATTGCCCTTCTTATCGTCATTCCGCAGAATAAATTTTCCGGGCATACGGTCGTGCGCAGGAAAAACCTTTTGAATGAACTGGCAGACATCAACGCGTTCAAGGCAACAGGCGTCGCGGGCCTGCAAACGGTGCATCTGGAGGATCCCGCGTTCGAGAAGAGGTATCAGGTTTTTTCCACGGATCAGGTCGAGTCGCGCGTTCTGCTCGATCCGGCCATGATGGAGCGGATCGATGCCGTCTCCGGCACGTATTTTTCGCAAGGGATAAATATTTCCTACGACAGGGGCAACCGCGTGTTCGCCCTCATTCCCACGGCGCGGGAGTTGTTCAACGCGCCGAGCGTCTGGTCGCCGACCGACATCGACGCCGTCGAGCGCATGAAGAAAGAAGTTCAATCCATTCTCTCGCTGGTGGATCAACTGGATTTATACAAGCCGCCCGTTGTCGGCACTGCCTGATACGGCTGTCCGTTTGCGGATAGCCATCACTGCCAGCATACTTCCCGTCACGCCAAGCCACAGGGCCAGCCCGAGCAGTGTTCCCGTCACGCCCCAATGCTTCGACAGACCGCCCATGGCGGCACTCAGCGGGATGAACACCGTTCGCACCATCAGGCTTTGCGTCGAAAGGACCGTCGCGCGGCGTGCGGAATCGACATGGTCGTTGATCACCTCGTTTATGCGGGGGCTGGCCATGCCGAAGATGCACGTGCCGCCGAGCATGAGCAGGGCGATGCCGTGCCAGCCCGGCCGCCAGGCCGCGCCGAGGCAGACCAGTATGGCCGCGCACCAGATGAGCGCCAGCGCGCGCGGCGCGCCGATTTTGCCGTCGAGCAGGTGCGAGGCGTGGCTCGCCGCGCCGCCGAGCAGAAAGCCCACGGCCATCAGCACGCCATACCAGCTTTCCGGCACATGCAGCAGCATGAAGTAAGGCTGCTGGGTCCACATGACGATCTTCGTCGCCGAGAACAGCGCCGCCGCCGACATGATGGCGAAGCCGATTTCGGCATGGTCGTGCAGCGCGTATTTGATCGTCGCGAAAATATCCTTGAGCGGATGCCGCGCGCGCGGCGGCTTGCGCCGCAGCGGTTCGTCCAGCAGCAGCGCGGCGACGCCCGCGACCGCGAAAGCGGCGATGGTGAGGACCAGCGGCAGCCTGTGATCAAGCGGATAGAGAAACCCGCCGATGATCCCCGCTATGGCCATCGTGAAAAAGCCCATGGCCAGACGCCGCCCTTCACGCCTGCGGTATTCCCGCTGGCGGTCGACGGAGAGCAGGGAGTCGTAAAGGATCGCCGTGTTCGTGCCCGTGCAGAAACTGATACCGACGCCGATCACGGCCTGCGCCGTCACGGCGGCGGCGAAGCTATGGGCGAAG
The DNA here is from genome assembly GCA_021805245.1 of Pseudomonadota bacterium. Lineage (GTDB taxonomy): Bacteria > Pseudomonadota > Alphaproteobacteria > Micavibrionales > UBA2020 > PALSA-926. The sequence goes on along the minus strand of JAJZFS010000040.1, from coordinate 12,857 downwards.
AGCAGAATGGCGAATCCGGCGAGCTCGGTGAAAATGCCGAGCGCTTCCACGTGTCTGCGCTGCCACATGTCGGCAAGCCATCCGGCGGGAACGTCGCACAGAATGGCGGCGGCGGCGAAGGCGGCTTCGCCGACCATGAAGCCGTGAAAGTCGACGCCGATCCGGTCATGGTAATAGGGCACCAGCACCGGCAGCACGAAAATCATGTTCGTGCCGAACGTGTAAGCGTCGATCAGTCTCAGGTTCCGTTGTATGAGCATGTCCGCCTCGCAAGTCGTATTGTGGCCGCTGGCAGAACATCACACAAAAACTTTTTTGAAATTTTCGGGGGAGATGCTGTCAGCCGCCGGTTTAAGGGCTGACAGTCGAAAGGAGTCAGCCGTGCCGCATGACCGGTTGTACGCCGGTAATCATCGTAAGATTAAAATATGAGCACGGTTTCATCATAACTGTCCCTCTTTCCTTATAGTTGAACATATATTTTGATTCACGGCAAGAAAATTATTGTGCATCGCAACATAAAACTTAACATTCATCCCGCGTCACCTTCGCGACGGTCAGGACGCTGACGCTGGCGGCCTTGGCGCGTTTCAGGACGCGGGCGCATTCATTGAGCGTCGCGCCGCTGGTGTAAACGTCGTCGAGGAGCAGAATGTTTTTACCGCTCAGGGTGTGCAAGTACTTTTTGCCGACGGCGAAGGCGCCCTTGACGTTTTGCCCGCGTTCCTTGTAGCTAAGGCCCTGTTGCGGAACGGTGTGGCGCATGCGCAGCAGCATGTCGGGCACGAAAACCTTGCCGCTGTGTCTGGCGATCTCCCGCGCCAGCAGCGCCGACTGGTTGAAGCGCCGCTCGCGCAGACGCCTGTTGTGCAGAGGCACGGGGATGAGGCAATCGGCGTTGTCTATCAGGGGTTTTCCGGCACGGATCATCCACGGCGCGAAGGTTTTGACCGCATGGAGTCTATCGCCGTATTTGAAGGCGAGGATCATGGCGCGGCTGACATCGTTATAAACCACGGCGGCGCGCGCGGCGTCGAATACCGGTTCACGCTCCATGCAGGCGGCGCAGAGAATATCGTTGCTGGGGGTCATTTCAAAACTGAAGGGTATGCCGCAGGTTTTGCAAAAGGGCGCTTCGATGAACTGCAGTTGCGGCCAGACAGACGCGCTCACCATGCCGGGGGCGTCGACGATCTCGCCGGTCGCAAGGCAGCGCGGGGGCAACACAATGTCGAGGGTTGCCGTGAAGAACCGTGCAAAGGCGTTCTTTTTCTTGAGAGTGGATTGCATAAGAGGACATTATCTCGAATGCGGGTGCATGTCATCCACCGTTTCGCCATCTTGACGTGCATTAACATAAGGAATATCATTGTCTGGATTTTCACATGCATTGTTAAACAGGCAGGAATAAAATGAAAAAAATGAAATCGGCTTTTAAGAAGGCGTCTTCCGCGCAAGAGGGGAATTTGAACTTGTTACTGCTCAGCACTGGCTTCAGGGGATTTGCGAACAAAGTCTCTGAAGTCTATGATGTATCGCCTGAAAATCCCAAGACCATCCTCTATGTCGCCTACGCCGTAAAAGACGAGGAGCACGCCGCTGACCGCTGGGCGCAGGCTCTGGCGCCGCTCGGCATTAACATTATTCCCGCCCATAGCGTCAAGGACCCTGCCAAGGTTCTGGATAAGGTCGACGGCGTGTTTGTTTCCGGCGGCAATACCTTCCGGCTTGTCGACCGTCTGCAAAAGACCGGTCTTGGCAAAGCCATCGCCAGGAAGGTTAAAAAAGGCATGCCGTACATGGGCAGCAGCGCGGGCACCAATGTGGCGTGCCCGACGATCATGACGACCAACGATATGCCAATCGTCGCGCCGAAATCCTTTGATGCCATGGGGTTGGTGCCATTCCAGATTAACGCGCACTATTTTGAAGGGGATTTCTATTACGACGATTCCGATGGCAAGCGCGTGCCTTATGCGGGAGAGACCCGCACCGACAGGCTGGTCCAGTACCACGAGGAAAATACCACGCCGATCGTCGGCTTGCGCGAAGGGTCGGCGCTGTTGATCCGCGGCAATACAATCGAATTGCTGGGCGGCAAGCCCGCCAAGGTTTTCAAGCCCGGCAAGACCCCGGCGGATGTTTCCACAGGTAAAGCCCTTGAAAGCCTTATGAAACCCGCACCTGCGAAAAAGGCCGCAAAGCCGAAAAAGGCCCCTAAAAACACAAAAGGCTAGAATCTGTTAGTGCCAAACCCCTGTTTGTTCGTGTAAAAACAGGGTGTACCCTGTTGAAAACATTCTTTTTCCGTATTAGTATAGAATGTTGCAGGCAGGCATAAAGGCAGGATCGTGTCAGATAACGACAAAACAGAGATCGGCAAATCGGAGATCGACCGACAGGTTGCCGAGAGCATCCGCAATTTCTCCGCGCGTGCGAAGGACGATCCGTTGCGTCCGCGCACCTTCATCGAGCTGCCGGACTTCATCGAGGAAAAGGCGGCGCGGATTTCCGCGCATTTTCTGCTGACCGCGGGCTCGCGCATCGTCGACATGGGCTGCGCGACGGGCGAGGTGACCTATGTTCTGGCGCGGCTCAATCCGCGGCTGGAAGTGATCGGCGTGGACCGCGACCCATCGGTGATCGCGTTCGCCCGCAAGACGTTCCGTCTGCCGAACCTGTCCTTTGTCCTGTCGGGGATCGATATTCCCGATTTCGACGATGAATCCATCGACGGCATCGTCAATTCCAACATTCTGCACGGTGTCTATTCCGATGCGGGCTACAATCCGGACGAGATCGGCCGCCTGCTCGAAAAACAGGTGAAGAAACTCAAAACCGGCGGCACGATGCTGATCCGCGATTACATGATGCCACCGGAAGACGAAGTCGTCCTGCTGGAATTTCCGAACATCCGCAGTAAGGGCAAGGACGTGGCGTTGTTGTCGGACGCAGACCTGCTGGTGCGTTTCGCGCACACGGCGCGCCCACTGCCCAACGGCGGCGCGGAGGGCTTCCGGCTCGAGGAGATCAAGCCGCTGCGTCCCAACACGCGCCTGTTCCGCCTGCCGCACAAGTGGGCGGTCGAGTTCATCCACCGCAAGGATTCCCGCGCCAACTGGAACAAAACGCTCCGTGAGGAATACACGTTTTACACCTGGCAGGATTACGCGCGCGAGTGTTCGAAAATCGGCATGCGCATGGTGTTTTCGTCGCCTTACGCGAACCCGTGGGTGATCAACAACCGCTTCAAGGGGCAGTTCCAGTTTTATTCCGTGGACGGCAGGCCGATGGGCTATCCGTCGACCAATCACTTCATCCTCACGCAGAAAGTGGCGGACAAGCAAAGCCTGCTGCTGGAGGAGCGCCGCCCGTCGCCGGCGCCGCTCGGCGACTTGCAGGTGATGGTGGTGCGCGATAAAAAATCCGGCGTCGTGCATGAGCTGGTCAAGCGTCCCGGCGAATATTGCGACGTCATTCCCTACAGGATCACCCCCGACAACAGGCTGATGATCTATGTGCGCAGCGGTTACCCCCGCCCGATCATCAATGCCGGACTGCACGGGCGGCATAACCTCGACGGCAAGAGATGGTCCGGCCACCTGATCGAACCGATCTCGATGGCGACCGTCAGCATGTCGGACGACGTCGAGGACAACCGTAAAATGATTTTCGATTATGTGCGCTCTTACGCGGGTCTGCGCGCGAAGAACGACGAGAACTGGTTTGTCGGCGAAACCTATTTTCCTGCGCCCGACCAGATCGACGAGGCGATCGAGGGCGTTTTTCTCGAGGTGGAAAATCCGGGCAAGACGTCGTGGCCGATCCATAGCGACAAAGACGCGCTCTTCACCGAGCTTGGCACGATCACCGAGCTTGATGCCGCCGACATCATGCTCGCGTCGCAGGTCGGGCTTTTGCCGGAACCGCGGCTGGAACTGCACGTCATGGATCTGATGCGCCGCAGCAACATTCCGGTGCCGGAGTGGATCGGCGAGGTCATGCCCAAGACGGTGCGGCAGTCTGTCCGCGCCACCGATCCGCAGGAGGTCCTGAAAAAAGCCGATCCTGCGGAATTCGAGGAGGAAAGAAAAGGCACGGCCGTCCGTCTCAAGCCCGTCAAGGCGGTCTTCATCGAGGAAGGTAAGGTCGGCAACCAGACGCGCAGCCTCTCCGCGCGGGACGTCGAATATATCACGGCGGACGACGGCGTGGAGAATATCGCGCTCGTCCTGCCGATCACGCGGGACTGGGACAACAACCTGCTGGTCGCGCTGGAACCCAAGATCATGCCGGTGCCGAACCGCATGGGAGGCACGGGTGCGACGCTTAACGCGCCGAGCTTTCCGCTGCCGAAAGACGTGCGCAGCATGGAGGAGGCGCGCGCCTATGTCGCGCTGCAGTTCCGTGTCGACGTCGATCTGGTGTCCCCGCTGGGGCCGAGCTTTTTTACCCACCTCGGTGTGATGCCGCAGCGGATTTATCCTTTTACGGTCGCTTCGGGCGAGGATGCTGAAAAGTGGAACGTTACTTATATGCTCGAAAGCGTCGTCGCGACCATGATCTTCATGTTCGGCAAGAACTACAACATCGGACTGGCGACGATGAAATCGATCGCGACGTTCCACATGCGCCACATGAAGGAATTGAACCACGACATGAGCGCGAGCATGACGCGGGACGACGCGCACAGGAAATATCAGGGCTTTTCGCTTTCCACCGAAAAAATCGCCATTGAAGCGACGCACGCGGGCTACTCGGCGATCCCGTCGCGCATTCTCGGGCAGCGTGGGCAACAGGCCGGTGGCGCCACGGTGCCGCAACAACCGATTGTGCCGCCGGGCAAACGTCTGCGTCAGAGCTATGCGCAGGCCAAGGTGAACGTCAAGGACACGGCGGGCATCAAGAAAGTGGATAAAAGTATCGGCAAGATCGGAAAATCATTGCCGAAACTGAAACCGCGGGCGCCGGAACTCAAGCCTCCCGCGCCGTCGATGGGCGATAACACGCCGCCGAAAAACTGATGATGAAGCAGACGTCCAAACCGGCTTCCGCGATTGAAGTCTTCGACCGCAACCTGTTGCGTCATCGCCGCGAACGCGCGGCGCACGGCATTTCGCAATATGATTTTCTTTATAAAGAGGTGGCGGAAAGGCTGGCTGAACGTCTTGATCTTGTCAAACGGGAATTTCCTTTGATGGTCAGCCTCAGCGGTGCGCCTGCGGCGCATCCGCAAGCGCGCAAGGGAACGGAGCATATCATCCGCATGGATGCGGCTTTCGGCATGAGGCCGGACATTGTTGTGGACGAGGAGTTTCTGCCGCTGGCTAAGGGCAGCGTCGATGCCATCGTGAGCAATCTGAATTTGCACTGGGTCAATGATCTGCCGGGGGCGTTGTTGCAAATAAAACAGGCCTTGAAAGCAGACGGCATGTTTATGGCTGCGCTGCTCGGCGGCGAGAGCCTTTATGAATTGCGCCACTGCCTGATGGAAGCCGAACTGGCCGTGACCGGCGGGGCGAGCCCGCGCGTGTCGCCTTTCGCGGATTCGCAGGACGTCGGCGCGCTGATGCAGCGGGCGGGGTTCGCGCTACCCGTGGTGGACAGCGACAAAATCGTCGTGCGCTATGCCCATCCTTTAAAACTGATGCAGGACTTGCGCGGCATGGGGGCGAGCAACGCGACCTATAGCCGCCTGATGAAGCCGACGCGGCGCGGGGTTTTGCTGAAGGCGGCGGAGATTTATCACGACAAATTCGCCGATGCCGACGGCGCCGTGCCCGCGACGTTCCATGTGATCTACGCGATCGGCTGGGCGCCGGATGAAAGCCAGCAAAAACCGCTCAAGCCCGGCAGCGCGCGAAACAAACTGGCCGAGGCGCTGAAGGTGTCGGAGATTTCCACGGATGAAAAAGCGCAGCCTTGAATTTTCAAGGCAGTGTGTATCGTCTTGAGGCTCCGCATCCGCGGTGTTGGAAGCTCTTTCGGCATATAATATCCTGACGGCGTCGCGGTTTATGCCAGCAATAAGCCGGGCTCTATTCTAACCATTTGCCTTTTCTTTATAAAATTTCAGGATAAAGACCCGGATTGCGCTCGACAGGTTTTCCGGCTGCTGGCTGTCTACCGCCGCGATGAGGGCGTTGACGGATTTGCCCTGAGCGCCGGCAATTTCTTTCAGCGCCTCCCAGAAGGCGGATTCCAGCGTGATGCTTGTCCGATGACCGGCGACGGTAACCGAACGTTTGATATTTTTATCTGGCATGCAGTCTAGTCCTTAAGTTTAATCCTTCATTCCGATCATGGCTTCAGGCCGCACGGCTTTGTCGAAGTCGTTGGCGCTGAGGAAGTTCAATTCTACGGCGGCTTCTTTCAGCGTTTGCCCGTCGTGCAGGGCTTTCTTGGCGATTTTCGCCGCTTTGTCGTAGCCGATGACGGGGTTGAGCGCTGTAACCAGCATCAAACTTTCGTTCAAAAGCTTGGTGATGCGCGCCGTGTTCGGCTCGATGCCGACGACGCAGTTGTCGGTGAAACTGCGCGAGGCGTCGGCGAGCAGGCGGACCGACTGCAGCAGGTTGAAGATCATCACCGGTTTGAAGACGTTGAGCTCGAAATGCCCGTTCGAGCCGGCGACGGAAACCGTCGTGTGGTTGCCCATCACTTGCGCGCAGACCATCGTCATGGCTTCGGACTGCGTCGGGTTGACCTTGCCGGGCATGATCGAGGATCCGGGCTCGTTTTCCGGCAGGTGGATTTCGCCGATGCCGCAGCGCGGGCCGCTGCCCAAAAGCCTGATGTCGTTGGCGACTTTCATGAGCGAGCAGGCAATGGTGTTGGTGACGCCCGAGGCTTCGACGATCGCATCGTGCGCGGCCAGCGCCTCGAACTTGTTTTCCGCCGTGGTGAAGGGGATGCCCGTAAGCTCCGAGACTTTTTTGGCGAACAGTTCGGGGAAGCCTTTCTTGCAGTTTAGCCCTGTGCCGACCGCCGTGCCGCCCTGCGCGAGCTGACCCAAACGCGGCAGGCAGGATTTGACGCGGTCGATGGCATATTTCACCTGTGTCGCATAACCGGAAAATTCCTGTCCCAGCGTGACGGGTGTCGCGTCCTGCAGATGCGTGCGGCCGATTTTGATGAGGTCTTTGAAAGCATCAGACTTGGCTTGCAGCGCGCCCAGCAGATGTTCGAGTGCGGAGATCAGTTCTTTATGCATCTGCTCCGCGGCGGAGATGTGCATGACGGTGGGGAAGGTATCGTTCGACGACTGCCCCATGTTGACGTGATCGTTCGGATGCACGGGTTTTTTCGAGCCGATTTCGCCGCCGAGAATTTCGATGGCGCGGTTGGCGATGACTTCGTTGGCGTTCATGTTGGTTTGCGTGCCCGAGCCCGTCTGCCACACGACGAGGGGGAAGTGATCGTCGAGCTTGCCCTGCATGACTTCGTCAGCCGCCTTGACGATGGCGTCGCCGATTTTCTTGTCGAGTACGCCGAGTTCCATGTTCGTCAGCGCGGCGGCCTTTTTCTGGACGCCGAGTGCGTGGATCAGCGGCAGAGGCATTTTTTCCGTGCCGATCTTGAAATTCTCGAACGACCGTTGCGTTTGCGCGCCCCAGTATTTGTCTGCGGGGACTTTTACTTCGCCCATGGAGTCGCTTTCGGTACGCGTGTTCATGCTGATGTATCCTTCTTTGCTTTTGGCCCTCATTCTGTGCAAAATATCCGCTAAGATCAATGACATTTGCGGGCGGGAATGAACGATCTGGAAAATATGACCGTTATTTTTCAGACGCGATTGACGCGTTCAGGAGATAAAGAGAAAATTCATCTTGATAAAAATCAAAGCTGCCGGCAGGGATGGGGCTGAAAATAGAAAGATGAAAAAAGCATTTCCCATTTTCGTGCCGCTGCTGCTGACGGCTTGCGCTCCCGCCCCGCGCACCGCGCAATTGCCGCAACTGAGGGGAGAGCCGCTGTCGGTCGCCGTCCGGCATCTCGGCACTCCGCAACAGACAATCCGGCAGAATGATGCGGAAGACGTTTACATCTGGACCCATGACGAGATATGGCAGACCAATATGCCGGACCAAGGGCCGGGCGTCGCCGTTGTCGGTAAAAATATTGTCTATCGTCAGCGGATGAGAAGGTTTGACGCCCAGAATACCTATACATGGGAGTGCCGTCTGGAGATCAGTGCCGATAAAGGGCGCATTACGAGCGCGCACTATTCGGGCGACGCGCCGGCCTGCGATTATTTCCGCGATAAAATGAAACCTTAAAACTTCCGGAATTTTTTGACGAAGACCGTCGCATTCGGCTGCGGTCCGGTTTGTTCTTGCGCTGCCGTAGCTTCGGGGGCGGAGCCTTTGTCTTTCCGCTGCGTCAATTCCTCAACGGTTTTTTCGAGTTCCCTGATGCGCTCTTGCTGCGCGGCGATACGGGCTTCCGTATCGTGACGGTATTCGTCGTAGGCGATTTTTTCCGCCTTGTCGCCGTAATAATCGGGGCGGGACTGTATCTTTTCAAGTGCCGCCTGATAGCTCGTGCCATTCTCGAGCAGCATGTCGATGACGGCGGCGGGCTTTCCTTTGTGAATGGCGGTGGCAAGGATGATGCTTGAATTGCAAGAGGCTTCTGCCCCCGCAGCGAGCAGGGCGGAAGCTTGTTTTTCGATGTTGTCGTAGTCGTTCACGAGCGTATAGAGCGCGTTGTTAAGCATTTCCTATTGCTCCGTTTTGTCCACTTTAGCGAGGGCGGGCAACGGAACGCCGGCATCGGGCATTTTGCCTGTCAGTTGTATGAGCAACGTGATGCTGCAGTCTTTCGCATTCTGGTACTGGCTTTCAAGAAACTCCTGCGGATGGGCGATCATGTGCTGCAGGTTTTCCGGACGCCCGTCGAGGAAGGCTGCGACAGCGCCTTTTTTCAGTTCCTGATGCATTTGGTAAGGTGCCTTTGCAGCTTCGTCGTAGGTGTAGCGGAGCTGAAAGTATTTTTGAAGGCTGTACATGAGAGACATGCCACCGTTGGATTTTTTATGATAGGCGTCGAATATGGCTTTTTGCGCCTCTACATAGGTCTCGGCGGCGGCGTTGAGCGCATGCGCCTCCACGGTGGTGCCATGCAGTCCTGTCTCAGAGGCTTCCTCTGCCGTGGGAGCAGAGGCTGCCTTTCTTTTGTTTGTGCCAAAGGCTATAAAAATTTCCTCTGCTTGAAATACAAGAGCGTAGAGTGAATTTGCCGTGATTGGGTATACATAATAAATATTATTTACATAGTGCGAATACGCAATGGGTCATATAATATAAATATTTGATTTATAATTATATTTTTTCGCGGCGAAGTCTCAGGGAATTCATGATCACCGAGACGGAACTCAGCGACATGGCCGCGCTGGCGATCACGGGGCTGAGGAGTAATCCGAAGAACGGATAAAGCACGCCCGCGGCCAGGGGAATGCCGAGCGTGTTGTAGACAAAGGCGAAGAAGAGGTTCTGGCGGATATTCTTCATCACCGCGCGGCTGAGCTTGCGCGCACGGACGATGCCCATGAGGTCGCCATGCAAAAGTGTGATGCCGGCGCTCTCCATCGCCACATCGGTGCCGGTGCCCATGGCGATGCCGACGTCGGCGAGCGCGAGAGCGGGGGCGTCGTTGATGCCGTCGCCCGCCATGGCGACCATGCGCTTGCGGGATTTGATTTCCTTGATGACGGCGCTTTTGCGCTCCGGCGTGACGCCCGCTTCAAGCTCGGTGATGCCGAGTTTCTGCGCTACGGCTTCTGCGGTCGTCTGGTTGTCGCCGGTGAGCATGACGATGCGCAGACCGGATTCTTTCAATAACTTGACGGCCCCGGCGGAGGTGGGCTTGACGGGATCGGCGACGGAGAGTAGCCCGGCCGCCTGTCCGTCGATGCCGGCGAAGATAACCGTCTGGCCCTTTTTGCGCAGGTCGTCCGCTTGCGGGCGCAACGCTTCGGCGTCGATGCCGAACGATTTCAAAAAGACGACGTTGCCGAGCGCGACGGTGTGTCCCTCAACGATGCCAGTGACGCCTTTGCCGGTGACGGAGTTGAAATTTTCTACGGATGCGGGATGGATGTCCTGCTCAACCGCGGCGCGCACGACCGCGAGGCCGAGCGGATGCTCGCTGTAGCCTTCGAGGCTGGCGGCGAGGCGCAGAAGAGCGGTTTCTTCGAACCCTTCCACCGCCATGAGGGAAACGAGCTTCGGCTTGCCCTCGGTCAGCGTGCCGGTTTTGTCGATGACGAGCGTGTCGATTTTATCCAGCGTTTCGAGCGCTTCGGCGTTTTTGATGAGAATGCCGGCACGCGCGCCGCGGCCGACGCCGACCATCACGGCCATCGGCGTGGCAAGGCCGAGCGCGCAGGGGCAGGCGATGATCAGCACGGCAACGGCGTTGATCAGCGCATGGGCAAGCTTCGGTTCCGGCCCGAAATGCCACCAGACGAAGGCGGTGACGATGGCGGACAGCACGACGGCGGGCACGAACCAGCCCGCGACGGCGTCGGCGAGCCGCTGGACGGAAGCGCGGCTGCGCTGTGCCTTGGCGACCATGTCGACGATCTGCGACAGCACGGTTTCGCGTCCCACATGTTCCGCGCGCATGACGAACGACCCCGTGCCGTTGATGGTTGCGCCGATGACTTTGTCGCCGACGATCTTGGTGACCGGCATGGATTCGCCCGTGACCATGGATTCATCGACCGAACTGGAGCCGTCGATCACCGTGCCGTCGGCGGGGACTTTTTCGCCTGGACGGACGCGCAAGGCATAGCCGGTTTGCACGTCTTCCAGCGGCACTTCGGTTTCGGTCTCGTCGTCATTGACGACGCGCGCCATTTTGGGCGCGAGGTCGAGCAGGGCGCGCAGGGCTTTGCCGGTTTGGGCGCGGGCCTTGAGTTCCAACACCTGTCCGAGCGCGACGAGCGCGATGATCACGGCGGCGGATTCAAAATAGACTGCGTGCCCGCCCGTAAAGGTCACATAAAGGCTGTAAAGATACGCCGCGCCCGTGCCGAGCGCGATCAGCGTGAACATGTTGAGGCTGCGGTTGAGAAGTGATTGCCAGCCGCGCACGAAGAACGGCGCGCCGCCCCACAGCACGACGGGCGTGGCAAGGACAAGCTGCACCCACACGGTGTGCGGCACATTGAGATGCCCCATCGCGATGGCGAGGAGCGGCGCGGAAAGTGCGGCGCAAATCCAGAAGCGGCGCGTCATGTCGACGAGCTCTGGGTCGGGCGCGTCGCTTAAGGAAACGGTCTCCGGTTCCAGGGCCATGCCGCATTTCGGGCAGGCGCCGGGGCCTTTTTGGCGCACTTCGGGATGCATCGGGCAGGTGTAGACCGCATTCTCGTCCACAGGGATACGCGATGCGGGTGCCGCATGATGATGGCAACAGGCGTGCTCCTCCGGTTGGTGCTCCGGCTTTTTATGCTGGCAGCAGGCGTGCTGTTCTTCTACGGGTTGTTTTTCTTTTTGTCCGTGCCCGCAGCAGGCGTGCTCTTCTTTGTGGGCGTGTTGCATGACTGGTCACTTTCTAATGCGTAAGCATCGATTTTTTGAAGCAGGGCCTTTTTTTCCGCATCACCGAGGAAGCTGGCTTCGACGCTGTTGCGCGCGAGCGTCAGCAAGTCTTGTTCTTCAAGGCCGAGCGCGTGTGTGACGGCTTTGTAGTTGTCGTTCATGTAGCCGCCGAAATAGGCGGGGTCGTCGGAATTGACCGTGGCCTTGAGGCCGAGGGAGAGCATCTTTTTCAGCGGGTGGTCTTTCATGTCCTTCACGACGCAGAGCTTGAGATTGCTCAACGGGCAGACGGTCAGGGCCATATCTTCTCCGGCAAGGCGCGTGACCAGTTTGTCGTCTTCAAGCGAACGGTTGCCGTGGTCGATGCGATCGACTTTCAGTTTGTCCAAAGCTTCCCAGACATATTCCGGCGGGCCTTCTTCGCCCGCATGGGCGACGATCAGAAATCCTTCTTCGCGTGCGCGGGCGAATACGCGCTCGAACTTGGAGGGCGGGTGGCCTTTCTCGGAGCTGTCCAGCCCGACGCCAACGATCTTGTCTTTATAGGGGATGGCCTGTTCGAGCGTCTTGAAGGCGTCGTTCTCACTGAGGTGGCGGAGAAAGGACATAATAAGCTTCGACGAAATGCCGAGCTTCTTTTCACCGTCTTCCAGCGCGCGGGTGATGCCGTTCAACACGGTTTCGAAGGAAATGCCGCGCTCGGTATGCCCCTGCGGATCGAAAAAGATTTCCGTGTGGAGGACGTTGTCCGCTTTGCACCGTTCGAGGTAGGCCCAAGTCAGATCATAGAAGTCCTGTCCTTTCTGCAGTACGCCCATGCCTTGATAGTAAATATCAAGAAAATCCTGTAAATTGCTGAAATTATATGCCTTTCTTACCTCTTCAACGGATTTGAAGGGGATGTCAACCTTATTGCGTTGCGCCAGCGCGAACATCAATTCTGGTTCAAGGCTGCCCTCAATGTGCAAGTGCAGCTCGACCTTGGGCAAACCTTCGATAAATGAGTCGGTATTTTCCATGCGCTAGTTGTAGCACTTTGCCCCTGCCGTGGCTAGACAACCGAAGATAATTTCCCGTATCATGACCACCATGTCGAATACGATAAAATTCATGCTCAACAACGAGATGCGGGAGGTTTCCGGCCTGCCGCCGACCACGACGATTTTGCAGTACCTCCGTTTGCAGGAACGTCTGACCGGTACCAAAGAGGGCTGCGCCGAGGGCGACTGCGGCGCCTGCACGGTGATTGTCGGCAAGCTCGAAAACGGCAACATGCAATATGTGGCTATCAACGCCTGCATAGTCTTC
>JAJZFS010000112.1 GCA_021805245.1 Pseudomonadota bacterium | reverse complement strand
TCGGTGTAATCACCAAAGCCGGTCGAATCCGGCATGCGGATAAACTCGTATTTCACCAAAGGCTCAGTCACCTCCAGCGGTTCCGGCACGGCGGCGCGGAGTTTGTCCATGTCGGTGCGGTAAGTGATGATCATGAACTCGCGGTCGACGAAGCGGTACGGCCCCGGCGGATAGGCATGGTTGGCGAACGGCATGCAGAACGCGTTTTTGCGGACGTCTTCGGCTTTCATGAAGCGGTCTCCTTTGATAATGGCGTTATTTAGAAGTGCAGAAATCGAACATCTGGATGCCGGCAGGATTGGCGGGCTTGCAGAAGATCTCCTTGTGGCTGAGGCTGCGGCGGGTGTCGTAGAGACCCGCCTTCCAGTGGTCGTCCATCGTCGTGCGCGAGAACTCGAAGTCCTTGGAATAGCCCTCGTAGGACTTCGCGTGATAGATCAGGTGCACAATGTGATACTGGTTGAGGTCGGCAAATTCGTGCAGCGTCCGCGCGCGCGCGGAATGCTTGAGATTGTCCGGCAGCATGTCGTAAAGCTCGGCGAAGGCGTGGCGCATCTTTTGCGCGTGATGAAAGCGCGAGGTGATGAAGCGCGTGCGGCTGGAATACTGGATTTCCTTTTGCCGCGTCGCCACTTCCAGCATGTTGCGCGGATAGTCGCCCCGCGCGGGCCAGAGGTCGACTTGAAAGACCAGCGTGTCCTCCGGCTCGTCGTCCATCACCCACTGCAGCGGTGTGTTGGAAATGAGGCCGCCGTCCCAATAGTGCTGCCCCTCGATCTCGACCGTCGGCAAGGCGGGCGGCAGCGCCCCGCTGGCCATGACGTGCTCGGGGAGGATGCGCTGCTTTTGCGAGTCGAAAATCACGTAGTTGCCGCTCTCGATGTTGACGGCGCTGGTGGTGTAGCGCGTCTCGCCGGAATTGAGAATGTCAAAGTCGATGAATGTTTCCAGCGTAGCCTTCAGCGGCGCCGTGTCGTAATAGCTCGCCGCCGCGCGCGAGCCTTCGGGCGCGAGCTGCGGCGGCAGCGGGCGCGGAAAGAAAAAGCCCGGCGCGCCGACGGTCAGCGCGCTCATGGCGCTCACCTGGTTCCAGAACCTGCGGGCCTTGTCGCCACCCTTGTCGATCATGCTGTTGAAAAGGCCGAGCGTGTTCCACGGCGGCAGCGCCGAAATCTGCTGCCAGAAGCCGCGCAGTTTTTCCACCCTGCGCTCCGGCCTGTTGCCGGCGATGATCGCGCCGTTGATCGCGCCGATGGAAATGCCCGCCACCCAGTTCGGCAGCACGTCCGCCTCGGCCAGCGCGGCATAGACGCCCGCCTGATAGGCACCAAGCGCGCCGCCGCCCTGCAACAACAGGGCTTTGCTTTTGAAGAAGTCGTCTTTATGGGCCGCGGGTTGCTTTGATGCGGCGCTTCTCTGCCCCCCTGCTTTTTCCGACTTCTTGAGCACGGATTTTTGGGCGGCTTTTTTGACGGATTTCTTGCGGGATGACGCGGACTTGGCGGCCATGATTTAAGGATCCTCCATCTTTGACAGGCATTGAGTAAAAGTATCGTAATCAACTCATATTAAGAAAACATTACAGTAACGGCGGAAATCGATTATTTTGCTGCAGAGCAACAATAACCTATGCCCGCCGGTCGCGTCTGTCAACGCGCAATAAAAAGCGCGGCCACGGCGCGGATTATGGGTGTGATTTCACGTATAGCGCGAATGAAATACCGCTCTCCGCTCAATGCGGATGATCAAGGCCAAAAAAGCGGGCGGCTTTTTGCGGAACGGTTTCGCCTTCGGTTTTTGCGATCGCGGCGGAGATATGGTCCATCTTGTGGTCCGTGTTCGGCACGATGTCGAGCGTGTAGGACGCACCGGACGCTTCGAAGACCTGCTTGCTGTGCGCTTCGGAGCTGTAAACGGCACGGGATAGGCCTTTCGTTCCTTCTCCGCCGCCGATCGGCACGTTTTGGTCGTCCGCGCCGTGAATGGCGAGGATGCGCGCGCCTTTCGCAGCGGGGCATTCATCGACCCTGAGATTGAGAGGACCCGAGACCGCCACGCCCGCGGCATAAAGATGCGTTTCGCACATGAGGCGCTGGGTCATCATCGCGCCGTTGGAATGGCCCATGCCGAAGACGCGGCGTTTGTCGATGCCGTATTCTGCCGCGAGATTGTCGACCGCACCCTCAATGTAGGCGACGTCGTTCACATTGTTTTTGGAAGGTAGGCCGCAGCATCCGCCGCCCGCGTTCCAGCCCTTGCGTTTCGCCCGCAAAAACCGCGCGACCTTGGTGCCGTTGAGATAGGCGACGATGAAGCCGTCCTTGTCCGCCTGCTTGTCCATATTGAGGCCGCTTTCCGACTTTTCGGTGACGATGCGGCCGGCGCTGCCCATGCCGCCGTGCAGCACGACGACCAGCGCGCGCTGGCCGGCAGGCGGGAGATGCGCGGGCACGTAAACATAAAGCCCGCGCCCGCCGTAGCTTTCTTTAAAAGGGCCGTTCGCCGCATTTGCCTGATGCGCGAAACCGAGCGCGAGCGCCGCGGCCAGCGCAAGAACGGTCCTTTTCATGCGGGCGTTCAAAACCATCACATCGCGCGCCTGTTTTGGTGCGGCTGCGCTTTCGGCTGGTGGTTTTTCAGCGCGTCATACCTGCGGTAGCTCAGAAGGATGGGCAGGGCGTACATATTGGCCGGCGTCGGCGCGACGGAGATATTGTCCACGCCCGCGTCGAACAGCTTGATCGCCGTGTCGACGTCGGCAGCTTGCGCGCCGCAAATGTCCACGCGCAGGTCCGGTTTCGCCTTGCGGCCGCGCGCCGTGGTGTCGCGCACGATCTCGAGCACTTCCGGCGTCAGCACCTTGAAGGGATCGACCCCGTGTTCCTGCGCGTATTTCGCATGCGCCTTGAGATCGCCGCGGCTCATGCCGGTGTATTGCTGCGTCAGGTCGTTGGTGCCGAAGCTGATGAAGTCGCAATGCGGCGCGACCGCCGCGATGTTCTTGCAGGCGTCGAGCGTCTCGACCATCACGCCGAAGCTGTAGCGTTCCGCGCCGATCTTGGCGGCGGCAGCCTCTTCCTTGACGATTTTCTTGATGGCAAGCACGTCCTCTTCCGTCCGGACGGCCGGCATCATGATCTCCAGCGGCTGGCCATAGGTCCGGTCGTTCCGCAGCGCCTGGAAGATGGCCTTGACCTGATCGCGGTAAAGATCGGGCCATGTCTTCAGCGCATCGCCGCCGTGAATATCGAGTCTCGGATATTTCTTCAAAAACTCTTTTTGCTCTTCCTTGTTCAGGATCTCGCTGTGGACGAAGTCGAACAGGCGGATCTTCACCGGCCCTTTGTCCAAACGCCGGACGAGCGAGCCGTATTCGTATTCGGTCTGCATGAAAAACCTGCCGCGCGTTTCCCGGTCGTTGTTCAGCAAAACATCCTTGAACGCCTTCAGCATGTTCACGTTCGTCGCCACCATCTGCTCGGTGCGCACCAACCCGATGCCGACCGGCGGGTCCATCCGCCCGATCGAATCGACGTTCACCTTGACGCCGTGTCGTGGCAGACCCTTTTCGCGGAAGAGCTTGTCGAAGCACTTCATCATCGTCCGGATCCGGAACTGGTCGCTGTCGGCGATTCTTTGCACGCTGGGACGTTCCGTCCTCAGGCTTGCGGGCGGATTGAATACCAAGCCGTTGCCGTCAAGACCGACGAGAATGTCCTCGTCCTCGCCGATCTCCCTGCCGTTGATCTTGACCTTCTCGCCATGCTTGAAATAAGCGGGGCCGTCCGGCTGCGCTTCCTCGTTGAATTCGTCACGCATCTTCTGTTTTTGGGGAGCAACGCCGAAAAGCCCCGTGACGTTGTGCGTTTCGCACAGCAGTTTCAAGTGCGAGGCCATGTAGGTGGAGACGACCACCACGCCCGCGAGGCGCCCGCTGGCCATCAGCGGCACGACGGAGGGATCGTAGTTTCTCATGACGAGGATGGGATTCTGCTTCGCGTAAAAAGCGTCCCGCGCCTGCTCGGCGGTGAAGACGATGCGGCCCTTTTGCGGCACGCCCGCGCCGCCGTAGAATGAGGCGCCGGCCTTCAGCCCTTCGAGGCCGCCTTTGGCCGCCTGCCCCTTGCCTTTTTCGCCGCCCTGCCCGAGCGCGCCGGCGAGATCCTGAAAAAAAGTCCGCGTGCCTTCGATGGCCTTTTCAGCGGAGAGATTGCCGCGCAGCCACTCCGACGCCACGCCGTCGTTGGCGAGTTTTTCCAAATCTTCAAGGCTCTTCGTGTAATACTCGTCCTTTCGCTGGTCGAGCGGCAGCTTTGTGTCGAACAGCGTGTTCAAAAGCTTGCGGAAGGCGGTCGTCGCCGGCGTATATTGCGAGGCGCCTTTTAGCAGGCGTTCCTGCGTCCATATCAACTCGCTCGTGTCGATGGCACCGGCGAGAACCCGACCGTCTTCGATACGCAGTTTTCTGGCGTCGGTGATCGCCATGTCGAGGCTCAGCGAAAGGAAGTTGAACGTCGGCAGCGGCGCGTCGGGATAATTTTTCTCGAACCATTGAATGACTTTTTTCGCGCCGATGGCGCCATTGCCGCCCGACACGTCCATGATGATGTCGGTCGGCAGGTCGAATTTTTTGCTCTTGTCGGCCGCGTTCTCGGCGCGCTTTTTGTCGAGCGACCTGATCAGATCGTCCACATGGTCGACGCATTCGAGACCGGCCTTGTGCCCGCCTTTGTTGAGCGTGCCGACAACCTCCCGCATATCCTTGTGGATATCCCGCGCATCCTGACAAATGACAAACTCGACGGGTCCGTGTGCTGAACGATCCATTATTCCCTCACTGTCAATGAATTACATTTTAATATATTAACTCTTAAAACTAGCTTAATTTATGACTAATACTATTTTTAGGCCGTGAATATAGCGCGCTGCCATTAGAAATTAATGGTTTTTTTAGAAAATAGATCCGGAGGCTCTAGGCGCCAGTGCTGGCCGCTCCTTCGCGCGCCGCGCGGCGGGCGGCGCGCGCGGCTGTGACGGTGCGCTGCGCCGTTTCGCGGTCGACCGCCATCATGGCTTCGGCCTCCACCGCGCTGATCGGCGTGAAACGGCGGCGGCCGTCGGTCATGCCGTCAAAATTTTCCGCCGTGCGGAACGACCAGAGCGGATCGAAAGGATAACGGTGGACATAGGCTACCATTTCGGTGCCGGTCTCCGTCTCCTTGCCGCGGGAAATGACCTGATAGCACCCGCCGTCGACATGGCGGTAAAAATTCCCCTGCGCGGCGGCAGGCAGCGAAAAGGTATCCTTCTCCGTGCGCGCGGTCATGGTTTTCCCTTGGAAAGAGAGCGGCGGCTTTAGCCGATCGCGGTCAGCAGCGGATAGGTTTCCGGACGGCGGTCGCGGAAGAACTGCCACTTGTCGCGCACCTCGCGCACCACGTCCATATCCATGTCGGCGACGATGAGCTCGTCCTTGTCTTCCGAGGCGGTGACGAGGAACTCGCCGCGCGGGTTTACGATGTAGGACGTGCCGTAGAACTTGCCGATGTTCCACGGCGCTTCCGTGCCGGGACGGTTGATGGCGCCGACGTAATAGCCGTTGGCGACGGCGGAAGCGGGCTGTTCGAGCTTCCAGAGATACTGGCTGAGGCCCGCGACAGTGGCGGACGGATTGACGACGTATTCCGCGCCGTGCAACGCCAGCGCGCGCCAGCCCTCGGGGAAGTGGCGGTCGTAGCAGATATAAACGCCGAGCTTGAGATAGGCGGTGTTGAACACCGGCCAGTCGGAGAAGCCCGGCTTGAAAAAGAACTTCTCCCAGAAGCCCGCGACCTGCGGGATATGCGTCTTGCGGTACTTGCCGAGGTATTTGCCGTCGGCGTCGATCACGGCGGCGGTGTTGTAATAGATGCCGGTGATGTCTTCTTCATAAATGGGCACGACGATGACCATATTGTACTTTTTGGCGTATTCCTGCATCAGCTTTGTGGTGTACCCGTCGGGAATCTTCTCCGCCGCGCGGTACCATTTCGGATCCTGGCTGGGGCAGAAATAGGGTTGGGTGAACACTTCCTGAAAGCAGAGAACCTGCACGCCCTGCTTGCCCGCCTTTTCGATCAGGGGGATGTGCGCAGCGAGCATCTTGTCGCGGATTTGTTCCGGCGTGTCTTTGGCGGCATCGCCTTTGAGCGACATCTGAATGAGGCCTGCTTTCACGATTGTCATGGCTGTTGTTCCTCTTGACCTGAAATGGGTTTAACGCTGTAATAAAGGCCGATTTAAGCATTTTTACATTATGGAGTAAAGGCAATGTCATCTGTTCTCATCAAGGGCGGCACTATCGCCAATGCGGATCGCACGTGGAAGGCTGATGTCCTTTGCGCCGATGGAATCATTCAACAAATCGGCGAGAATCTGGAAACGCCTGCAGGGGCGGAGATTGTCGATGCTGCAGCGCAGTATGTGATGCCGGGGGGAATCGACCCGCACACGCATATGGAACTGCCGTTCATGGGCACGACCGCCTCGGAAGATTTCTTCACCGGCACGACCGCGGGGGTGTGCGGCGGCACGACGATGATCATCGACTTCGTGATCCCCAACCCCAAAGAGCCTCTGATGGACGCCTACAAAAAATGGCGCGGCTGGGCGGAGAAGGCGGCGGCGGACTACAGCTTCCACGTCGCCGTGACATGGTGGGACGACAGCGTCCACCGCGACATGGGCACGCTGGTCGACAAGCACGGCGTCAACAGCTTCAAGCACTTCATGGCCTACAAGGGCGCGATCATGGCGGACGACGAGGTGCTGGTGAACTCCTTCACCCGCGCGCGCGAACTCGGCGCCATCGCCACCGTCCACGCCGAAAACGGCGAGCTGGTCGCGCATTTACAAAACGAATTGTTCAAATCCGGCATCACCGGCCCCGAGGGCCACCCCCTCTCCCGTCCGCCGGGCGTGGAGGGCGAAGCCGCCGAGCGCGCCATCCGCATCGCCGACGTGCTCAACGTGCCGCTTTACATCGTGCACAACTCGGCGATACAGGCCTTGAACGCCATCGCGCGCGCCCGCGCCGACGGCCAGCGCGTGTTCGGCGAAGTTCTGGCGGGGCATCTCGTCATCGACGACAGCGTCTACCGCAACCCCGACTTCGCTTACGCCGCCGCGCACGTCATGAGCCCGCCGTTCCGCAGCGCGGAACATCAGGCCGCGCTGTGGAAAGGCCTGCAATGCGGCACGCTGCACACCACCGCGACCGACCACTGCTGCTTCTGCGCGCCGCAAAAGGCCGCAGGCAAGGACGACTTCCGCAAGATTCCCAACGGCTGCGGCGGCGTCGAAGACCGCATGGGCGTGCTGTGGCATCACGGCGTCAATTCCGGCCGCCTGACGGTGAACGAATTCGTCGCCGCCACCTCGGCCAACGCCGCGAAGATCTTCAACATCTACCCGAAGAAGGGTAGCATCTCCGTCGGCGCGGACGCCGACATCGCGGTGTGGGACCCTGAAAAGACCCGCACCATCTCCGCCAAGACGCACCACCAGAACATCGACTTCAACGTCTTCGAAGGCATGGAGATCAAGGGCGCCAACACCGTCACACTCAGTCAAGGCAAGATCGTCTACAAGGACGGCGACGTGCGCACCGTAAAAGGCGCGGGCCGCTACATCGACCGCCCGCCCTTCGCGCCGTTCTACGATGCGCTGAAGGTCAAGGCAGCAGCCGAAAAGCCCAAAGCCGTCAAGCGCGGCAAGAAGGCGGCTTAAACGCCCGCGCCTGCCGTTTGCCTGTGAAGCCGTTTACGCCGACTTTTTATTGGCCGGATTGCGCGGGTCTTCGTTCCATGTCATGTAGGGCTTGCCGTTGTCGACGCGCTCCATGCTGATGCAGCCTTCGACGGGGCAGACGTGCATGCAAAGGTTGCAGCCGACGCAGTCCTCATCGACCACCGTGTAGATGTTTTTGCCGTCCTGCTTCGCCACGCTGATCGCCTGATGCGAGGTGTCCTCGCAGGCGATGTGGCAGAGGCCGCAGTTGATGCATTTTTCGGGGTCGATTTTGGCCTTGATGTCGTAATTCATGTCGAGCTGGTTCCAGTTGCGGAAGTTTTTCGCCGCAAGGCCGCGGAAATCGTCCAGCGTCCTGTAGCCCTTCTCGTCCATCCAGTTGGAAAGCCCGTCGGTCATCTCCTGCACGATCTTGAAGCCGTGATGCATCGCCGCGGTGCAGACCTGCACCGAGCCGGAGCCGAGCGCAATGAATTCCGCCGCGTCGCGCCATGTGGAGATGCCGCCGATGCCGGAGATGGGAACGTTCTTGCACGCCGCGTCGCGGGCGATTTCGGCGATCATGCAGAGCGCGATCGGCTTGACTGCGGGCCCGCAATAGCCGCCGTGCGCGCCGACGCCGTTGACCACCGGCTCCGGTGCCATGACGTCGAGGTTGACGGAGGTGATGGAGTTGATGGTGTTGATGAGCGAAACCGCGTCCGCCCCGCCCTCCACCGCCGCGCGCGCGGGGTAGAGGATGTTGGTGATGTTGGGCGTGAGCTTGACGAACACCGGCAGGTCGGAATGTTTCTTGCACCAAGTTGTGACGTCGCGGATATATTCCGGCACCTGCCCCACGGCGGAGCCCATCTGGCGCTCGGACATGCCGTGCGGGCAGCCGAAATTGAGCTCGATGGCATCGCAGCCCGTGGTCTCGACGCGCTTGAGGATTTTCTGCCATGCGTCCTCGTTGCACGGCACCATCAGCGAGACGACCATAGCGCGGTCGGGCCAGTTTTTCTTGACGCGCTCGATCTCTTTCAGGTTGATGTCGAGCGGACGGTCGGTGATGAGCTCGATGTTGTTGAAGCCCATGATCTTCGTGCCGTTGTAGTGCGTCGCGCCGTAGCGCGAGGAAACGTTGACCACCGGCGGGTCTTCGCCCAGCGTCTTCCACACCACCCCGCCCCAGCCCGCCTCGAAAGCGCGGACGACGTTATATTCCTTGTCCGTCGGCGGCGCGGAGGCGAGCCAGAACGGGTTCGGCGACGTGACGCCGGCAATCCTGCAAGTCAAATCGGCCATTATTTTTTCTCCTTGAGTGCGCGGTCGATCGCGAGCGCCGCTTTTTTCCCGCCCGCGACGGCGGCGACGGTGAGGTCCTGCCCTTCGGTGCAGTCGCCGCCCGCCCAGACGCCGGCGAGCGACGTCGCCCCGTCTGCGTCGACGTCGATGCGGCCTTTTTTCGTCAGTTGCAGCAGGTCTTTGCCCCCGCCCTGTTCATTATTTTCCTGAACCTCGTCGTCGCCGCC